>DASYFE010000106.1:0-5704 GCA_036498585.1 Pyrinomonadaceae bacterium | reverse complement strand
CCTTATACTTGCCGAGGTCGTAATACATCGTGCCCGACTGAGCGTAGGGACAAGCATCGTTGGGATCGAGACGCATACTTCGCTGAAATTCCTTTTCGGCGTCGTCGTAACGGCCGAGGGCGTTGTAAGTCATTCCCAATCCGCATGCAGCACACGAGTCGTCCGCGAGGGCTTTCGCGTGGAGGTACGCTTTTTCAGCTTTTTCATACCTTTTCAATGTGAAGTAAGAAGAGCCGAGACTTATGTAGCCACGAGCCGCGATGCGGGGCACCTGTAGAATAAAGATCATCGCGAGGGCGGCAAACACGAGCCAGCCAACAGTTTTACGTGTCGTCATATCGACCTCTCGAATTTCAAGTATTTATTTATGAGGGGTAGGGCTGGCGCGAGTTAAACGGCCGCTATAAGGATGGCACAAAAGACCGCGACCGCACAATAATTTTGTATCAGAACAATCTGAGATTGACGCCGATGGTCGGGTCGACGGGATTCAGAAGCTGCTCGCCGTCGCTTTTAGTATCGTTAACGTCACGGCTGACTGCGTGACTGGTCATCTCTGAGGCGGGAAATGGGATCAGGATCTCTTTCAGGTCCGCCGCTCTCGATTCTTCATTCAGCCAGAGATCGTGTGATTGGGGCGGCATGATCACCGGCATTCGGTGATGGATTGTAGATAACAGCTCGTTCGCAGTGGTGGTGATGATCGCGCAGGAGTATAGCGTGCTGCCATTCTGTTTCCAGCGGTCCCAAACGCCGGCGAAGGCGAACGGCGCGCCATTTTTCATCTTGAAGTAGTAGGGCTGGGAGATCTTCTTTCCGACTCTCTCCCATTCGTAAAAACCGTCTGCGGGAATGAGGCAGCGTCGTCGTTGAAACGACTCGCTGAACGTTGGTTTTTCTTCGATCGTCTCGACGCGCGCATTGATGAAGCCTTTCGCGTCTTTACTCCAGAAAGGAATGAGGCCCCATTGCAGGTTTGTGATCTCCCTGACCGCGTCGTGTTCGATGATGGCGAGGACGTTTTGAGTCGGGGCGATGTTATAGCGCGGGATGATGTTGTCGAGATCGAAAGTATTCGCGAGTCGCTCGAACTTCACCCGCTCGGGAGTTTTAAGCGTAAACCTGCCACACATGATGGCGTTACGTTAGACTGGTTGCGCGCTTTATGCAAAGTCAGTCGCAGACAGGATTGACAAGATTACACAGGATTTACATGTTAATCTTGAATAATCTTGTGAATCCTGTCTAACACTGAGTTATGAAAACTAAAACTCTTAGTGTGGTGCTCGTGGTCCTGCTACTAACGAGCGTGGTTCGGGCTCAATCGATCAAGAATGCGATCCCTGATGTCGCGCGACCGCTGCCGCTCTCGTCCGTGCGCATCACAGGCGGCCCTCTGAAACACGCACAGGAACTCGACGCCGCATACCTCCTCAAGCTCGAGCCCGATCGCATGATGGCCTATTACCGCAAGCGCGCCGGCCTCCAACCAAAAGCCGAAGGTTATCCGGGTTGGGACGGCGACGGCAAAAATCTCACCGGCCACATCGCCGGTCATTATCTCTCGGGCGTGTCTCTCATGTTTGCCGCCACAGGCGATCCTCGTTTCAAAGAACGAGCCGACTATCTCGTGAAGGAGATGAAGGAAGTTCAGGACAAGAACGCTGACGGCTATCTCGGCGCAGTCGCCGGGCTCAGAGAGAAGTTTGCGGAAGTCGCGAAAGGAAACATCAAATCAAGCTTCTTCGATCTGAACGGCCTCTGGTCTCCCTGGTACACGCTGCATAAGACTTTCGCCGGTCTGCGCGACGCTTATCGCTTCACCGGCAATCGCACGGCGCTGGAGCTCGAAACCAGGTTTGCCGAGTGGGCCGAAACAATCCTGACGAGGCTCACTCCAGAACAAACGCAGCAGATGCTCAACACTGAATTCGGCGGCATGAATGAGGTGCTGGCAGATCTCTATGCTGACACTGGTGATAAGCGCTGGCTGGATCTTTCACACCGTTTCGATCACAACGCCTTTCTCGATCCACTCAAACGTCGCGAAGATAAACTCGCCGGGCAACATGGCAACACGCAAGTTCCGAAGATGCTCGGCGTGTTGATGCAATACATCTACACCGGTGAGCAGTCTGAAGGCACAGCCGCGGAGTTCTTTTGGGACGCCGTCGTCAACGATCACACTTACGCCACCGGCGGGCACGGCAAAGACGAATACTTCGGACCACCCGATCAGCTCGCCGAGCGCGTAGACGGGCGAACAAACGAGACGTGCAACGTCTACAACATGCTGAAGATGACACGCCGTCTGTTCGCGATTCATCCGGACATCAAGTATGCGGAGTTTGAAGAGCGAGCGTTGTTCAATCACATTCTCGCTTCGATGGATCCGGAGGATGGCCGCACCTGTTACATGGTGCCGATTGGTCGAGGAGTGCGCCATGACTACCAGGACATGTTTCGCGATTTTACGTGTTGTGTGGGCAGTGGCATGGAGAGTCACGCCTTGCATGGCGACGGGATCTATTATGAGTCAGACGATCGATTCTGGATCAACCTGTACGTTCCTTCAACGGCAAACTGGCACAGTGCGACAGTAACGATGTCAACGACCTTTCCTGAAGGTGACGCCGCTCGCTTGAAATTAACTCTGCCACGACCGAAGGCTTTTACATTAGCTTTGCGACGACCATCGTGGGCCGGCGCCGGCTTCGCTGTAAAGGTGAATGGAATGAATGTAGGGACGCTGTCTCAGCCCGGATCGTACGTCGAGCTGAAACGAACGTGGAAAACTGGCGACAGTGTTTCGCTTGTGTTGCCGAAGACGCTGCGCATCGAAGCACTGCCAGACAACAACCGTCGCGCTGCGTTGATGTGGGGACCACTCGTGCTCGCCGGTGATCTCGGGCCGGAGCGACGGGGTAAATCTTCAGACTCGCCGTCGCTGGTCACGTCAGACAAGCCTTTGACGGAATGGTTACAGCCAGTCGCTGACAACCTCGGTGTGTTTCGCACGGTCGGTGTTGGCCGCAGCACGGAGGGCCAGGCGAGTGAAGTAGACTTTGTTCCGTTCTACCGGTTGCATCGCCGAACATATTCCGTCTACTGGGATCTCGATACAAACGACAGTTGGACCAAAAAGATCGAAGAGTTGAAAGCTGAAAGAGAAAGGCAACAGAAGTTGGAAGCGGCGACCGTGGCTTTTGTGCCGCCGGGAGACGCTGAGAAAGAGAAGCGTTTCAATCCGAAGAGTGAAGAGTCGGCTCCGGATCGCGAGGTGGGCCTTGTGGGAAGGCGAGCGCGGAAGTGGTTTTCTTACGAGTTGCCGGTCGATCCGGCGAAGCCCCTCGCGCTCGTGGTGACTTTGAATACCCAGGAACGCGCGAGGCGATCATTTGAAATCCTGGTGGATGGACAAACGGTCGGTGAGGGAACGATCGAACGCTACCCGCCGGGCAGTCCAACAGCCAGGTTCTACGATGTGGATTACAAGATTCCCGCGGAGCTTGTTAAAGACAAGCAGAAAGTGACCGTGCGTTTTCAATCAACCGGTGGCAACGAAACCGCGACTGTTTACGGGATTCGAATAATAGCGAGATAGTGGCTACAAAACGGCACAAAAACACAAAATGACTTGGGAAGAGCGGTGGCATCCGCTACGAGAAGAGTGGGTAATTGTGGCGGCGCACCGGCAGGATCGGCCGTGGAGTGGCGGCACGGTGAAGCAAAGTGCGCCGGTGTTGCCGCCGTACGTGCCTGATTGTTATCTCTGCCCGGGAAACGCGCGCGTCAGTGGCGCACATAATCCGCAGTATGATCAGACATTCGTTTTCGATAACGATCATCCATGCGTGTCGCCCGCGGCGCCGTCTATGCTCGAAGCGCCCGTGGGTGTCTATCAAAATCGTCCCGCTCGCGGAGTCGCGCGCGTTATTTGTTACAGTCCCAAACACAATCTCACGCTCGCCGAGCTAAGCATTGCTGAGATTCAGCAACTGCTGCACGTCTGGCAGAAACAGTATGACGAGCTCGGTCGCATGCCCGATATCAAGCACGTGCTCATCTTCGAAAACAAAGGTGAAGTAGTCGGAGTTTCAAATCCGCATCCGCATTGCCAGATCTATGCGACGAACTTTGTCTTCAAGACGATCGAGACCGAGGCGCGTGGAAGTCAGCGATATCTCGACCAAACAGGTCGCGTGCTTTTCCAGGAGATCATCGCCGCCGAGCAACAGGCAGACACGCGCATCATTTCGGAAAACGAAACGGCGATTGCGTTCGTGCCTTACTTTGCGCGTTATGCTTATGAAGTGTTTGTCGCTCCGAAACAGACGCACCCGAGTCTGGCGGCGCTCTCCACGCGTGAGGTTCTCGACTTCGCGAGCGTGTTGAAAGACGTGCTGGTCCGATTCGACAATCTCTGGCAGATGTCATTTCCCTACGTCATGCCGCTGCACCAGGCGCCTACTGACGGCGGTGATTACGGCGGTTTTCATTTTCATATCGAGTTTCATCCGCCGTTGCGCAAACCGGATTTGTTGAAGTTTCTCGCGGGCCCGGAAGTTGGCGGTGGCAATTTTCTCAGCGACACTTCGCCGGACGAGAAAGCGGCCGAGCTGCGCGCGCAAGCTGGCGTCCATTACAAAGAGAAATGACAGACATCCGCACGCTGCTTGAACCCTTGCGTCGCTTGCACGAAACGATTCGCGCTGCGGTGGTTGAGGCGTGTGAGAGGGCAGGGTCGGGCGAGCTTGCGGAAGTAGTTGCTGAAGAGGAAAGCGACACGATATTCGCGATCGATCGTGTTAGTGAAGAAGTGTTGATCGACTTCTTCGAGCGCGAAGTGGCGCCGCACGCGCCTGTGCTACTCATCGCGGAGGGGTTGAGTGATGGTCAGATCACGATGCCGCGTGGGACAGCGGAGTCTGATGTTGTTTGGCGAATCATCGTGGATCCGATCGATGGCACGCGCGGTTTGATGTATCAGAAACGCAGCGGCTGGATACTCACTGGCGTCGCTCCTAATCGTGGTCCAGACACAAGCTTGAGTGACATCCGGCTCGCGGTGCAAACAGAGATACCGCTCGTGAAGCAGCATCTGTCCGACGTGCTTTGGGCTGTTCGCGGCGAGGGCTTTCACGCGGAACGATTCAATCGCATAACGGGCGAGCACGCGCCTCTCGAGCTCCATCCCTCGACCGCAGTTAACATCGATCAGAGCTATTCGCAGGTCGTTCGATTCTTTCCTGGCGTGCGAGACGTTCTCGCTGCTATCGATGATGAGATTGTTCGCGGCGCGCTCGGCCCAGCACTATCCGGAAAGGCGCAGTGCTTCGAAGATCAATACACGTCCACGGGTGGGCAGCTTTACGAGTTGATCACTGGACACGATCGCTTCACGGCAGATCTTAGAGCGCACATGGATCCAGTCACGACTGAACGCGGGTTGCCGAAGCTGCTGTGTTGTCATCCGTACGACTTGTGCGCTGAGCTTATCGCACGTGAAGCAGGAGTGATTGTTACCGGCGCGAATGGTGGTCCACTCAACGCGCGTCTCGCAGTCGAGCCCGACGTGAGCTGGGTCGGTTACGCAAACCCACGCATTCGCGCGACGGTTGAACCTCTCTTAGAGGCGGCCCTCCGAATGCGCGGTTTACTTGAGTCCGGTTGAGCGCAACTGTAGGGGCGGCCCTCCGTGGCC
>DASYFE010000105.1:0-24719 GCA_036498585.1 Pyrinomonadaceae bacterium | reverse complement strand
ACTGAACATTATCGGAGCTCCCATCCCTGAAAAGAGCGCGCCGAATCCATGTTCGAAGCGCCAACAGCAGAGCTTCATGGGTAACCTGATGCAACAGGTTTCGGGCAAAGCCGATGTCACGGTCAACAAGAATGGCATTCTGATCAGCAAGGACGGCAAAGAAGGCACTGACCTGATCGACGAGGCGCTTCGTTACAACGGAACCCTGCCGGCGCTGACTACGCCGGACGCGCCGACTCAGCGCACAGTGAAACCAGTGGCGGCGCCGGCTCCTGATTCGAAGTCCAAGAGCGCGAACGGCAACGGCGGCGCGCCCGCAGCAGTCGTAAAGCCTTAAGGAGGCTTACCTCGTTGGAACCCACCTCGCCAGAAGCGCAGGCGGAGTTAGCACGACGGCACAAGTCCGCAGCGACGACCGTGGTGGGCCTGTTGATCGCCACGATCCTCCTTTCGGTCGTGGCTTTTCTGTCTGACGCTTACCTCGTAGAGAAACCCAATCCACCTCTCGATATCGCGGTCCGGATCGTCATTCTGATACTTGGTCTGGGATCGGTCGTGTGGCGACGGACGAAGTTTCAGCCGATGCGGCTTCAGGATATTGCCGGACTGGCGGGTGTCTCGGGGCTGATAAAAACGCTGGAAAAAACCACAGTTCAGATCGCCTTGATCGGGGCCGCCATAGCCGCAATCGGCTTCATCGCCACTCTAATCACTGGGAATGAGCGGTACAGCTACTGGGCGGGCGCCATCGCCGTCGTAGTTTTCATCTACTCCTACCCTACCAAATCCTCCTGGCTCAAGACCATGTACCGCTTCACCGACCGTCAGTCGTAACTCTTAACGCGGTCATAACTGTAGGGGTGGCCGGCCGGGGCCACCCGTTTTTAGGAGATCAGGCGGTCGCTCGAACGGGTGGCCACGGAGGGCCACCCCTACAGTTGTACCTATCGATCATCGGAAATTTGTTGAACTATGTTTGTCTGGTTTGGTACTCTGGACGTGGTTATGCTACGTCTACTGCCAATTACCGGACTTTTGCTGGCATTTATCGCCATTCCTGCCTTTGGTCAGGAGGCAAGACTGATCACCTCCGCCAACCCGGTGGCTGTGAAATCTACGCCCGCCGCGCCCGTCGTCGAGCCCAACGAGGTGGAAAAACGAGCCTTCGAACAGACCAACCTCGTGCGCGTGAAGAACGGTCTTCGACCCCTAACCTGGGACGCGGATGTCTGTCGCATGGCGCGAATCCACTCCGAGAGCATGTCGCAGAACAACTACTTCTCACACGTCACACCCGATGGAAAGCGTCTCCCTGAGCGCGCCCGCGCCGCCGGCATTTTGAAGTTTTCCACGCTCGGTGAGAACATCGCGCGCTCTAACGGCTACGACGATCCGGGAGCGTTCGTCGTCGAGCAGTGGATGCAATCTTCGAAGCATCGCGCTAACATACTGTCCAACGACTTTCGCGCGATGGCCATTGGCAGCTTTGTCGGTCCTGACGGTTCGATTTATCTGACGCAGACTTTCATCACACGTTGATCACGACGCCTTTCACGTTTCCCTCCTTCGCAAAAATCAACTGGATCCTGCGCATTCTCGGTAAACGACCCGACGGCTATCACGAGGTTGTGACCGTCCTGCAAACCATCTCACTTTGCGACGAGTTAACGATCCAACTCAGTGACGATGGGCCCATTAAACTCACGTGCGACGATCCAACAATTCCGACTGACAACTCAAATCTGATCATCAGGGCTGCGCTCCTTTTGGGGGAGTGCCGTCAGGATTGGTTTGGAGCCCACATTCACTTAGCGAAACAGATTCCGGCACAGGGCGGACTCGGCGGCGCCTCGTCTAACACGGCGGTCGCGCTGCTGGCGATAAATAAACTCTGGAAAGGTGGTTACATCAGCGTCGAAGAACTGCTGGATCCGGCTGATTTAGGCGCTGATGTTCCATTCTTCTTCCATGGCGGGAACTGTGCCGCAACTGGCATTGGCGCAGATCTCACGTCGCTTCCAGACGGTCCAAAACAGTACCTGATAGTCATCACTCCAAACGCCCGAGTGTCCACCGCAACAGCTTACGCATCTCTAAATGCTCCTTCCTTGACAACTTTTGACTACGTCTCTATTCTTTCAAGTTCCCTAGCGGGCCTGAATTCCGCCGACAGCAGGCAATGGCCTCTGCGCAATGACTTTGAGAGGGTGATCTTTGAGATAGAGCCTGAAATCGAGCGCGTCAAACACGCGCTGCTCGAGGCAGGTGCGTGGGGCGCTTTATTGGCTGGAAGCGGTTCGAGCGTGTTTGGTGTCTTTGATAGCGAAGTCGCGAGAGATCGCGGTCTGGAGAACCTGAGATGTGAAGCAGGATGGCGAGTTTTTCCCTGCGAAACCATTTCACGCGAAGAATATGTCAGGGCAATGAATTCATCGGGTATTCCCCTTTTTACGCTCTCTTAAAAACTGCAAACAGAAAACAGATACTGGGGCGTAGCCAAGTGGTAAGGCACCGGTCTTTGGAACCGGCATTCGTTGGTTCGAATCCACCCGCCCCAGCCAATTCTTGTCACTCTGAAAAGATATGGGCACTACCGGCGGCATCAAGATCTTTTCTGGAAATGCGAACCCCAAGTTGGCGGAAGAGATTTGCCGCCACCTGACTTGCGACATGGGGAAAGCGTACCCGGAGCGTTTCTCTGACGGCGAGTTCAATTTTCAGATCGATGAAAACGTGCGCGGCGGCGACGTCTTCATCGTGCAACCGACTTGCCCTCCGACCGATGCGCACCTGATGGAGCTGCTCGTGATGCTCGACGCTTTCCGTCGTTCATCAGCCGAGCGCATCACGGCCGTGATTCCTTATTACGGCTACGGCAGGTCTGATAAAAAGGACCGCCCGCGTGTTCCGATCTCGGCGAAGCTGGTGGCGAATTTGATCACCATTGCGGGCGCGGATCGGTTGCTGGCGATGGACCTGCACGCCGCGCAGATCCAGGGCTTCTTTGATATTCCGACGGACCACCTGTATGCTGCACCGGTTTTTATCGGCTATTATCAGGAGCACCCGCTGCCGAATTTGACGGTGGTGGCTCCCGACACAGGCGGCGCCGAACGCGCGCGCGCCTACGCCAAACGGCTTAACGCCGATCTTGCTCTTTGCGACAAACGGCGCGAGAAGGCCAACGTGGCCGAGGTTATGAACGTGGTTGGCGACGTTCGTGGCCGCAGTTGTTTGATCGTCGACGACATGTGCGACACCGGCGGATCGTTGACGAAAGTTGCGAAAGCGCTGAAAGAAGCCGGCGCTGAACGAATACACGCGTGTTTCACGCATCCGGTGTTTTCCGGCAAGGCAGTCGAGTTGCTGCGCGAGTCGGACATTGAAAAAGTAATCGTAACCAATACGATTCCGCTCCGCGATCATGCGTGCGAGCTGGATAAAATAAAAGTACTAAGTATCGCGCCGCTTCTGGCGAAAGCGATCAAGTCGATCCACGAGGAGACTTCAGTTTCCTCGCTCTTCGTTTAGACGAAGGGCAAACACCTGATGGCTTATTGAAGACCATCAGCGACCTGGGCCACCAAGTAATGGCGGCCCGGGTCGCTGAAAGTTTGTGAGGAGAAATCATGGCGGAGAAAAAAGAATACAAGGTGCAGGCAAAGGTGCGCGACGGTCGCGGCAAGAACGATGCGCGGCGCGCGCGGCGTGAGGGCATGGTGCCCGTTACGGTTTATGGCGGTGACGCGGAAACTGTCGCCGCGGTGGCTCCGCTCCGTGAACTGGCTGCGATCCTTCGCTCTGAATCAGGGCGAAACACGATCTTCACGATCGACGTCGAGGGCGTCGGCGTGAGCGAAGTGATGTTTCACGATCGACAGATCGATCCGGTGAAGGGCCGTTTGATTCATGCGGATCTGGCGAGACTCGTCAAAGGTCAGAAGATCGAAGTGACGGTGCCGCTGCATCTGACCGGCGAACCGGTTGGCGTTCGTGAGAAGCAGGGCGTGCTCGAGCAGATCATTCGCGAGATCGAGATCCGCTGCGAGCCGCGCGAGATTCCTGACACGCTCGAGGTTGATGTAACCAATCTCGACGTTCACGAGAACTTGCACGTTTCGGATATCAAGGTTGCTGAGGGAATCGAGATCCTTACGGATGGCGAGCAGGTGATTGCGACTGTCGGCATCGTGAAGGAAGAGGTTGCGGCAACGCCTGCTGAAGGTGAAGAGCCTGCCGAGCCCGAAGTGATTGGTAAGGGTAAGAAGGAAGACGAAGAAGAAGAAGGCTAGAGAAGTGTTAGACAGGATTTACAAGATTTTTCAAGATTTACATGTAAATCCTGTTTAAGTCTTGTAAATCCTGTCTAATGTTGATCGTCGGTTTAGGAAATCCCGGGAAAGAGTACGAGTCGACGCGACACAATCTCGGGTTCATGTTGATTGACAAGTTGGCCCATGACGAGGGCATCAGCGTTAATAGCCGCGAGTGCAGCTCATTAGTGGGTCGCGGCGTGATTGAAGGCACGCGGACGAAATTAGTGAAACCGCAAACCTTCATGAACCTGAGTGGACAGGCGGTCGCGTGTCTGCTTGCGAAGATCCAAAGCGGCGCACCGATCGATCAGCTCGTTGTGATTTCTGACGATCTCGCTTTGCCGGTTGGCAAGATTCGCATACGCGAGCGCGGCTCGGCTGGTGGACATAACGGTTTGAAATCGATCATCGCATCGATCGGAACGAATGAATTCATCCGATTGCGGATCGGGATTCAGCCGGAACATCCGATCTCGGATTCGAAGCGTTTTGTGCTCGACACGATTTCCCGCAGTGAGCGAACAATCTTCGAGGAGAAGATCGCGGTGGGTGCAAACGCGATACGAACGATTATCAAGGACGGCGCTTTGAAAGCGATGAGCGAGTTTAATTGAACGAATTGTGTGACCTTTGACTGGAGGTTTGAGTTGGATACAAAGAGACAGTATGAAGTGGTCTTCATAGTAGACCCGACGGCCGATGACGAAGTGCCGAAACTCACCGAGAGCTTCTCGCAGATCATTACCGATCAAGGTGGTGTGGTGGTCAAGGCCGAGACGATGGGCAAGCGCAAGCTCGCTTATGAAATTCTGCACCACAAAGACGGTACGTTTGTGCTGATCGAGATCGAGGGCTCGGGCAAAGAGATTGCCGAGCTTGAGCGCCGCATGCGCGTTAACGATCGCGTGCTGCGTTACATCACGGTGCGCGTGGATGAAGATCGCAGGCGCGCGGAGAAGTTGAAGGATCGTCGCGCTCGTAAAGCTGCGAAGCGTCCCACGCCTGGTGAGCACCGGCGTCGTGGACCGGCGATGGAGTTTGCCGAAGCTGCCGGCGAATAGGTATCTACAAGTTAAGAGGATAAGTTATGGCAACCAATTATGAAGACCGCCAGCGCGGCGGTGGCGGTGGTTACGATTCCGATGACGATGGCGATAGACGGCCAATGGGCGGCGGTCGCGGCGGTGGTCGCCGTATGCACCGCCGGCGCGTTTGCCGGTTCTGTATCGACAAAGTAGACCTTATCGATTTCAAGGACGTGAGGTTGCTTCAGAACTACCTGCCGGAACGCGGGAAGATTTTGCCGCGACGCATCTCCGGCAACTGTGCAACGCACCAGCGCATGCTGGCGGAAGCGATCAAGCGCGCACGAAACATCGCGCTCCTTCCGTACACGACCGACTAAAGGGAGAACGAGATGGGACACACGAAAGTACTTTTGCGCGAAGATGTTGATGATCTCGGCGCGCGTGGTGAGATTGTCAGAGTTAGATCGGGCTATGCTCGCAACTACCTTCTGCCGCGCAACCTCGCAGTTGAAGCGACCGCAGGTAACGTCAAGGGAATCGAATCCGAGCGCGCGGCGCTGTTGAAGAAGGAAGCAAAGGAGCGCTCGAGTGCGGAAGCGCAGTCGCAGCAGATGGGCACGCTCGATCTCGAGTTCAAGCGAAAAGCCGGCGAGCAGGGACTCCTTTACGGATCGGTCACTTCGATGGACGTGGCTGAGGCGCTGCGAGAGCGTGGCTACGAGATCGACCGTCATCGCATTCACCTGCGCGAGCCTTTGAAGCGCGTTGGCGAATACACCGTTCCGGTGAGACTACATCGTGAAGTCACGATCGATCTGAAAATCAGAGTGGCTCCGGAAGGCGAAGTGATCGTTGGTCATCTGACGCCGGAACAGGAAGCCGATCTGGCGAAACCCACCGAGGAAGAAGCGAACGCGGATTAACGCGGATCAATTAGGGATTTAAAACCGAAAATTTTTTGCACATTATAGACGCTGCATGTTTAATACGAACTGCAGCGTCTTCTTATGGCCACTCCAGACCCTATTCGCGAACAGCCCTTCGAACGGGCTCTCCCAAACAGTGCCGAAGCAGAACGAGCCATACTCGGCGCGGTCCTGCTCGATAACGGCCTGATCAGCCAGGCGATCGAACAACTCCGCCCGGAAGATTTCTACGTGCCTTCGCACCGTCGCATCTTCGTCGCGATGATCATGCTCTTTGAGCGTGGCGCGGAGATCAATCCGATTCTCATCGGCGAGGAGTTGAAAAAAGAGAGCTCGCTCGAAGCAGTCGGCGGGATCAGCTTCATCACTAACCTGACTTACGGCCTGCCGCACTCAACCAACATCGCGCACTACGCAAAAGTCGTGCGTGGTAAATCGATGTTGCGGCAGCTCATCAAAGCTTCCAACAAGATCACACAGGAAGCGCTCGCCGAAGAAGACGAGCCCGAGCTGATTCTCGATCACGCCGAGCATGCGATCTTCCAGCTCGCCGACGAAAGAGTAAGACAAGGTTTCATGCACGTGAAACCGATCGCGGAGCAACTGCTTGAAAAGGTCCAGGAGATGGAAGGTCGTGCGGCTGTCCTGACCGGGCTCACCACCGGCTTCGCCGATCTCGACAAGATGACTTCGGGACTTCAGAACGCCGACCTGATCATCCTCGCCGCACGACCATCGATGGGAAAGACCAGCTTCGCGTTGATGCTGGCTGAGAATGCGGCGATTCTCTCGGGCGCGTGCGTCGGCGTGTTTTCACTCGAAATGTCGAAAGAGTCGCTGGTGATGCGCATGCTTTGTGCGCAAGGCAACATCGACGCGCAGCGTTTCCGCAACGGCTTTCTTTCACGACTCGAGTGGGCCCAGATCGCGAAGTCACTCGGCGTACTCGCCGACACGAAGATCTTTCTTGACGACACACCGGGACTGAGCGTCCTCGAGATGCGCGCGAAGGCTCGACGACTCGCGGCGGAACAGAAAAAGCTCGATCTGATCATTGTCGACTACTTGCAATTGATGAGTGGCTCGTCGAAGCGCACTGAATCGCGGCAGCAGGAAGTGTCGCAAATCTCGCGCGAGTTGAAAGGACTCGCGAAAGAGATGAACGTGCCGCTCGTCGCATTGTCGCAGCTCTCACGCGCCCCCGAATCGCGCTCCGATCACCGACCGCAACTCGCAGACCTGCGTGAGTCAGGCGCCTTGGAACAGGATGCAGACGTCGTAGCGTTCATCTTCCGCGAAGAGCAATACAAAACCGCGGAGGAACGTGAAGCGCTGCCCGAAGATCGAAAGAACATCGCCGAGCTAATCATCGCAAAGCAGCGGAACGGCCCCACCGGAACAGTTGACCTGCGCTTCACGCCGTCGAGTATGAGGTTTGATAACCTGTACCGCGAAAATTAGATTTCAGTTCCCCAAGGATAGACCCTAACTTCACAACTCTTGACTTCTCCATTTGGCGGGCTTAAGGTGAGCCTACGCTACCAGGAGGGCTGAGCTCTCACGAGCCGCTGTTAATCCTTGCATACCGTTAAGCGGCCCGGCTTCCAAGCTATTGAGAATCTCATAGCATGCTCGCTGCAATCTCCCTGAGGGAGAAACTGTGCTAGTTCCATCACTGGAGGCCAGCCATCCATCCGTAGCCAACTGGAGACCTGCGTCAAGGAGGAATCTCAAATGGCCACACTGGACGATACTCTTCTCGATACTCTTCGTGAACTGAACACTCTTCGCGATCGTGCCAAGCAGCTTCGCCAGCGAGGACGACAAGCGCTCGCCAGCATTCCCAAAGATTTCACAGACTCACGCTACGACCAACTCGCGGTCGATTATGATCTTTCGAGTGAAGAGTGGGTAGGAGGCCGGCACCCTATTGATGTGGCGTTACTGGTCAGAACATTGAACCACCGAGACCTGGGCGAGTATAAGTTTGAGAGCCCTCACAGACTGGTAGACGCGCTCACCAAAATGATCACGACTCGCTTCACTGAGGACAGTACTAATAATCCCTTACCCCCTAGTCCTGACTATGACGATGCGGTTCCGATTCTGACTGCTGCGCGCACGATGCATGCGCTCGTTCGCAGGCCGCGAACCGTTTTTAGCACAGTAACGATGCTCTGCTATTACCGCATTGTTCGTGAGTTGTACCTGGCCGCGTTCCCAAACTGGATAATCGGGGCCGCGCGTGCTGGTGAGGGAGGCAGAGTTTCAGCGTTTGTGACGGGCGAATGTGTAAGAGCCATCCTGGCGTTTCAAGACTCCATCTACGACAGCATAAATTTTTTCAAGACAACAAAGAAACTCTGGTTAGACCTCGAGCGTTTGAAGGCAATTCCGAACGTCGACGCTCGCCTCAAGATTTTTCCGGAAGGTGATTCGCATTGGAAAAAATGTCTGAACATTGAGTTTGAGCGAATGGTGCTGGATTGGTACGCTGCGAATGATCTGAGGCATAACGTAATAGCATTGGATCTTTCGCCCGACTCGATCGCGCCGTCCGACCAAAACACTACAAGCGAACCAATAGACCCTTCGCCATTACCGGCAGTGTTTCCATTAACAGGGACGAGACAGATAGACATAGCAGCCGTTGAGAGAGTTCTCGCGCAGCTGCCAAACCTTCTGAAGGCTGCGACCGATCGCGCCTACAAGAATATCGAAGCTGCGAAAGATCTTATCCCTAAGTTCAGAGAGAGGGAGAAAAACAGTCTGCAGGATTTTGATTGGCGTATTGCCGCAACGGAAAGCTCGCATGAACTAGGGCTTAATGTCATCAAAGAGGCGCTCGAAGAGGCGGAAAAGGCAGCCAGATACATGAGCGAGTTTCAACCGGATCCTAACGTTGAGGGATTGCATCTTCCAGAGCTTCTCGATCGCCTTGTTGAGCAGTATTCGCGCATTTATCAGCGAATTCACCGTATTATCGAGCCCGCCAAACGTTACATCCAGGATGTTCTTAATCGCGAGCTTGCGCACGCAGCTAACTCGGCAAAGTTTGACGCCGGTGAGCTGCTCTTTGCTGCGGCATGTTTTGGCGCACTTACAAAATGGAAACAGAATGAACAACTCGCCGAAGCTAGAAGACTATTGATAAATCTCCTGCCAGAGGACGGACGTCTGCAAACAACCCGTCCTTTTCAGTCGACGCCACAAGGATTGAGACTCATTCCTATTGCATTTGAAATGACCCGATGTTTTGCGCAGTTGCTGCAGAGAGATTTCGCTGTGGACCTGGACCCGAAAATGGTGAGAAAGATTCTGAATGCATTCGAGGAAAATCCAATCGTCTTTTCCGATAATGAAAGAATAGGTTGGAACTTCAGAGGTGCGCCGGAAAGCCAGAAACCATCTGTTTGGGTTACTGCGATAGCTGTTTTCGCTCTGGACCGAACCATACGCATGCTCAACGAACGAATCAATGCCATGGTGCTCAGGCATTTCAACGTCGAATGGCCAAATACATCGGTCGATTCTTTTAGCGGCTTAGCGCCAATATCTGGCGACAAGCTCGGTTTGAATGAACTCATGTATTGCGACTACGAACTGCAGTCGTCCTTCAAGCCGTCTAAAAATTACCGCAAGCAGTATGAAGAGGATCCTCCCAGAGTGGAAGGCATCTCGGTCGCCATCCGTTTGCAGCAAATGAGAGCACACCTGACGCGGGCGTTGCTGCCGAACTTCTATACAACAAAGAGCCCGGAGCCAATCTATCAAAAGGCGTATTCAGCAGTTTTTTATGGACCTCCGGGGACAGGTAAAACTACCTTGGCCGAAGCGCTGGCTACCTCTGCGAACGTTCCGCTGGTCCGTCTCTCCCCAAGCGATCTTATGGTTCAGGGGACCGACGTGATCGAAAGCCGGGCGCGTGCAATTTTTGAATCACTGGCGATGCTGACTCAGGCGGTTATTTTTCTCGATGAGTTCGAGCCCGTAGTTCGGACACGGAGCAATACTGATAGGACGCGATCGGATGGCGCCGAGGACCCGCCTGAATTCAAGTTCCTGGTCACCGGAATGCTTCCAAAATTAATAAAGCTGAATAAGACAGCGAAAGAGCAGTCTCTCGTCTACTGCCTGGCTACTAACTACCTGAACCAGGTCGATAATGCAGCAAAGAGGTTCGGCAGGTTTGACTTGCAGATACCTATCTACCATCCCGACCCAATGTCTCGCGCCGGCGTTTTTCTTTATCGTTTAATAACTATCCTGCAGAAAGAAGAAAGCGACGGCGGTCCCGGCTGGCAGCAACGACTGCGAGAACTCGAGAAGAAAGAAAAGTTTTGGTCGCGAACAAAACAGGCAATTGAGAAAACTGCAGAAGTTTCTGCTCAGAGTCTCGCTACGATCTTCTTTTCAAAGACAACCAAGCAGAGCTTCCTTGCATACGTTCTCGACGATTCGCGGCAAAATCCACCATCGCCAACGCCTGAAAGATCGTCACATGAACAGAAAACTGCTGTAGAGGAGGATATTGAAATTCAACGTGTCGCGTATGAGAAATCATGGACGCAACGAGTGCCCCGAGGCGAGTCGTAAATGCAATCGTTTGATGTGCGGACGTCATCAGCTTAAGTCCTGTCTACGGCTGCGCGAAGATCTTCGCGTCAATCGGAACGTTGATCTTGATCTCTTTCACGGTGAGCGTCATGGTGCGCTTCTGAACAGTGTATGTGATCACGTGCGGCAGTTTAAGACCGTCAGCTTCACGCCAGTCGTCGAAGTAAATCTCAGCCCGCGCGGTGTTCATGCGGACCGGTAAGTAACTTTCAGCATCAACGAAGAGCCGATCCGAGGCGCCACTCACCGGCTTCATATCGATCACATAAACTTCCCGATAGCCAATCTTGCTTTTGCCGACCAGCGTTAACTTCGCATACTTATTTTTGAGGTTGATAATCGAATAGAAGTCGGCGTCGCCCCTCATCACAACCAGCTCACCTCCCGCAGGTTTTATGAAGCCGGCAGACTTATTAGGCCGGACCGTGTAGGTTTCGAACGTCCCGCCTCTGCTCACACCGACTAGGTCGACCGTGCCTTTAACCACAAGGCTCGTCACCGCATTAACCGCCGCAGCGCCGCCGATGGCTTGCATATACTTGTTGATTACGTCGTCAATCGTTGGCAATGCGCCTGAGCTGTCGACCGTTTGCCCATCATTGATCGCTACTGGACCACTCTCGCCACCAAGCATGCGTGAAGTTGTCATTCGCGTTGGCTCGGCGATCGTGTCGCTCTTGATAGGCTCGCGACGCGAGCGCGCCGTCGTGCTGCCGGTACGAAACTGTTTGATGTCCTGCACCAGCTCGGCGTAGTTCTTGTTTGATGGTGATAGTTGCTGCGCCTTTTGGGCCATCTCGAGTGCTTCGTCGGTCTGATCACTCATGAAGTCTACGACGCCGAGTAAGTAATATGCGGGTGCATAACTCGAAGCGAGCTTGATCGATTGCAGGAGCTGCTCGCGCATCAACGCGGCATTCTCGCGCGAGTATTGCGAGACCTCGCCGCTTGCAGACATTCCTTCACGACTCAAAACGTACGCGTAATAGTAATGGACCAGGTAACTCTGCGGTGAGGTTGTCGCCTTCTGGAGATATTTCTTCGCCTCCGCGTAGCGGCGTTCCTCAACGTACATCGAACCGAGGGCCGCATAAGCAGGAAGAAAACCCGGATCCTGCGCAATCGCCTCCTTGAGCCCACGCTCGGCCACGGCGTGGCGGCCCATGTGAAGGGATAGATCGCTGAGGTAATAGTACGCTTCGCTGTCAGTCAGCCCTGACCGTTGCGTGGCTGTGTAAGAACGGTAGGCTTCCGGGTTGGCGATGCCCGTGATGCGTTGCGCCGTCAGCGTTCCGCGCCGCACGTACGATTCCAGCTCCTGCTCGATCACGTCGAGAGTCGTCCCGTAGGTTGCTTCGATCGCCTTTGCCGCATCGTCGCCATTGCCGATACGTTGCAGGAATTTTCTGAACTGATCCTGTCGCGCGCGATCGCCGAACATCAGGTAATGCACGAGCGCCCACGATTCTCCATAAAAGATTCCGGCCTTATCACGCTCGTTGTAGTGCGGCGAGTCAGGGCCGATCGAAAAGAGTGTTTTCAACGGCAGCATTTCTCTTTGGCGCAGGAGGTAAAGGTAATTGTGGTCGGGCATGCCGATGATGGCGTCGCTACCGGAGAATTCCAGCGCCTCGTAAAGCTCGGCGAGTCCTTCGTTAAGCCAGAGTGGCGCGCCAGGCACGTTGTCTTTGACGTGCAGGTGAACGTACTCATGAAACGCAGTGGCGTAAGTATCTCCGCGTGGATCGAGCGAGAGGGCGATGTAGTTGACGTCGTCGCCCGGCAGGAAGAACCCGGAGATACTTGCGGGTAGTCCATGGTAGACGGGTTTGAACGGCGTAAACGATGCATCGTCACGAAAGACGATCACTGTTGTCGGAACGGACGAGTCGATCACATTGCGCGAGACGAGGCGCGAGAATGCGGCATGGAAGAACTCGAGCCAGACCGCGACCCGCCGCAGGTTTTCCGGATCGGCGTTGCCGATAACGAAGAGATGGTTGGTGCGGACGCTGCGCCACCCTTCACGTGTCTGTGATGCAGCACTCGAGAAGGCTGAGAGAATGATAAGCAGGAGGGCTGTGGGAGTTCTTAATTTCATAACGAGGTTTGTGAGGCGGAGACAGTCTAAGACAGGATTACGGGATTAACAAGATTTTCAAGATGGAGGCGTAGAATTTGGTACATTTACTCAAAACGCATGTCGCAAACTGAACAAAACCTTCTTGCCCGGCGGCCGACCTGGGCTGAGATCGATCTCAACAACCTTGCTGCAAACTTCCATCAGGTCAAACAACGAGTAAGTCCGACGGCGCGCGTCATGGCGGTCGTGAAAGCGAATGCTTACGGGCACGGCGCGGTCGAGTGCGCCCACAGACTCACGCGTGAAGGCGCAGACTGGTTTGGCGTCGCGCTTCCTGAAGAAGGAATCGAGCTACGCGAATCGGGAATCACTCAGCCGATTCTATGTCTCGCTGGTTACTGGCCGGGCCAGGCTGCGGCCTGTATTCGACACGGCTTAACCACAGTGGTTTATCGTCTCGAGATGATCGAGGCGCTGAATCAAGCTGCGGTGAACGCGGGGGTTGTCGCTGATGTTCACGTAAAGGTCGACACGGGCATGGGCCGGCTCGGAGTTCGTTTCGATCAACTGAGTGAATTCGTCGCGGCGCTTAGTCAATTTCGTAACGTGCGTATCCACGGCGTCATGACTCATCTCGCTGCTGCCGACGACACGTCGTGCCAGCCTTTAACACGCGATCAGATCGAGCGTTTCGATGACGCGATTACGGTGTTTCGCGATCACGGTTATCGTCCGACGCACTTGCATCTCGCCAATTCAGCGGGAGTTTATGGATATCGCGAGTCGTGGGGAAACCTCGTGCGGCCGGGCGGCGTGTTGTATGGACTCTGGCGTGATGTGCTGGGACTTGCGACGCCGAGTCCGGGGCTACTGCCCGTCATGTCGCTGCACTCGAGAATATGTTTGCTGAAGTGGGTGCCGCCAGGCGAGACGATTGGATACGGTTGCACGTTCGAGGCGTCGCGAAGGAGTTTGATTGCGACGGCGCCGGTCGGTTATCACGACGGTTACATGCGTGGCCTTTCGAATCGGGCGCATGTGATCGTGCGTGGAATGTTTGCGCCGGTGGTGGGACGCGTGTCGATGGATCTCACGTTGATCGACGTGACTGACGTTGTTGGTGTTGAAGTTGACGATCAGATCACCCTGCTTGGCTGGAACCGGGAAAATGCGGAGCTGAAGATCCCGGCGGAAGACCTGGCGCGGATTGCCGGGACGTTGTCATACGAGGTGACGTGTGGGGTTAGTGAACGCGTGCCGCGCGTGTATGTCTAGTCAGTTGTAGACAGGATTTTTCAGGATGAACATGTAAATCCTGAAACATCTTGTAAATCCTGTCTACGATTTACTACTATTCCCCTCCCGCAGTATCCGCATTGCAAAAGGAGCCCAGTAAATGACTTATAAAGTAAAGGCAGGCGATAATCTCTCGAAAGTCGCCAAGCGTCACGGTATCAGCCTTGCCCAGTTGCTCAAGGCGAACCCCCAGATAAAGAATCCTGACAGAATCAAGGTTGGCCAGCTTATTAATCTCCCAGACACTTCAATAGCCACTTCGACGGAGACCACACAGCCGCTTCCTTCGAACGTCGTTCCTGCAATTGATCCAACTCCCAAAACTAAAACTACTACAACTGACACTCCTGCTCCTCCAGTTGCCGCCGCTGCTGGAGCCTTAGGCGAAGCGTTGGCCGAAGTACTGGGCGCGCTCTCCGCGAAGTATGAAACAGGCGGACGCGGACCCGGCACCGTATCGACCGGCGCCGGAGATCGCGGCGGTGTTTCGTATGGCTCGTATCAGATGGCCTCGAAACTCGGTGTAGCAACTCGCTTCGTCAAGCAGAATAATTTCCCTTGGCTTACTGATTTCCAGAACCTTGTTGCCGGCACGGCCGCATTCACAGCCTGTTGGAAGCGGATTGCCAAGAACGAAACGGACGCATTTCAAAAGGCCCAACACGAGTTCATCAAGAAGACCCATTACGATCTGCTCGTTGCTAAGATAATCAGTGACGATGGGCTCGATGTGAACAGTCGCTGTCATGCGTTGAAAGACGTCGTCTGGTCGACTGCCGTACAGCACGGCGGCGCGAGTACAATCGTTCACAAAGCATTAGCGAAGGTAAAAGTAGATAAGACTGATCCGGGTTTTGACGAGCTGGTGATTCGCGCAATCTATGCTGAGCGTGGTAAGACGAAACCTGACGGTAGTTTGGCCTATTTTTCGAGGAACTCTCCAAACGTGCAAAAAGGCGTGGCTAACAGATTCAAAAACGAGTTGAAGGACGCGCTCGCCATGCTCGCGAAGGACGTCAAATAATCGAATGACAGACGAAGCAGAGAATCTGACGGTCCAGGTCAACGATAAAGAAGCAGTGACGGCGCTGCTTTATCCGGCTGACAAGAAGAACCGTGCGGGCGTGACGGTCGTGTTGGGCCATGGCGCGGGCGCGAGCCAGGCGAGTGGTTTCATGCGCATGTATGCGAAGGGGCTCGCCGCGCGTGGTCTTGACGTGATGACGTTCAACTTCGTCTATATGGAACAGGGGCGCTCGGTTCCCGATCAGAAGCACAAGCTGGAAGGTTGTTTTGAGGCCGTGATCGAAACAGCGCTCAAACATAAGAAGCTGAAGGGCAATCGTGTGGTGATTGGCGGGAAGTCGATGGGCGGGCGCATCGCGTCGCAGGTGATGGCCGGTGAACATCGCGAAACGTTTGCGAATGATGTCGTAGGACTTGTATTTCTCGGTTATCCGCTTCATCCGCCCGGGCAGTCGACAAAGCTGCGCGTGGAACATCTCGAGCACATCAAGAAGCCGATGCTGTTTGTCCAGGGAACTCGAGATGCGCTCGGCTCACCAGACGAGATCAAGCCGTGGATCAAGAACCTTCGTCCCGCCCCAAAGATTCACGAGATCGAAGGCGGCGACCACTCGTTCAAGGCGCCGAAGAAGTTTGGTCTATCGCCGGACCAGATCTTCGAGACGTCAATGGACGAGATCGACCGCTGGATCCGAAGCCTGTAGTTGGAGCTCTTCTCTGTGCAACCTCTGTGTTCTCTGTGTCTCTGTGGTTTCTCTATGTCTTAACAAAAACAACCACAAAGACACAGAGAACACAGAGGTTGCACAGAGAAAGGGCGGGAGAGGTACGGAACATCGTGTTCCGTACCTCTTTTGCTGGGCAGGAGCCTTAATTACCGAGTACGAAGTTGTAGGTTATGACTCCGGATACTTTGACCGGTTGATCGCTGAGCTTCGTCGGTGCAAAGCGCGCCTGGAGTGCGGCTCTTTGCGCTTCGACCAGCAGCAATGGATGTCCACTCAATGCCTTCGCTGAGACTACCCGGCCTGTCTCATCAACCAGCACCTGGACACTGACCTGGCCCTGTAAGCGTATCTGCTTGGCCATCGGCGGATAATTCGGCTTGGGTAATGAAATCGCCAGGCCCGTGATCACTCCTTTACTAATCACCCTGGGTGGCTTCGGTGGATCAGGAGGTGGCGGTGGCTGATCAGGCAGTATGACTTGAGCAGGTGGCACTGCCACTCTTCCCGGACCTGGAATTCCTGGCCCAGCAACTGGTCCAGCGGCATCGCGATCGCGATCCGTGACAGCGTACATACCATGATCAGGCAACGGCTTGTTTACGTTGGGTGCGGTCGAGATATCGGTAGGCACAACCTCCGGGTGATTCACGCTGAGCATTGCAGTCGCACGCTCAGTTACACCTGAATCATTGCGGCTCGTTTCTCTCGGCTGATTCGGACGTGATACTGCTTCGGGTGGTGCTGGAACAACCTCCACCGGGGGCAACAGCGTAACGATTTCTAAAGACTGCTCCTCGAGACGCGCGTCGTAAGCATAGATACTTGCAACCCCACCAAGCACCAGCAACACAGCGTAAATACCAGTGGTGAAGAGCAGAAACGACCCGCGGCGTTTGTATTCCCGCGTGTGCGAACTGGATTCAATCAGATTATTAAACATCGAGTTCCTCCGCTATTTGCCGGTGCCATTCGGGTCGCAGGAGCTACTCGGCTATTTAGACACCACATTGCTGCGCCGGTTCCCGTTCGCTTGAAACCTTCTGGCGCACCGCATAGGATTACTGCCGCTCCGAGCCCCATTCTTGCCAGGAGGAGATTGCATGGCGACCCAAAAGGCCTTTCAGGAAGACCTCAACCCGTATCAAATTGCGAAACAACAATTCAATCGTGCGGCTGATTATCTCGACCTCGATCCTTCCCTGCGGCACGTTCTCGAAAATGCCAAGCGACAATTGATCGTCTCGATTCCAGTGAAGATGGACGGCGGCGACGTGCAGGTGTTTGAAGGTTATCGCGTGCAGCACAACATCGCGCGTGGACCAGCGAAAGGAGGCATTCGCTATCATCCGAACGTCTCGCTCGACGAAGTCAAAGCGCTCGCTTCATGGATGACGTGGAAATGCGCGACTGTCGGCATTCCGTATGGCGGTGGTAAAGGCGGCGTGATTTGCGATCCGAAGAGTCTGTCACGAAACGAGCTGGAGCGACTGACGCGACGTTATGCTTTCGAGATCGCGCCGATCATTGGTCCCGATCGCGACATTCCTGCGCCCGATGTCTACACCGACGAGCAGACGATGGCGTGGATCATGGACACCATCTCGATGGTGCGCGGTCACACGGAACTCGGCGTCGTCACCGGCAAACCGATCTCGCTCGGCGGATCGCAGGGACGTGCTGAAGCGACTGCGCGCGGTTGTCTCTATGCGCTACGCGAGGCTTGTCGTGTGAAAGGGATGAGCTTGAAAGATTCGCGTGTGGCGGTGCACGGCTTTGGAAACGCGGGGGCGAATATTGCTCGACTCGTGGCGGAAGATGGCGCGAAGGTCGTCGCGGCGTGCGACTCGAAGGCGGCAGTTTATGCAAGCACGGGTATCGACGTCGCTGAGGCGTTGAAACACAAAGCCGCAACCGGCTCGCTGGCGGGATTGAGTGGCGCGAAGGAGATCCCTTCTGACGATATCATCGGCGTCGATTGCGACATTCTTTTACCGTCAGCGCTTGAGAATGCGATCACGCTTAGCAACGTGGGCAAAGTGAAAGCAAAGATCATTGCCGAGCTGGCGAACGGTCCAACGACGCCGGGAGCGGATCGAGTTCTTGAGGATGAGGGAGTGATACTCATACCTGATATTCTCGCGAATGCGGGTGGCGTCACTGTGAGCTATTATGAATGGGTACAGGATCAGAATTCGTTCTTTTGGTCGGAACGCCAGATCAATGAAACTCTCGAGCAGACGATGCACACCGCCTTCAAATTGGTGCACGACACAGCCGAGCGTTACAACACCGACATGCGAACTGGGGCCTATATACTTGCGGTCGGGCGAGTGGCTGAAGCGACGAGTGTGAGGGGGATATTTCCGTAAGTCATGGAAGACAAGATCACAGTTTACGAAAAACCGACTTGAACGAAGTGTCGCGAGATGGACAAGCTGCTCCGTGAGAGTGGCATTCCGTACGAGAAGGTCAATTACTACACCGAGCCGTTGAGTCGAAAGAAACTCACTGAGCTGTTGCGCAAGATGAACATGAAGCCGCGCGATCTTTTGCGAAAGGGCGAGGCTCCTTACAAAGAGCTCGGACTCGCGGAAGACAAGTTTAGTGACAGCGAGTTGATCGGGTTGATGATCGAACATCCGGATCTGATTCAACGGCCGATCGT
This sequence comes from Pyrinomonadaceae bacterium, assembly GCA_036498585.1. Lineage (GTDB taxonomy): Bacteria > Acidobacteriota > Blastocatellia > Pyrinomonadales > Pyrinomonadaceae > PSRF01. The sequence continues at coordinate 6,034 of DASYFE010000105.1, read as the reverse complement.
CGAGCGTGGCGATCGGGCGGTGCTGGGACGACCCACCGAGAACGTGAGAGAGTTGTTATAGTTACTGCGTGAAAAAAGAAACGGTCTTCGTTTGTCAAAACTGCGGGCACGCAACCGGCAAGTGGCTCGGCAAGTGTGCGGAATGCGGTGAGTGGAATTCACTCGTCGAAGAAAAATCGCAACCAACGAGTCGGAGCGGCAATCGCAACGGGTTCAAGCTCCGCGACGTTTCGGCCGTTCCTTTCACGGAGATCGAACCACAGGACGACGTTCGCGTTTCTTCCGGCGTCACTGAATTCGATCGCGTGCTCGGCGGCGGCATCGTGCCCGGTACGCTCGTACTGATCGGCGGCGATCCCGGTATCGGCAAGAGCACGTTGCTGCTTCAGGTGGCGGACAAACTCAGCGCTGCTGGAGCGCTCGTGCTTTACATCTCCGGTGAAGAATCGGAACGGCAGATCAAGTTGCGTGGCGAGCGGCTCGCAGTCGAAGCAAAGAACGTTTTCATCCTTCCCGAGACGAACCTCGAAAATATCATCAACGAGATTGAGCGTCTGAAGCCGGGGGCCATCATTGTCGACTCGATCCAGACAGTTTTTTCGAGTGCGATCGAATCAGCGCCGGGATCTGTTTCGCAGGTGAGGGAAGTGGCGCACCAGTTTCTCCGGCTTGCGAAAAATCGTGGCGTTCCGATCTTTCTGATCGGACACATCACGAAAGAAGGCTCGATTGCCGGTCCGAAGATCCTCGAACACATCGTCGATACGGTGCTCTATTTCGAAGGCGAGCGTCATCACAACCATCGCATTGTGCGCGCGGTGAAGAATCGTTTTGGCGCGGCGAATGAAGTCGGAGTGTTTGAGATGACGGGCGCGGGATTGATGCCGGTGGCGAATCCGTCGCAGATGTTTTTACAGGAACGACCGCAGAACGTTGCGGGCTCGATCGTCACGGCATGCATGGAAGGCACGCGACCACTGCTCGTTGAGATCCAGGCGCTTGTTTCGGGAACGAAGTACGGAACCGGGCGTCGAATGACGCAAGGGCTCGATCAGAATCGTGTTGCGCTTCTGATCGCGATGCTTGAGAAGCGGGCAGGCCTTCAGCTCACAGGCGACGATGTATTTGTAAACATCGCAGGGGGATTGGAAGTTGACGAACCGGCGGTTGATCTCGGCGTGATAACAGCGATCGTTTCCAGTTTCAAAAACCTGAGCGTCGATCCCCACACCGCAGTCTTTGGTGAGATCGGGTTGACCGGCGAAGTACGTGGCGCAATGCAAGCCTCGGTTCGCGCCCGCGAAGCCCAGGCGTTGGGATTCAAGAAGATCGTTTTGCCGGCGTCAAATATTGCTGGATTGGAGCGCTTGTTGGGCGTGCGAGTTGTTGGTGTGAAATCCGTCGATGAAGCGCTGGACGAGTTATTCTAATCCGTAAAACTTCACTACGAGGTCGTCGTCCAGTGGCTTTGAATCGACAACTTTAAACCCATCCAAATAACCCTTCGGCATGAACGCGTCCGCACCCTGCACTACGAGCGGCGCCTCAGTAATGATCCACTTCTCGATATGCCCCCGGAACGCTTCATAAATCTGCGCGCCTCCGATCACGAACAAGTCAGTCGCTAGCGATTTATTAAACGACAACACCGACTCAATATCGCTGAACACTATCAACGACTCCTGCGGCTCGATATCCGTATCGCGACTGAGCACGATGTTGAGTCTATTCTTCAGCGGCTTCCCAATCGTGAACCACGTCTTCCTTCCCATCACCACTGCATGCCCACTCGTCGTCTCCCGAAAAAACTTCATATCAGCCGAGTAGTGCCACGGCAACTTCCCACCCTTTCCTATCGCGCCTTTCCGATCGACTGCTGCAATCCCGATGATCATAACTACACTATCTCACAACCCCGTGCGCTCCACAGAAAGAAAAAGCCCGCGAAGCGGGCGAAAGCATAAAGCCTGGGGCGCAAGCCCCAGGATCACGAAGCAAACAACATTGGAGCCCGCGAAGCGGGTGACAGCGCGTTGATGTCGTGGACTGTCGGCCGCTTCGCGGGCTCAATCGTATTTTCGAATTAGATCCTGGGGCTTGCGCCCCAGGCTTTATGCTGCCGTCCGCGGACTCGGACGGTGGCCCATCACACCGCGACCGGGGCGGCGATTTTGCCGTGTGATTGGTAGCCGAGAAGGTTCAGGTGTTCGTATTTCACTGCCAGCAATCCTTCGAGGCCGCGCAGCTTGTTTTCAGGATCGTTGATCTTCAATTGCGGCAACGGCAACGGCTCGCGCGACAGCAGTTGCCGGACCTGCTCGAGATGGTTTTTGTAGATGTGGTAATCGCCGAGCGTGTAGACAAAGTCGCCGACGTCGAGATCCGTTACGTGTGCGATCAGGTGCGTCAGCAGTGCGTAAGAGCTGATGTTGAAGGGAACGCCGAGAAACGCGTCGGCGGAACGTTGGTAAAGCTGGCAGTGCAGGATGCGGCCGGTCTCGACTTTAAACTGAAACAGCGTATGGCACGGAGGAAGATCGACGTTATCGGCCTGGCGTGGGTCCCAGCCGGTGACGATCAGCCTGCGTGAATCAGGATTTGTCCGGATCTGTTTTATGAGATTTGCGATCTGATCCACGCCGTTACGTTCGGGATAGTTTCCACCAAACGATCGCCAGAGATAACCGTACACTGGACCAAGATCTCCTGCGGGTCGTCCAAACTTCTCCGTGTGCGCCTCGTCCGCCCATTCGGCCCAGATATCAACACCGCGCGCGCGCAGGTTTGTCTCGCTTGTATCTCCTGATAGAAACCAGAACAACTCCTCCGCCACCCAACGAAACGGCACGCGCTTCGTCGTAACAATCGGAAACCCCTCGCGCAGATTGAAGCGGGTATGAAATCCGAAATGCGAAATCGTGCCGACGCCGGTGCGATCGCGATGCTCGGCGCCGTTCTCTAAAATGGATTTCAGGAGATCGTGATATTGTTTCATCTTGGTTGGACAGGATTCACAAGATGTTACAGGATTAACAGAAGCAATCTTGTGAATCCTGAAACATCTTGTAAATCCTGTCTAAATATACATGAAACTATATCGAATCTGCTTCCTTGGTTTTGGAAACGTTGGGCGTGCGCTCGCGAGGTTGTTTGTTTCGAAGTCGGCAGAGTTGCGCGAGAGATACGGCATCGAGTGGGAAGTCGTGGGGGTGGCGACGCGGCGGATGGGTTGGCGCGCGAGTGAAAATGCGATTGATGTTGCGAGGTTGCTCGATGGCAGTGATGAAACGCAGCGCGTCCAAGGTATTGATGAGTGGCTGGCGCGTGCGAAGCCTGATGTTGTGTTTGAGACGACGTCGCTGAATCCGGAAACGGGTCAACCAGCGATCGAGTATCTTCGAAAATCACTGCAAGCGGGGGCGCATACGATCACCGCAAACAAAGCGCCGCTCGTTTATGCGTACGACGAGTTGAACGAGCTCGCTACCGCGCAAGGCCGGCGATTCATGTTTGAGGCAACCGTGCTCGATAGCGCGCCCGTGTTCTCACTCTTTCGCGAGAACCTACCTGCCGTGCGCGTGCGTGGCTTTAGTGGCGCGTTCAATTCAACTACAAACGTGATTATCGAGACGATGGAGGCGGGCAGGAGTTTCGACGAGGGCGTGAAGACAGCGCAGGAGCTCGGTGTCGCTGAAACTGATCCGAGTCACGACGTCGACGGCTGGGACTCGATCATGAAGGTTTGTGCGATGGCGCGAGTTATTTTGCGAGTGCCGCTGCTGCCGTCGAACGTGAGACGCGAAGGAATACGTGGGCTCGATCCAGCAACGTTGCAAGCGGCGCGAGCCGAAGGCCGGCCTTACAAGTTAGTCTCACGCGTAGTCGTTAATGCCGATGGATCCGTGACTGCCTCCGTCAGACCCGAGCAGGTTGCTACGAGTGATCCGCTCGGCGGTGTGCGCGGTACGTCGCTCGCGATTCACTTCGAGCTCGATGTGATGCCCGGATTGACGATCATGTCGCACCGTCCGAACTTACAGAGCACTGCTTATGGACTACTGGCTGATTTTATTAACGCCGTCGATTAAGCGGTCGATCTCTTCTTCAGTGGTGTAGATGCCGCAGCCCGCGCGGATGAATCCTTCCGGGTGTAAACCCAGGCGTTCGACGATCGTGTAAGCGTAAAAGTCGCCGTGCGAAAGGAAGAGGCCTTTCTCCGATAAACGCCCGGCAGCGTCAGTTGAAGTGTAGCCGTCGATCGTGAAAGCCAGAGTCGGTGTGCGTGCTGAATCAGGCGGTGGGCCATACAGCTTGACGCGCGGCATGTCTCTCAACGCATTCCACAAGCGCGCAAACAACTTGCTGTTGCGCGCGTGCGTTTCATGAAAGACGTTGCGAAGGTTCTCCCGCAGATTTACACCGCCGCCGAGCGACGCCAGGTACTCGACTGCCGCGGCGGCGCCAACCATTCCTTCGTGGTTCTGTGTTCCTGACTCCGCGTTCTCCGGCGCGTAATCGGGTGCGGGGACAAGTCTCGGAAAGTTGATCTGTTCGTACAGCTTTTTCTTCGCGAAGAGCACGCCGATATGCGGACCATAAAACTTGTATGCCGACATTCCCATGAAGTCGCAGTCAAGTTCTTTTACATCAATCAGGGCGTGTGGCGCGTAATGAACGGCGTCGACAAACACGAGCGCGCCCGCGCTGTGGGCGGTGGCGATCACGCTCTTCAGATCGTTAATCGTTCCGAGCGCGTTTGAGGCGGCGCCGATCGCCACCAGTTTTGTTTTTGGTCCGATGGAGCGTTCGAGATCGTCGTAGTTGATCTGGCCGGTCGCCGTGTCGATTCCCACAGTGCGAATGGTTACCCCGCGCTCGACTGCCAGACGACGCCACGGATCGATGTTCGCATGATGCTCGAGCTCGGTGACGACGATCTCATCGCCAGGGTTGTAGTTCAGGCTAAGTGAGCGCGAAAGATGCAGCGTGAGTGTCGTCATGTTCGCGCCGAAGGCGAATTCGGTTGGCGACGCGTTCAGGAATTGCGCGTAGACCTCGCGGGCGTGTTCGAGCGCGGCGTCTGTCTCGGCGCTCGTGGGATATGCCCAGTGAGTGTTCGCGTTGTGATGGTAGAGGTAATCGGCCATCTTCTCGACCACGTAGCGGGGGACCTGCGTACCGCCCGGCCCGTCGAAATATGCGACACTGTAGCCGTTGTGGACGCGTTCGAGAGCGGGGAAGTGACTTCTGATTTCGTTGACTGATGCGACTTGTGGTTCGGATTTACGGGATGTAGTTGACATTGGACGGCATGATAACAAAAGTCATGTTTGACAGGATTACAGGATTCACAAGATTGACAGGAAAAGGTTAGAATGAATTCGACAAGCCGACGCGCTCACCCGGCCGCTGGCTGAGCGCCAACACCAAGACAGCAGTCGTTGACTCACCTATGAGCGACCGCAGAAACGAAAAAAGATGGGATGTTTGCCTCGATGCCGTCTGGGACGGTAAGAGCGGAAACTATCAGGCGCGCATCACAGATTTGTCTGAAGGCGGCTGTTACGTCGATACGATGGGCGAAGCGCACATTGGTGAAGTGCTCGCTTTCAAGCTGCAACTGCCGGACGGCGAATGGCTCGCGCTCCGCGGCGAGGTCGCCCACCAGACACCGCCACTCGGCTTTGGCTTGCGGTTCGTAACGCTTTCAGATGAACAGCGCGAGAAGCTTCAATTACTCTTCGATCACGTTCAACCTATCAGTTCTTAATTTACGTTTCCAGCGGACGCCGTCTTTGGTGTCTTCGAGGATGATGCCGCGGCTCGCGAGCTCGTCACGGATTTCGTCGCCGCGAGCAAAGTCTCGACGCCGCCGCGCTTCCTGGCGCTCGTCGATCAACGCCTGAACTTCACTGTCGAGCATCTCGCGTTCCTGCTTGCCGAAGATATTCAAGACCGAATCGAAGCGATCTATCAGCGCCAGCAGCTCCTGCTGGTTCTCCGTCTTGACCTGTTTGCGAGCTAGGGCAGTGTT
>DASYFE010000104.1:0-26126 GCA_036498585.1 Pyrinomonadaceae bacterium | reverse complement strand
ATCAGCCGCCGTTGGGTGTGGCAGAGTTTTTTGATCCTCGGTGTGTTGTCGGTCTTGATGATCGGCGGTCTGGTGTTGACGTATCGCAGCGTCAACAAGCAAGTGGCGCTCGCGCGTTTGAAGTCTGACTTTGTTTCCAATGTTTCGCACGAGTTGCGAACGCCCCTCGCGCTGATTCGACTCTACGCGGAAACACTCGAGCTCGGTCGCATCACGACGCAGGAGAAGAAGAACGAGTATTACAGCATCATCCGTAAAGAGAGCGAGCGGCTCAGCGCGCTGATCAATAACATTCTCGATTTCTCACGCATTGAAGCGGGCGCGAAAGAGTACGACTTCAGAGAGACTGACATTGCAGAGCTCGTGCGCAACACGCTCGATTCCTATCGTTACCAGATCGAGCAGCAGGGATTCGCGCTCGAGGAGCAGATCGATCCCGGTATTCCGGCGGTGAAAGTCGATCGCGAGGCGATTGCGCGCGCGCTTGTGAATCTGGTCAACAATGCATTGAAATATTCCGACAACGAAAAATTTCTGGGTGTCAGGCTTTACCGCGAGCAGAGTGTGCTCAAACTCGAGGTGAGCGATCGTGGTATCGGGATCGAGCGGAACGAGCAGTCTCGGATCTTCGACAAGTTTTATCGAACGTGCGATCCGCTTGTGCATAACACGAAGGGAAGTGGACTTGGATTGTCGCTCGTGCGTCACATAACGCGCGCGCATGGTGGCGATGTTGAAGTCGAAAGCACGCCCGGACGTGGCAGCAAGTTCACGTTGTCGTTGCCGCTCGCCAATCCGTCGACGTCGTGATTGCGACACGGGTGGCCACGGAGGGCCACCCCTACAGTTGTCGCCGAGATGCTTGTAATCAACTGTAGGGGTGGCCCTCCGTGGCCACCCGTTCTGGGGAAAATTATGAAAAGCAAGATTTTGATCGTTGAAGATGAGCCGGCGATGGTGGCGGGATTGCGCGATAACTTCGAGTATGAAGGTTACGAAGTGATCAGCGCGGAAGACGGCGTCAGTGGCCTCGATAAAGCACTGTCCGACAATCCCGACCTCGTTGTGCTCGACGTGATGATGCCACGCATGAGCGGACTCGACGTTTGCAAACAATTGAAAGCAAAGCGCCCGTCAGTGCCGATCATTATGCTGACCGCGCGTGGACAGGAGATCGACAAAGTTGTTGGTCTCGAATTGGGCGCAGACGATTACGTCACGAAGCCATTTTCAGTGCGTGAGCTGATGGCCCGTGTGAAAGCCGTACTGCGGCGTGTCGCCTCACCTATGCCGGCTCCCGAGGTCTACAAATTCAGCGACATCGAAGTGAACATTCGCAGCAATGAAGTGCGGCGAAATGGAAACGTCGTCGATCTTTCGGCGAAAGAGTTTGCCCTGCTTGCTTATTTCATCGCGCATCCGGTTGAAACGCTCTCGCGTGATCGACTGCTCGACGCGGTTTGGGGATATGAGAATTATCCAACCACCCGGACAGTCGATACGCATATCGTGCATCTAAGACAAAAGCTCGAACCAAATCCCGAAGAACCACGTTTCATACTTACCGTTCATGGTAGTGGTTATAAGTTTGTCGGATGAGGTCTTGTCATGACTCTCCCAGCATTCGAGGTCAGCACTTCTTCCCCTACTACAGTTGCGTCTTCGCTCGCCGAGCTGCAGCAGAAGCTCGAAACATTACAGCGAGATTACGCAGAGCTGAACACTGCGATCTTCGATGCGGCGCAGGTGCATCGTCGCTTGTGTGCGCCGAGTCTGTTGCGACACGGTGCGTTCGACGTTGCGACTGAGACCTTTGCCGTCCGTCACTTGCCTGGCGATTTCGTCAGTGTTGAAGAGACGCGCGACGGTTTAGTTCTTGCGCTCGGTGACATCGGCGGCAAAGGACTCGCTGCGGGAATGTGGGTCACGCACCTGATCGGTCTATTGCGAACACATACGGCCGCGAGCAGCGATCCGGAAGTGATCGTCGCCGGAATAAATCGAGACATCGCGCGGTTGTCGTCAGTTGAACCACTGAGCACGTTGTTTGTTGCGCGGCTGTCGAAGTCAGGACAGCTCGATTACACGAGTGCAGGACATCCGCCGGCTTTGCTGTTGCGGAAAACTGGGCAGCTCGAGTTGTTGTCTGATGGTGGGCCAGTGCTCGGCGCTGTGCCCGCTGCGGTTTTTGATCGTGGCACGGTGAAACTGCGCGGCGGCGATCTGCTATTGGCGTGTTCTGATGGTATTCTTGAGTCATTCAACGAAGCGGAACAGGAGTTTGGCAATATGCGGCTCCAGACTGAGTTGCGACGGGCGCAGGGTGGCTCGGCGGAAGCGGTTTTGTTTTCGGTGCTGGGCTCGGTGCAGGACTTCGCGGCGCCCAGGCCGCTCACGGATGATATGACGTTGATGGTCGTCAAGGACCGCAGCTAAGACGTAGACAGGATTTACAAGATTCAGACAGGATTTACATGTCAATCCTGAAAATCTTGTAAATCCTGTAAAAAACTACCTTAACCAACAAGGCTTCAAAATGAGACTTAAATACTCTCCTATATTTTTGTTAATCACGCTCTTGCTTGCCTCGACCGCCGCGTTCGCTGCCGACGGCGATTCGCAGTATGCGAAGCTCGATGGCGCGAAGATCCATTACAAGAGCTACGGCAAAGGGCGCGAGGCGTTAGTGCTCATTCACGGCTTTACGTGCAATCTCGAGAACTGGCGCGATCAAATTCCAGACTTCGCAAAGCGGACCAGAGTGATCGCTCTCGATCTGCCCGGTCACGGGCAAAGCGACAAACCTCAGATCGCGTACACGATGGATCTCTTCGCGAACGCGATCGACTCCGTGATGCGTGATGCAAAAGTCGAACGTGCAGTGCTTGTCGGACACAGCCTGGGCACACCCGTCGCGCGACAGTTCTATCGTAAGTATCCGCAAAAGACGCTCGCGATCGTCATCGTCGACGGCGGTCTGCGACTCTTCGGCACAAAGGAAATGCGAGACGGCTTTTTGGCAATGTTTCGTGCGCCCACTTACAAGGAAGCGGGCGCGCAAATGTTTTCACAAATGGCGAAAACACTGCCGGCCGCGGATCAGGAACGCGTGATGGCGTCTTTGGCAAACACGCCGCAGTACGTGATAGTCAGCGCCATGGAAGGCATGAACAACGAAGCGCTCTACGCTCCTGACAAGATCAACGTGCCGGTCTTCGCCATCCTCGCGAAGTCGCCGTTTTGGCCGCCCGATACAGAAGAATTCCTTCATGGCCTCGCGCCTGATCTGGAGGTGCAATGGTGGGATGGCGTGGGCCATTTTGTGATGATGGAGAAACCTAAGCAGTTCAATGATGCAGTAATCGCTTTTCTCAACAAGAAAAATCTTCTGAAGTAATCCACTCAAACACGAAAGGGACGAAGTTATGGCAGACGTAAAACCAATTCCAGAGGGATATCATTCGTTAACGCCTTACCTGGTCATCAATGGTGCAGTTGAGGCGATGGAGTATTACAAGAAGGCATTTGGCGCAGTCGAGCTGTTTCGCATGCCGCACGGCGACAAGATTGGTCACGCTGAGATGAAGATCGGCGACTCGCCTTTCATGCTGGCCGATGCGTCTGAACAGTTCAAGGGAGTGAAGGATTTCGGCGGCACCCCAGTGAGTCTGATGATCTATGTTGACGACGTCGACACGATTTACCCGCAGGCGATCGCCGCCGGTGGCACTGAGGTGAAGCCGTTGCAGGATCAGTTCTATGGAGATCGCTCCGGGACGTTAACAGATCCGTTTGGCCACGTTTGGACCGTCGCCACGCATAAGGAAGACGTCTCTCCTGAAGAAATGGAGAAACGCGTCGCCGCCTTGCACGGCCAGAGCGCAGGCGCTTAAGGAAATATAGGTCGTACAAGTCCTGTAGGACCTATTGTGGCAAAGAACGCATTTCGCGGAGGCGGCGTTCGAGGAAGCGACGCTCGCTGTCGTTTGTGGCTAATTTAAGGGCAGCTTCGTAGCTTTCAGCCGCTGCTTCGTTGTCGCCCAGTCGACGCAGCATGTCGGCCCGAGCGGCGTGCAGCAGGTGATAATCGTCGAGCTCGCCCGATGCGGCGAGCTCCTCGATTAGATCGAGCGCCGGTTGCGGACCCCGGGCCATCGCCACAGCCACCGAGCGATTCAACGACACGATCGGAGACGGCATTACTTCGGAAAGCAGATCGTAAAACCTGACGATCTGCGACCAGTTTGTGTCTTCCGGTCGCACAGCTTTGCAGTGCTCGGCAGCAATTGCGGCCTCGAGTGCGAATGGGCCAGGTTCACCACGCAGCGCTTCTTCAACCAGGACCAGCGCCTCGTCGATTTGTGGTCTATTCCATAACGTGCGATCCTGCTCTTCGAGCACAACGAGATTATTGTCTTCATCCAGTCGAGCCTCGCGCCGTGAGTCGTGCAACAACATCAACGCCACGAGAGCTGTCGCTTCAGCCGGAGGTTTTGGCTCGAGCAGCGTTCGCAGGAGCCGCCCGAGTCGAATCGCTTCGGCGCAAAGGTCTGCGCGAACGAGTGGCTCGCCACGAGTAGGCGCGTAGCCTTCAGTAAAGATGAGATAGATCGCAGTCAAGACTCCGTCAAGACGCGCAGGCATCTCGGTTGTGTCAGGCACGCTGAAGGGAATTCCAGCGTCGCGAATTTTTCGTTTCGCACGAACCAGACGTTGGGCCATCGTCGCCGTTGGCACTAAAAACGCGCGCGCGATTTCGTCGGTTTGAAGACCGCCCAAAGTGCGGAGCGTGAGTCCGACCTGTGCTTCGAGTGACAACGCCGGGTGACAACAGGTAAAGATCAGGCGCAAACGATCGTCGGGGATTTCGTCGAAGTTGAGGTTTGGTCCTTCAACGATCGGCTCGGACATGAAATCCGGATCGGCTTCGAGTTTTTCCTGCAGACGTGTTTGACGCCGCAGACGATCGATGGCTTTGTGTTTAGCAGTCTGGATGATCCACGCGCGCGGAGAATCGGGAATGCCTTCGCTGCGCCACTGGTCGACAGCAGCGGCGAAGGCTTCCTGTGCGGCGTCTTCGGCGAGCTCGAAATCGCCAAACTGACGTATTAGAGTTGCAACAATTCGACCCCAGTCGGATCGATAGACTGCGTCGACAGCAACATTGGCGTTTGAAAGCACGTTTGATAATAAAAAATTCGAGCAGGGGTGTCGATTGGCGCGCGCGCCGTTCGATTTAGCAGTGGGGAGGGAAACATTTCATGAAATACATGCTGTTGGTTTATCTCGAAGAAGGGGCGTTGAACGACGCGGAACGAGAGCACTGCTACGTCGAATCCGCACAACTCGCGCAGGATCTGAGCACGTCAGGCAAGTACATTGCATCCGGTCCGCTGCATCCGGTGTCGACCGCAACGAGCCTGCGTGTGCGAAATGGAAAGAGACTGGTAACTGATGGTCCATTCGCCGAGACGCGCGAACAACTCGGCGGTTACTACATCATCGATGCAAAAGATCTCGACGAAGCGATGAGCATTGCGGAGCGTGTGCCCCCGGCGAAAGTCGGCACGATCGAGATCCGTCCGTTGCTGGAAATCGAAGGACTTCCATCACAATAATCTGGTAAAGGAAAACTACTCATGAACATCGTACTCTGGATCATTCAAATACTGCTGGCGCTGTTATTTCTGTTTGCCGGTGTCACTAAGCTACTGCCGATCTTTACGATGCCACCGCCGCCCCCAGGTATGTGGATGCCGCCCATTTGGTTTCTCAAATTTATCGGCCTCTGCGAATTCCTTGGCGCGCTCGGACTGGTGTTGCCGGGATTGTTCCGCCGTCAACAATACCTGACGGTGTGGGCTGCGATCGGACTCACGATCATCATGCTCGGGGCTGTTGTTATATCAGTCATGGGCATGGGCGTTGCGGCGGGTGTGATACCGCTGGTCTCTTTGTTACTTTGCTTGTTTGTCGTGTATGGGCGACGCCAATGGATCAATCGATGAATATAAAACGACTGAATTGGCCGTTGTGGACGGGGTTCTTGTTAACGCTTGCGGCGTTCCTGAGCTACTTCTTTATCTTCGTGTTGTTTCCGTTTACGCGCGACTTCCCCTGGGCCAACCTGGTGCTGTTTGTAATTGCGGGGGTGTTGCTCTTCATGGGTTTGCGGCGCGGGTTTGCTTCTGACCGGCCGCATCCGACACGTTCGAAGATCGTCAGCTCGATCGTCAGCGTGCTGAGCGTCGCTGTGTTTGCGATGTTCATCTTCGTGATCTTCGTGGTCGGAACTTCGCTGCCTAAGTCAGAGGGTGCACCCCAGGTCGGGCAACGAGTACCAGATTTCAGTTTGCCTGATACGTCAGGGAAGCAGGTGTCTCTCAACGAGCTACTGACGACGCCGATAAACGGCAGCGCGCCGAAGGGTGTGTTGCTCGTGTTCTATCGCGGTTACTGGTGACCGTCGTGTAACTCCGAGTTGCGGAGTATCGAGAGAAGCCTGAGCAAGTTCAATGAAATCGGTATACGTCCAGTCGCGATCAGTGTTGATACATCCGAGGACTCACGCAAGCTCGCGCAGAGTCAGGGTTACACTTTTCCAATCCTTTCCGATCACAGTGCGGAAGTGATTCGACGTTACGATCTGGCGCACAAAGGCGCAGGTATAAATGGTGAAGACATCGCGCGACCGGCCGAGTTCCTGATTGACGCAACTGGGAGAGTGAAGTGGATTAATTTGACGGAGAACTACTGGATCCGAGCGACGCCGGAACAGGTGCTTGAAGTTGCCAAGCTGCTTAAATAGGAGAGAGAGTTGTTAGACAGGATTCCAAGATTGACAGGATTTACATGTTAATCCTGTTGAATCTTGAAAATCCTGTCTCCAACTACCGTCAATCATTAACCAGCACGTCCGCTTTGTCCGACGCGGTAACCGTCCTGGTAACCTCTCGAGAAGTTGGGCCGGTAAACCTCAGCGAAGTTTCCGAAACCAGCTTCCTTGAAGTAGTGAGATCGCTGGGGATCGAAGCTCTTGTTTTTCTTGCCATCGTCCTTTCCGGTCTTGAAGCCATCTTTGTACGCCTGATTCACAGCTTCTTCGCTGTTGTCGAAGACGTAATGGTTGTACCGGAAATCGTACCCCCACGGATCGTAGCCGTATGGGTAACCCCACCAGCTTCTATACCCAAATCCAAACGGACGATATATGCGATAGGGATAAGGACGAACGATCACGACTCTACGCCGTCTCTGCGCCTGTGCTTCGCTTGAGGAGACAAACGCGATACCAAACAGCATGAGTGCGGTGAGAGCGAGACCGCCAATCTTTCGCAAATACTTTCCTTTCATCTTTCAACCTTCCTTGTTCTAATCCGCACTTAGCCAACGCGAGTGCGGCTAATCAAACGTGTGTCCGTACGGCCGTTACCCCAGTACGTGACTAAATACGTTTCGCGGTAGAGACGACGGCCATAACGCACGAGGCGTGACCGAGTCACTGAGCGCCGGCGATTTTCGTAACGCCGATCGTAGCGCCTGCCGTAGCGGTCACGCTGCCACTGTGGAGCTGTACTCGCTGCGACGGTGCTGTTTTGCTGCGATACATCGCTCGCCTTTGCTTCCGCCGAAACACCAATACCCAATGTGGCTATCGCCAAAGCTATTCCCAATATTTTCTTCATCGTTTTTGCCCACCTTTTTCCAAAAAACTAGTCGGGCTCCCTACCGGTGATTTGGAGAGAGCCCGACTGATAAATAAGACACCTTCCGTGTCCGCTTGGTTACAAGCAATAGGCACGCCACACGGGGCAAATAGGGTCGATCTTGTAATCTTGAAATCTTGTTTAAAAACTATTTTTTATTTTTGTAAACAACCCCGCCTTTCATCACGAACACCACCTGCCTTACAGCTGCAATGTCCTTTATCGGGTCTCCATCAATCGCGATAATGTCTGCCTCTAATCCAGGTGCGATCAACCCGATCTTATCCACCATCCCGAGCGCCTCAGCGGCTAGCGAATTCGCCGAAACCATGGCCGCCATCGGATCGGCGTGCGCATCACGCACGCGATCGATAAACTCCTCCGCGTTGCGTCCGTGCGCTCCCGCCACCGCATCCGATCCAAAGACGATCTTCAGTCCAGGAATTTTGAGAGCTTGTTTGAAGAAGTCGTGATAAACCGGAATCATTTCCTTGATCGCTGGAAACACTTCTTTCGGGTAACCCGGCGTATCCGCGAACTTGTCCTGGTTGAGTAGATAATTCTCCATCACGAGCCCCGCCTGTGGATCGAGCCACGTGCCTTTCTGCACCATCAACTTCAGATCGTCGTCAGTTGCGAGTGGCCCATGCTCGATCTGCGTGCAGCCGGCGACGACTGCTGCACGAACGGCGTCTTTATACGCGTGTACGAGTGTGCGCAGGCCGAGCTTCTTTGCTTCATCGCAGGCAGCGTTGAGTTGTTCCTGCGAGAGCAACATCTGCGGACGCCGGACACTACCCGCAGCGAAGATCTTGATTAAGTCGGCGCCCGCTTCTTTTTGTTTTCTGACGAAGGCGCGAATCTCCTCGGGCGTGCCGGTTTTATCGTTAGGGATGAGTGGTTCAGCAGAAGTCAGGATACGTGGACCAGGCAGCACACCTCTCGCAACAGCATCCCGCAACGGCAGATCGTTTGGCGAGCCGACACTCTGCACAGTCGTGAAACCGGCCATGAGTGTCGCCCATGCATTGGCGGCGGCTGCGTACGTTGCGTAGGCGCTGGTGCCCCCAGCGCCAGCGTTCTTTCCATCTGGACCAAAGCTCCAGGTGATGTGGACGTGGCTATCTATCCACCCCGGCATCAGTGTCAGACCGCGTAGATCGTAATTCACTGGCGCGGCGTTTGGATCGATGCGAACGATCTTCGACCCTTCAATGACGATGCGTGTGTCGTGCAGCACGCCGCCTTTGCCGTCGAGCACAGTGCTCGCGGCGATCACGATCTGTTTGTTCTTTTGTGGGGCTTGAGTTGAAATTCTCGGCCCGCCGAAGATAACGACGAAGAATAGGAATGAACAGATCTTAATCGTTCCCATATCCACGGTATCGCGTTCCTATTTCACTCGCGCGCGTTCGAAAGCGCCTTCGAAATAGACCGCTTCGAGGCCGGTGGCCCAGTATTCGACAGCAGTGCGGTTTGGTTGTGACGTTTCCTGATCGGTCGTCAGCGTTGTTTCCTCCGGGTCTTCCGGCTCGAATTCGAGCCAGCCGATCCACGTACCGTCGTCACGTTCTTCGCCGTAGCTGCGCACGGTGTAAGTCGCGCCGTCAGGGCTGGTCACTACGGCTGTGTATTCCTGCAAGAGTTCCGCCATTGATTCCTCCCAAGTTCGAAAGTTGTAGACAGGATTCACAAGATTTTAGGATTAACATGTAAATCCTGTTCGAATCTTGTAAATCTTGTGCAACGACTTATTCTTTTTTACCGCGCGACACGAGGCGCCAGCGCTTCGTCTTACGGCACGGCGAGCTGTAGTTTTCCTGCGTGATCTTCGGCATCGAACCCGGCGCCACATCAGAGATGTAAATCACCGACGCCTCCGACGTACTACTCGGAAACCCCGAAGCACACGAATCCAAAACTACCGAACCAAACTCCTGAATCACCTTCCGCCGCCCATTTTGAAAACTGACGAGCGACGCCATCTCCGTAAGCGTGCCCTGCGCCATGTCGCCAGTGAGCATCAACACCTCATCGACCCCATCACTATTCAGATCAGTTTTCTTGATAACACTTACCGCGAAGTCAGCATCAACATCCGCGACGAGTTGTTGCCCGGAAAAGATCGCGACGCGCTTAGTGCCAAAATTATCAGCATGCGACGCGTTACACTCGCTGACGTCGATCACGTAGAGCGTCTGCGTTTGCCCTGGCGCGGTGAAGCTTCCCGTTTCAATATCACCGATCAACGGAACCATTTGCCCAGCCTTACGCGCCGCGGCTAAGTAATCCTCGCCCGCGTCCGCTGGGAAATTACACTTATTCGTGTCAGTGAGGTATCTACGAAATACCTTCGATAAAACCATTTTCTGGGTGGCGGGAGCGATCTTCGGAGGCGTCCTCTCATCGTCGGCGCGAAAGTCGAAAAGCACCTGCCGGTCCTTCTGCATCATCGGCTTCTGCGCGACTGCGAGCAAACTCAGGGCTAAAAGAAAAATAATGGTTTTCATAGGCGTCGGGTCCTCATCCGTCTTGTGCCTTTTCGATGCTGCTCATATTATCTGCTTACTTCAAGACGGAGCTAGTCCAAAATGTTAAAGATCATCACACTTTTTGTTGCTGTCCTTCTACTGTCTCCCCTGACGCTCGCCGCTTCGGATGAGTGGTCGCAGTTTCGTGGACCAAACGGCACGGGCGTTTCCGAAACCAAAGGCTTGCCGACGGAGTTTGGACCAAACAAGAACGTCGTTTGGAAAACGCCGCTTCCTGCGGGTCATTCGTCGCCCGTGTTGACGCGCGATCGGATCTTCGTCACTGCGCACGATAAGGACAAATTATATGTGATTGGTCTCGATCGGCAGACCGGAAAGATCCTCTGGCAACGCGAAGTTCCGCGCGCGCACGAAGGACGTTTGCAGAACGTGAATGGTCCGGCATCACCGAGTCCGGTGACTGACGGCTCGAACGTTTTCGTTTTCTTTCAGGACTTCGGAATGCTCTCGTACGACGCAAACGGCAAAGAGCGGTGGAAACTTCCGCTTGGTCCATTCAACATGTTCTACGGCTTTGGCGCGTCGCCCATTCTTGTCGACGACAAGGTGATACTGCCCGTCGATCAGGACAATCCTTCGTCGTATTTGATCGCGGTCGATAAGAACAGCGGCAAGCTGAAGTGGAAGGTCGAGCGACCGGTTGTGATCTCCGGCTATTCGACGCCGATCGTGTATCAACCAAAAACGGGCGCGAAGCAGATCATCATTCCCGAGTCGTTCCAGCTTTCGGCGTATTCGGTCGCGGACGGCAAGAGAGTTTGGTGGGTTCGCGGCCTTGCCTGCGAGATGAAGTCGATTGCTAGTCACGATGATGAGTATCTCTACATCAACGGTTGGGGTTTCCCGCAGAATCAACCGGGCAAACAAGTGCCGACGATCTCGTGGGAGGAAGGTCTCGCCGCGTACGACAAAGACAAAGATCACATGATCACGAAGGCCGAGGTCTCTGCCGCGGGTGGCACGGCGCAGATGGACAAGATGCTCGTCGCCGCGTTTGAAGCGTTTGATATGAATCGCGACGAGAAGCTCAACGACAAAGACTGGGAAGTGTTTCGCGCGATGATGGCGGCTGAAAATGGTTTGCTCGCGATCAAGATGGGTGGGCAGGGCGATCAGACAGCGAAAGCGATTCGCTGGCACTACACGAAGCCTGTGCCGCAAGTTCCATCGACGCTGCTCTACCAACGCGTGCTCTACATGATCAACGACAGCGGCATTCTCATCTCGTTTGATCCGACGACTGGAAACGTGATCAAACAGGGACGTTTGCATGGAGCGATCGACAAGTACTTCTCATCGCCCGTTGCCGCTGACGATAAAGTGTTTTTGATCGGCCAGGGTGGGCAGGTATCGGTTTTGAAAGCGGCAGGTGAATGGGAAGTGCTTGCCGTCAACGAGCTCGATGACGAATGCTACGCCACACCCGCGATCGCTGATGGACGTATTTACATCCGCACCCGCAGCGCGCTCTACTCTTTCGGTAAGTCGTAAAACAGGATTTCAGGATTTGCAAGATTTACAAGATCTTGTGAATCCTGAAAAATCTTGTAAATCCTGTCTAATGATCATTCATCTCCTGGACGGCACGTACGAGCTCTTCCGCCACTTCTACGGCATCCGGCGTTTTAAAAAGACCGATCCGCCTTTCGGCGCTGTGTCAGGCGTGTTGGCGTCAGTGGCGCAGCTACTCGAGGACGGCGCTACGCACGTTGGTGTGGCGACGGACCACATCATCGAGTCGTTTCGCAACAATCTGTGGGCAGGCTATAAAACGGGCGCCGGAATTGAGCGAGCGTTGAAGGCGCAGTTCACTCCACTCGAAGAGGCGCTCGTGGCGATGGGCGTAGTTGTGTGGCCCGAGGTCGAGCTCGAAGCGGACGATGCGCTCGCGTCTGCTGCGTATCTCGCCGCGCAGGACGAGCGCGTTGAAAAGGTTTGCATCTGGACGCCTGATAAAGATCTGGCGCAATGCGTCGTCGATGAGCGTGTGGTACAAGTTGACCGGCGCGGTAATGCGATTCGTGGGGCAGAAGCCGTGCGCGCGAAGTTTGGTGTCGCGCCTGAATTTATTCCCGACTATCTCGCACTCGTGGGCGACTCCGCCGATGGTTATCCGGGGATCGCGGGCCTTGGACCAAAGACCGCTGCAAACTTGATCAATCGTTATGGGCCAATTGAGAAGTTTGGTCCTGAGGTGTTGAATGAAAAGAACCGTGAGCTGGCGTTGCTCTTCAAAGATCTCGCGAGGTTGCGCACCGACGCGCCGCTCTTTAAGGATGTAGATGAGCTTGAATGGCGCGGCTCGACACCGGAGTTCGCGGAAGTTGCGGAGAAGATCGGAAGCGCGCGTTTATTAACTCGCGTCCGCAAACTGGAAAAACGATTTAAGCCACAAAAAGGCACAAAAAGCACAAAATGAGTGCAGCAGCCGTGGCGCCGGCGAAGCGCCGGTACGATCGATCGATTGTTGAAGGGCCACTGAATTCCGCCGTGTGGAAGATTGCGTGGCCGTCGATGCTCACGAACGTCATCGGCGGGTTGCAGGGAATGGTGGATCACGCGCTCGTGGGCCACCTCGTCGGCTTCAAAGCAAACGCAGCGATTGGCGTGAGCTGGCAGATCTTTCTCGTTGTCATTGTCTTCATTTCGTCGTTGTTTACGGGGATGAGTGTGCTCGTCGCGCGTTTTGCGGGCGCAGGAGATGAGGAGAGAGTGAATCGCACCGTTTACCAGGCGTTCCTCACCGCGATCTTCATTGCGCTCGGAGTACTCGCCCCGATCGGTTATCTCGTTTCGCCGTCGCTACTCAATCTCGTCAACGCCGCGCCGGACGTCAAAGCCGAAGCGTTACCGTTTCTTCGCATCATGTTTATGTTCAGCTTCGGCATGATGGTCTTTTTCATGTTCAGCGGTGCGTTGCGTTCGGCGGGCGATGCGCGCACTCCGATGCTGCTCGGCATTTCGATGACCGTGCTGAACCTCGTTTTGAATGTGTTGCTCATTCCATCGTTCGGAACGAAAGGCGCGGCGATGGGAACGTGCATCGCCTCGGGACTCATCGCGCTTTATTCATTGCAGCGGATGTGGAGCGGCGCGTGGGTGATCGCATTTCCACGCGACGGCGGGTTTGGTCCGAACTGGTCCATCATCAAGTCGATCTTCAAGTTTGGTTTGCCGACCGGCGTGCAGGGCATCGCGATGAATGTTGGCGGCGTGCTGATGCTGTCGTTCATCGGATCGCTCGCGCAGAGCGCGGCGGCTCAGGCTGCGTTTGCGATTTCTTACACCGAGCTCTTTTCGTTAATCACGTGGACTTCAGTCGGGTTGATGGGCGCGGCGGCGGCTGTCGCTGGTCAGAACCTCGGCGCGGGTCAGCCGGATCGTGCGAACGCTGCGGTACACGTGGCGGCGCGATTCGGGTTTGCGGGCGCAGCATTTGTCGGGATCTTCTTCTTGTTCTTCCCGCGACAGTTGCTGGCGATATTTGGAATGCACGATTCGGCGGTTGTTGATATCGGGGTTCAGTTACTGCGTGTCCTTAGCGTCTCAGGCCTGCTGATCGCCGTTGCGCTAACTTACACAGGCGGACTGCAAGGCACCGGCGACACACGCAGCCCGTTATACATCTCGATCATCTCGCAAGTGATCGTGCCGCTGGGGATTTGTTTCGTGATCAAGGAGACAGGAAAGCTCGATCCGATCGACATCTGGCTCGCAATCTTCGCCGGTCACGCAACGCGATGTGTTTTGAGTGTTGTGAGATTTAGACAGGGAAAGTGGAGGATGATTTCCGTCGAATAGTTTTAGCCGCGGCTAAATCACTTCTTCCCGCCCAGGCTCTGTTTGAGGATTTTGACTAGATCGACCACCTTGTGATCAGTATCCATCTCCTCCTCGACCTTCACCACGTTCTCGTGTTTCGACTGTTTCTTCTTCACTAACTTCAACAGCGAATCCGTCTGCTTGTCCGCAAGCTTCGCTGGCGAAAACTGCTTCTTCGATTTATTCGCTATCATCTTCTCAAACTTCGTGACAGTCGCTTTCGACACATCCTTCTTCTTCGGCAATCCGACATCAGCTGGCGACCGTAGCTCATCCGCAAACCGCATCGTCTCCGCGCGCAAAATCCCTTTATCAGAAAAAATCGCTACCAAATACTCTTTCCCACGCATCACAAACGTCGCGATGCCTGCGAGCCCGCTCTTATCCATCGTCTCAGCCAGAAGTTTGTAAGCCTTCTGCGAACCTGCCGCCGGCGTCAGAAAGTATCCACGCTCGAAATAGATCGGCGGAATCGACTCCGCCGGCACGAACTGCTTCAGATCGATGTCGCGCGTCTTCTCCGGCGCGAGCCGTTCCAATTCTTCGTCAGTGACGATCACGAATTTTTCCTTCGTGATCTCAAAGCCGCGCACGACTTCATCCGCATCGAGATCTTTACCGGTCTTCTCAGCGTAATACTTGCGCGCGAGCGGCTGCCCGTCTGGTCCAAGCATGCGCAGCGACGTTCGTATTGTCCGTGCGGCCGGAAACAAACTCACCGGCACACTCACGAGTCCGAACGTCAGCGTCCCGGACCAGAACGGCCGTCCCCCCGCATTCTCCTCTTCTTCCGGTTCCGCTCTTTTGCGACTACTGCTGCTATTACCTTTAGGCGGCACGTTTCTCCTTCTTTCTCAGCGACTCAATACTCTTAGCGAGCACATTGTCGAGCGCCGCAGTCTGGCGTTTCGCCTTCACAGCCTTCAACCGCGGTGCGTGTCCCTTTGCTTTCTTCTCGATGAACTCCATCACGCGCTCGCGATACTCGTCTTTGTACTCCGCCGGATTAAACTCGCCTTGCAGCATCTCGACGAGCTGCTTCGCCATCGCGAGCTCTTTCTGCGTTGGCGCAGCGCCTGACGGCTTCGTCAGATCGTCTGCGAGGATCACTTCATTCGCATCCCGCAGCGTGAACAGGAAAAGGTAATCATCCACAGCGCGAAGCGCGCCCGCGTAATACTTGTTGCGCATCACCCAGTGCGCGATCCCTTCAGATTCCTTGTTCTTCAGTGCTTCGGCGAGTGCGAAATAGTCTTTCTCGTCGCCGTCTGGACCAAGGTAATAAGGCCGGTCGTACCACTGCTCGCTGATCTTCGTTTGCGGAACAAACTCCACGATCTCGATGTCGCGAGACGCGGGCGGCTGAAGCTTTTCGAGATCTTCTGCGGTAAGAATCACGTATCGCCCGGGCTCGATCTCGTAGCCTTTTTGGATCTCTTCCTTGGGCACTTCTTCGCCCGAGTCAGGATTGATCATGTGCTGCTTCACACGCTTCTTCGCTCGATCGTCGAGCACGTGAAAACGAACGGTGCGATCCTGCATTGCTGAATAGAGCTTCACCGGCACTTTCGTTGTGCCGACTTTGATTTCACCTTTCCAGATAGCTCGCGCTGCCATAACAACTCTCTTACTCGTCGCAACAAGCGGAACATCGCGTACCGCCTGTTTCAGATTCCTGTATGCATAATGGACAAACGTTGCTGTCGCAATCGAGACAGTATGCGCCTGTTTGGTATGCGTACGACTGTTGACACGTCGAACAGATCTCGGTGCCGCTTTCAAACCACCACCACGCCGCGGTTGCAGTCGCTGTTGCGCGCTTCAATTGTTGAACTCCTCTACTCGATTGTGATGCCACGATTCAGGGCGATTCCTCTCGCTTTCATAACGACGTCATCGTCGATTGTTTCAGCGCCATTTATCATTCCCTCAACCTGTTCGATAGTGCGGCCGAGCGCCTTGGCGAATTTTTCGTTGTCGGAATCGAAACCTTGATCGCGCAGCGCCTCGAGCATGTGTTGGGCCTCTTCCTGATTAGTCCCCTTGTCGTCAACTTTCTGATCGAGCATCACACAGACTCCTGTCCTCTGTTCTGTTCCAGATCACAATTTGTTTTGCTCGACAGACTAGCGCAAGTGAAATGCCAAAGTAGACAGGATTTACAAGATTTTCAGGATCTACATGTTAATCCTGAAGAATCTTGTAAATCCTGTCTAGCAGTTTGTCATTTCCATTCCCCTTGAAGGGTGAAGGCCGCCCAGTAATGTGGTTGGCGCCAGCGTGGATCTTGAGACATCGAGACCTGCGCGGCGCGGAGGGCAGCGGCTGGTCGAAGTTTTTGACTGAGCATTGCTTCGTAAAAGCGTTTCATAAATTCAGCAGAGGCCCGATCGTCGATCTGCCAGAGACTCGCAATCACGCGCGGCGCCCCGGCATACATGAATCCGCGCGTCAGTCCGACGAGTCCTTCGCCGCGAATCTCTTTTCCGAGCGCCGTCTGACACGCGCTCAACACAACGAGATCCGCCGAAAGTTTCAAGTTGTACAGATCGTACAGTCGCAAAAATCCATTCTGCGGCTGACCTTTTTCATCGACGAGCGACAGCACGATTCCCGAGAGCTCGGGATGATTGTTGTTGATGATGCCGTGCGTTGCGAAGTGAACCACGCGATACTGGCCCAACTCAGCGCTCGTGGCGAGTTTCCGGCTGGCTGCGAAGTCGACGGCTTCGAGTTTTCCATCACTTCCTGCCAGTCGCGCGATCGCGTCAGCTTCCTGGCGACTGAAACGCAAGCGCCGCAGACCATCCAATCCGGTTTCCGATCCCGATCTTAGGGCGACTACAGGAGAGCCCTTATCTATCGGAGCCGGGCGGCCAAGCCGCGCTGCTGCAACACGCGGATCATTATTCGAGAAAACGGGATCGGCGAGCACTGCGACCGTCTTGCTCGCCGGTTTGCGATTTGCTGTCTCTTGTCTTAGCAGTCCGATGACCGATGCAGACGGCGCCATTACCACTTCGTGATCGACAATCAACGCTTGCGTGTCAGCCGGATTCGGCAAACCTGCAAACGGAATGTAATGCAGAACTCCGTCGCTCACAATCAGCAGTCGCTTGTCTTTCAACTCGGCGGCGACTGGGCCAAGAATCATCTGGCTCAGAATTGCAGACGCCTTAACATACTCTGCATCCGCAACCTCGAGTCGCTGTCGTCTTTGCTCGAGTGTCTCTTTCGGAACGCTGATCGTGCGCGCAGTTAGTAGATCGTAAACTCGCCTCGCGGCCGGTTCGATCACCGCACGTTTCGGCAACTCAAAAGATTTGATTGCGTCAGGTGTAACTGCCCAGACGAAACTCCTCTCTTCGCCCAATGAATATTCGAGCAACAGCGTGTCGCGGTCGAGGATCTTTTCCTGGATCTCTTCAAGCCCGAGCGGCACGGGCTGGACGAGGGCGGTGAACTGCGGACTACTCTCACGAATTCGACCTTCAAGCTGTTCGAGCTCATTCGTTAGTGTCGAGAGCTCTTTGCGCGCGGCGTCTGCTTCCGCTTCAGTGTGTTTGCCGCTGAGCAATTCCATCTGGCTTTGCGCCTTCGCATCGATCGCCTGCGCCAACGACTGCTTGCGCTCGAGCAATGACGGATCGATGCCGTGACGAATCTTGCCTCCCGCTTCGGAAAGTAGTTGCAAGAGCGAGCGCGCGCGTCCGGTTTCGCTGGCGTTGAAAGCAATGCGTTCGAGCTTTTCCGACGCCTTTTCTTTACTCAGCCGCATCAACAAATCGATATAAAACTCGCGATACTGTTGCACTGAAGCAAAGTACGATGTGCGCAGTCGCGGGCTCGCGACGTTCAAACGCACGCGCTCGACCTGGGCCAACGCCTCTTCGATTCGTTTGCGTGCCTCGACGAGATTTCCACGATCGCGCTCGAGCCGAGCGATGTCTGACAGCGTGGTGGCGATGCCTCTTTGATCCCCCGCGAGTTTGCGCAACTCGAGCGCTTCATTGAAGTAGCTCAGCGCTTTGTCATACTCGCCGAGACTGCGATATGCAACGCCTGTGTGATTGAGAACCGTGGCGGTGTAATAGTTGTTACCGACCTGCCGCATCAGCGGAAGCGACTGGCTGTAATAATCGAGCGCTTTGGTTTTGTTGCCGAGATAGTAGTAGGCGTTACCGATGTTGCTGAGTGTGATGGATCGACCAGCGATATCTTTTGCGCTTGAACCTTGTCGCAGCGGCAGTACCTGCAAATGCGTATCGAGAGCGCGCTGATACTGGCCCAGCTTGGCATAACTCGCGGCGAGATTACTGATGACTACCGGATCCGTTTCGCCGATCTTTTTCTGGCCCTCTACAACAGTTTCATACATCTCCAAAGCTATTTGCTCCTCGCCCAGCTCGCCGTAGATCCACGCGGTGTTGTTCAGCGTGTTCAGTTCGCTTTTGCGATTGCCCAATGCTTTGTAAAGAGTCCCTGCTTGTGAGTAGAGGTCGAGAGCTTTCTGATACTGGCCGATGTCGCCATACAACCATCCAGCCTGGTAAAGAGTCGCGGCTTCCATCGACTTGTCGTTCAGACTGCGCCAGATGTCGACCGCCGCGAGATATTTCTCGATCGCTTTCTGGTACGACTGTTCCGTTCTCTTTTCGGTGAGCGCCTCAGCTTCGGCTATGAATTTATCAGCAGCGGCGCGACGCGGATCCGGCTGCGTCGCGTTCTGACTTTGAGCGAAACTGATCGATACCCCTGCAAGCAACACGAAGAGTAGCGAGAAAGACTTCAATACGAGGTGGCGATATGGGCGGGACATAAAAACCTCCAGCGGCGGACATTCGTGGTTTAAATGAAACGCGGAAATTTTTCTAAAAAAGGACCATCATGGTGTAAAATTTCTTCCGACATACCTCCCGGTACGAATCCCAGCTAAGAAGAGCCGAGCTTGAGTGCGGTGCCCCACCGCTACAAACCTCCCTGTTTCAACGTTGGAATAGGAGACACAGGTCTGCATGAGTGTTCGCGATTCCTCTGGGGATGCGAGGCGTGGCCGCCCGCAACGGCAAACAACATCACCGTTTGGTAACTTGATTCTTAGCGCAATGAAATTTCTGACGCTGAGTTACAAAGACGTCGTGAGCGCGAGTGAACGTTTGGCAGCGGCTCATAAGAACCCTGACATGCGTATCGGTAAGTCGACGCTCGGTAACATCATCAGCGGCAGCATTCGGCAACCCGGCACTGCGAAACTCGACAGCCTACGAGTGATTCTGAATCTTTCACGCGCGGAAATGGATGCAGCCATCGGTTTGCAACCTGAGCTACGCTTCAACGAGCAACTCGGAATGATGCGAGCGCGCACGCACGAAGTGCCGATCGATGCAGTCACACGCCACCGGCGCGTGAAGCTGCCGATTCTGCGTAACGATACTGATATGGAAGTGACACAGTTTCTGCCGTCGCGATGGGCTGATGTTGAAGTTGAGTATCTCGGGTCGTATTACCCGCCGCATCTTGCGTATGTTGTCGTGGGCGAAGAGGATTCGAATGCAAGGCCCATCGCGCCGCCCGGCAGTCGTTTGCTCGTGAACAAACTTTTAAACGAGGTGCGCTCCGTAGACAGCGTGAGTTTCGATCAGCGGGAGCTGTTTTATGTGCGGACGCCGAAAGGCTTCACTTGTATGTTTGCGGAGTTAGCTCCGGGCGATCGGATCGTGTTGATACCGCACCCAGAGTCAGGAAACATGCGCGAAGAGTTTCATCGAGATGAGGTGGAGATCGTCGGGCAAGTGGTTGGCGTGTTGTATTCCGCTCGATAGTAATTTTCCGGGATCCGGAACAATTGGCTTGAATCGACAGCGGAGAAAATTCTGTATAAGTCAACAAATTGCCGGCGGTCTATATTTAAGAAGACAACGATTGCTGAATTGGTCCACCCTAGTGTGCTCTCAGGTAAACACCTGAGTCGTTCAGTAAGTGACTACGAAATAGCGTCTTAACAAACGAGCGACAGATAGTTTTCGGTCGAGATACCGGACAAATACCCCCTGTCGTATCAAGTGGCCCAGATCAAATGTACAGTGCCGGACAGTTACACCTCCCGCGGCTTAAGTCTTCATCCGTAAAAATTGGAGAATTGTTGTGCCGGCTGGTCAGAAGCTGAAGTCTCTGCGTAATCGTCGCAACATCACGGTTCGAGAGGTCGAACAGGCAAGCCGCAGAATTGCCGACGTCAAAGGCGATAAGCGGTTTTGCCTTTCAAACGGCTGGCTGGCGCAACTCGAAAACGGCGACTCCGAACCGAGCATTTGGAAACTCTTCAGCTTAAGTGTGATCTACCACGCTAACCTGCTCGACCTCCTGCTTCTCTACAACATCGATGTAAACGATAAGGAGAAGTATGAATCCGTTGCAGATCCTTATCTCACGCAATTGATTTCTCAGAATGGCAACGGCTGCGCTTCTCACGATCAGTTATCGACCACTCTGACTGCGAGTCAGGCCGGTGACGACTGCCCGAACCACATTATTTACGGGCATGTTGGTCTGGCTGAGTTCACGATGTATCCGATGATCAGGCCGGGCGCACACTTGACGATCGATACGAGCCAAAACAAGGTCGTGATGAACGTCTGGCGCAATGAGTATGAACGGCCGGTTTACTTCATCGAGTTGCGAGGAGCGTATGCGTGTGGCTGGTGTGAGCTGCAAGGCAGTCAGCTACTGATCATTCCGCATCATTCCTCGCCCGCGAGCGTGCGCCGCTTTACGTATCCGAGAGAGGCGGAGATCGTCGGTCGTGTGGTTAGTTACAGCACACATTGTGTCGATGTAAGCGTAATCATTTGAAAGGCATGCACGTGAGACGTTCAGGCGAGCTTTCGTGGTTATTGTCGCAGGTCAAGCCGGTTTTTCGTTTGCATTTGGGTAGTTATTTCTGTGTGGTGGCGGCCGGCATTCTGGTCCTTCTGGATCCCCTTATCATCCGGTATCTGATCGACGAAGTTATTCCGAACCGGCGCATGAGTTGGCTGCCGTTTGCGGCGGCGGCTTTCTTTTTCACTTACCTGGGCCGGCTCGGCTTCGATAGTCTTGCCGGAATACTGAATTTCCGCGCCGTGCAAAAGATGACTTACCGGAGCAGGTTGGCGTTGCTGCGTCACCTGCAACGTCTTTCGGCTGAGTATCACGACAACACGCCGCCAGGCGATACGTTGCATCGTTTGCAAATGGATGTCGACCAAGTGGCGACCGTCAGCGGTGAAGTGCTTCCTGCTTTGCTGCGCATGGTTACGACATTCACGCTCGTGATATGCATGATGCTGGTGCTGAATTACCGGCTCACGGTCGTTGTTTTGCCGTTGATACCAGTATTCATCCTCGTGCGGCGACGGTTTCAGGACCGTTTGCGCCACGCTTCTGACTCAGTCCAGGAGCGATCCGGAAAGTTAATTGGTTTTCTCGAAGAGCATCTCTCAGCGATTGTGCAGGTCCAACTGCTCTCATGCGAACAGCGGGAGGCGCGGCGGTTTGCGCGCATTTCGAGCGATGTTGTTCGCGCACAGATGAAGCGCCGCGGCACAGAGCTCTTCTTTAGCTCCGTTCTTTATTTGATCATCATTACGGGAATGGCCGGTGTTTTGAGTTATGGCGGTTACCAGGTAATGAACGGAACGCTCACTGCCGGTGGACTCGTCGCGTTTTACGGCTACACACTGCAGCTTTTCATTCCGCTTTACGGGGTTGTTGATATCTATGCGAAGGTGCAGCGTGTCTCAGCGAGCGCCCGGCGCTTGATCGAGATCACTGAGGCGAAGTTGATTTTGCGCGATGGCGAGAGGCCTTTACGTGTTGATAAGCCGGCGGCGGTCGAGTTGAAGGATGTTTGTTTCAGTTACGACAGCGAGCGTCCGGTGCTGAGTGCGCTGAGCTTGCGCGTGAATCGTGGTGAGCGCGTGGCGCTTACCGGAACGAGTGGGAACGGAAAGAGCACGATTGCGAAGCTCGTTGCGCGCATGTACGACACGCGTGCGGGAAATGTGCTGCTGGATGGACACGATGTTCGGGATTTCAAACTGAAGAGCCTGCGAGCAGCGGTGATCTTTGTGCCGCAGGATCCTGTGCTGTTCGATGTCACTTTGCGCGAGAATCTGCTGTATGGAAATCCGCAGGCGAGTGATGACGAGATCGAGCGCGTGACGAAGCTGGCGCAGTTGGATTTGCTGATTAATCGTTTGCCGAAAGGGCTCGATGAGTCGCTCGGACCTCGTGGCAACCGGTTGTCGGGCGGCGAGCGACAGCGTGTGGCGCTCGCGCGTGCGCTGCTGCAACATCCGAAAGTCCTGATCCTCGACGAATGTACGTCAGCACTCGACGAGCTCACCGAGAAGCGGCTGTTAAATGCACTCGATCAGCATTTGCGAGACGTGACCACAATCATCATCTCGCACCGACCCTACCCGACAAGCTGGGCCAATCGCGTCGTCCACGTTAAAAATACTTTGGCCTGATAGGGCTACCGTAGGGGGCCGGGCCGAGTCCGCGAAGCGGACGGCAGCATAAAGCCTGGGGCGCCAGCCCCAGGATAACGGAGAAATATTGGCGGAGCCCGCGAAGCGGCCGACAGCCGAAAGCATCTCGCGCTGTCGCCCGCTCCGCGGGCTCGTTTGCTTTTATAAACGCTACCCTGGGGCTGGCGCCCCAGGCTTTATGCTGTCGCCCGCTCCGCGGGCTCGAAACTGGTAGCCGAGCATCAGAAATTTTCAATCTTGCTTCGTATACCAAGCAAGAATGACCACTTCCTTCGAGCTCGTCTCGAAAAGTGCCAATAAAAACGTACCTTGCTTGGAAAACTAAGCAGAAATCAAAAATTTCCCCCTTTCTGCATGCCTGAAGTGCAGTCTCCGGTCTTCCCCCAACATTCAAGCCGTTCACGACAACAAGCGCATAGCGCAGAAAGATGGGTTCACCGATGTCGCCCACCGACAGAGCGCGGAAGCACAAGGATGGGAGTGTGTTGCTTTCGATTGCAGAAGACAGTGTTTGCAAGTTGAACGGCGTCGGCGCACTCACTTGGACGATTCTGGAAGAAGCTCGTGACGGTCTCAGTCTCGACGAGATCGTGCGTGCACTCGAAAACGAGTTCGAAGCGATCAACTCAGAAGGCGAGCTGCTGTACGAAGTCCCCCACGAGCAGCTTCAGACGGACACGGATCGTTTCCTGAAAAAGATGGTGTCCATCGGTTTGCTCCAGCGTTCAGACCACGGTTTTTATTCGGTCGGTGCAGACGTTACCGGCACAACTTCAGCTCCGGCAACCGAAATAGAGCGATCAAATTTTGCTGGTAACGATGTCGCGGAAGACCTGAGCATCTCGCGCCGCGAAACATTCAGCGCCTTTGTAGGTTTGTTGGCGTTCGACCTGCTGTTGAAACTAGGCGGCTTTCAAAGATTGATCAAGAAAGTCGCGCGTTGGCCCATCGCAGAGCCACGCACTGCGGATCGTGAGATCTGCTTGCGTGTGCGTGGCATGGTCGATCGTGCGCAAATGTATTACCCGAAGAAAGCGATGTGTTTACAGCATTCAGCGGTAGTGACCTGTCTGCTGCGCCGCCGCGGCGTCCCCGCCCAGATGGTCCTCGCCGCCCAAACGTTTCCTCCCAAAGCCCACGCCTGGGCCGAAGTCGGCGGCGAGGTTGTTAACGATCAGAGTTCCGTAAAAAGCGAGTATCGCGTGTTGAAACGAATTTGAAGCACCGGAAGAAAGCAATGAGCGCCTTATCGGGAATACTCAACTTTGGCAGCGGAGCCGCTCCCGTTAATGAATATGACCTGGCGAAGCTGGGCGCCGCGCTTGATTCACGTGGGCCAGACGGCGGGTTCGATGTGGTTAGCGGAAATGTAGGCATGAGTTATCGCGCCTATCACACCAACCGCGAATCACGTCTCGAAGTCCAACCACTGGTTACACGCGAGGGCCACGTGCTGGCGTGGAATGGTCGTCTCGACAACCGAGAGGATTTAATCCGGCAACTCCGCTCAAGTCTTCAGGCTGCGAACACGATTCCCGACCTGACGATCGTGATGGCGGCGTATCTCAAGTGGGAAAAAGACTGCTTCAGCAGATTGGTGGGCGACTTCTGCCTCGCGCTCTGGGATAACCGGCTCCGAGTTCTTTATCTCGTGCGCGACGTAGCCGGCACGCGCGCTCTCAAATATCACCTCGATCGTGATCGGATCGTCTGGTCGACCGAGACTGCAGCGCTGCTTGCTTTGCAAAACCGCGCGTGGGAACTCGACGAAGAATACATCGCCGACGCGATGAGTCTTGGGCCAATCCCATGGCGCACCCCATACAAAAATATTTTCAATGTAAAACCGGCGCACGTTCTTACAGTGAAAGCAACAGGAGAAGTTTGTAGTGAGCGGTTCTGGCGACTCGATCCGTCTAAAGTGATCAGATACAGCACTGACGAACAGTATCAGGAACACGCGCTCGAGCAATTAAGTGACGCAATACGCTGCCGCTTACGATCTGATCGTCCGGTCTTTGCGGAATTGAGTGGCGGTCTCGACAGCTCTGCCATCGTTTGTCTCGCCGATCGACTCGTCAAGAACCGTGGAGTGCAAGCGCCAGGATTGGAAACCGTGTCGCACGTATTCGACGAATGTCCGACATCCGACGAACGCCGCTTCATCCAACTGGTCGAGGCAAAACAACAAATCCGTGGCAATCACATCAAGGATAAAGATTTCCGACTGCTGGTGCCGCTTCCGAATGATGTCGCAATCGTGAATCCTAATCCCGTGGTGCTCTCCTTCGGTCTTCACTCCGAAGTCCGCAAGGTAATGGATCAAGCTGACTCCCGCGTGCTGTTGAGCGGTCTTGGCGGCGATCAAATGTTTGGAGGGGTTTACGGCGCCTATCCTGAAGTTGCCGATCTACTCGCTTCGGGCAAGTTCCTGACTCTGAATCAAAGACTACGCGCGTGGAGCAAGGCAAGGAAGCAATCGTATCTTGGCCTTCTCTGGAAAGACGCTGTTGTGCGCCAGTTTCCCCAACGCTTCCAGACAATGACCGGCAACCGGGTAACACAACTTCCTTCCTGGTACGACCGCGACTTCTCGAGACGAATGAAATTGCACGAGCGGATGCTCGCGAAGGATCGACTGAGAAGTTTCCAGACACATAGTTCGCGCGATCAGGCGCGGGGCTTCCTCTCGGTGGTGAAGAGCATTTCGTCGTGTTGGCGAACAGAGCAGTTTGGAATTGAAGTTACTTATCCATATGTACACCGCCCTTTGGTGGAGTTCCTACAGGCGATTCCATTGGACCAGTTAATGCGGCCCGGCGAGAACCGCGTTGTCATGCGACGCATGCTGGCGGGAATTCTTCCGGATGAAATCGCGACGCGTCGCACGAAAGGGAACCCGCGCGAGGCGATTTTTCGCGCTATAGCACGTGAGTCCGGACGATTGCGTTCTGTATTCGACAACTCGCGGTTGTGTGCTCGCGGGTACATCGACAAGGAACCATTGTTCGCTGCTCTCGATCGTGCCCGCCACGGCTACGAAACGAACTCGGCGTTCTTAGTGCAGACGATATCACTCGAGTTTTGGTTACGAGATCTTGAAACTCGCGACTCGTTAACCAAAAGCCCTGCCGTATTACCCGGACGAATTGCCTGGGCACACGCGGCAGAACCTGTGACACCTGCCGTGTGACTCGTGTCATGCGGCAGGTGGTACATCAACCAAAAAGAAAAGGAGTAGGAAGATGAAGCAGAATGAATATAACGCAGCGGAAGTTGTCGAAATCGGTCCGGCACAGGCGATAGTTTTGGGTCAGAAGATCGATGAACGCGACCTCGACAGCTTAGGCGTGGACCCAATGGACTGGCGATACAAAGAGTAGTGAATGGGTAAACTCGATGAGGAAGCGGGGTGTTCTCGGCGACACTGATCAGAGTTGGCGATCAGACTTATCGTTATAACCGCCACTACACATCCCGCTCAACCTCTTCTCTGTGCAACCTCTGTGTTC
>DASYFE010000103.1:0-13469 GCA_036498585.1 Pyrinomonadaceae bacterium | reverse complement strand
ATCGCACTCCTCGTAACATTAAGGGTCAACGGCGAGGAGCAGAAGAATGCCGCGTGCGCTGAAGGCGGAACGTGTTGTACGTACCAGATGTTTTGTCGCCACCGAAAGTCGATCGGGTACTTGGAACCGCCTAAGACAAATTTTCGATCGGGAGATCTTTCTGCCACGTCGAGGAACAAACGATCCACTAGCCACTGCCGATCCGGCGCATACGTCCCGAGATATGAAAGGTCCGCTTTGTAACTCGCGCGTGCAGGAGCAGGACGATGGATCTCCGGATCAACACTGCCGAATAGCGGCACTACACGACGAGCATTGAGTTGATCGCGCAGCGCAGTGAGCGCGGCGCCGCCTGTATAACTAAGGACCAGATCAAAGTCGGCGAGCTTGGAAGGCCCGATGTATGCGAGTGGCTCACCTTTTTGCAGTGCTTCGAGTGTGACAGGCGTGTCGAGATCGTAAAATACGCGTAGCGGCACGTTCGATGAAACTACAAGGTCGGTGGCGTCAATTCCGTCCGGGCAATATGAGGTGACGACGGCTACGTCGGACTCTGCGACAACATCGCGTGCGACCCGACGAATCTCACGCCAGTCGCTATAGAGAAGCAGTTCGACTCCTGGTAACTCGATCAGATCTCGATGAGCGGCGTAGTAAGGCACGTCGCGTTCGAAGAAGGCGATTTGATGACCGCGCGCTGCTAGCGACTTGAAGAGTCCACGAAGGAGCGTCGCGTGGCCGTTGCCCCACGATGAGCTGATTGTTAGACCGAAGAAGGCGATCTTCATAGAAGCCGCAAAAAGGGCATAAAATCAATCATTAGCCAGCCGATAGTTGGCCAGATCGCAACTGTTGTTGACAGTTAAGAGCTTTGCGTCATCGTGATCGATTGTGATGATGCTGACTGAACAGGGCGAGATCTCGATTCGATCGAGCAGGTCGATCGGAGTTGCCGTAAAGTATGCAATCGCCGCCTTGATCACGTCTGCGTGTGAGACGATTGCGACATTCGCATAACCGTTTTGCGAGCGCAGCGCATATAGAGCAGTAACGGCTCTGTTCTGCACTTCAAGAAACGACTCTCCGCCTGGAATCCTCGTTGCGTGGCGTTGACTGTTGAAGCGCTGCCAACATTCATCGCTTGAAAGCGCGTCGAACGACTTGCCCGTCCAGTCGCCAAAATCTATTTCGTCGAAAGCCGGATTCGTGCTGACCTCGAGATTCGTTTGGCGCGCGATTGTTTCGGCCGTCTCAACTCCACGTTCAAGCGGGCTGCTGTAAATTAGGTGAAGCTTTATTGCGTGGAAACGATCGGCGAGTCGCTGCGCCTCCTGTTTTCCTTTTTCATTCAGACAGATTCCGGATGTGCGGCCCCATAACGTGCGGCCAAGACCGTTACACGAGGCATGTCTGATGAGAAAGAAAGTCGTCATGCGATTGCTCCCGCAGGTTCAGCCCTGACTGTCGCAGTAGAGGTTGTTTGGACCACTTCCGCAACGTAGTTTTCGAGCTCTATCGCTCGCTGTTCGGACGTATGACTGGCCAGCACCCGCAGTCGTGCACGATCGCCGAGCGCGCGACGGTCGTCTTCAGAAATCAGACTGAGATGAGTCAAAACCTCTTCCGCTGAAGCTGCCGTAAGGATCTCTTTTTCGAGATCGAAGAATGTTTCCAGACCCGGCCACATGTCGCTGACGATCGCGGTGCCACATGCAGCGGCTTCAAATATACGGACGCTCGGCGAGTAGCCGGCCGTGCGCATGTCCTCACGCGTGATGTTTAGTGTGAATCGTTGCGAACTGTAGAAACGCCGGTGTGCTGCCGGCGCAAGATGTTCGATTCGTTCAACATTTGTGGGCCAGGAAAGTTCTTTCGGATACATTGGCCCGGCGACTACTGTCTTCAGATTAGCTGCTTGCCTTGCCGGTAAAATCAGCAATTCGTTCAGCCAGGGCTGGCGATCGACGCTGTATGTACCCATGTAACCCAAGTCCCACTTGCACGGGCGTTCTTCAGGAAAATAGATCTTCGGATCGACGGAGCAGTACAACGCGCGCGCCATCGGAGATCCCAGCTCACGTTCGATATTTCTGAGGACTGGACCACCTGTAAACGAGAGGTAGAGATCGTAACGTGGGACCAGACGCGCGCTCAGGTACTCACTCTTTCCGGATGCGAGTTTAGCGAGCGTTACGGGTGTATCGATGTCGTAAAATGCTTTGACCCCGCGACAGATCCGCACGATCCATTCGCCGATCGCAATACCGTCCGGAACGTAAGAACCGACAATGCAAAGATCTGCATCCATTACTTTCCGTGCAAACCTGTGTTTCAGCTCCGCGAGGGATTTGTAGAGTTGTGTCAGCCCATACGGCGGATTCGGCAGGTCGCGATGCGCGGCGTACCATGGCATGTCGCGCTCAAGAAAACAGACGTTGTGACCGCGAGCGCTGAGGGCGCGAACGAGGGCGCGAAAAGTCGTCGCGTGGCCGTTGCCCCAGGAAGAGGTGATCGAGAGACCGAAGATTACGATGTCCAGTGGCTTAGTCATTTTCAACTACGCTGCATTTTCGATATGTTCAAGCATTTGTCCTTCCAACAACTCCTGGAGCTGTAGCCCGCGATGCTGGTAAGTGTGCTCAGCCAACACGCGTTCTCGCGCAGCAGTGCCGATCTGCTTTGCTTTGTTGTCGTCGAGTGCCAGTAAATGTCGGACCACGTCGCCGGCGTTACTGGCGACGAGGACTTCACGACCCGGAGTAAGAAACATCTCGATGCCCTGCCACGCATCTGTAATCAGGCAGGCTGCGGAGCCTGCAGCTTCGAAGATGCGGGTCGGCGGTGAGAAGCCGTAGCTGGCCATGCTTTCTCGATTTACATTGAGAACCGCACGGGCGGAGCAATTGAATGCATTGTGATCGCGGGTATAGACATGGCCAACGTAGTTCACATTTGCGGGCATGGACTTGTCAGACCAGCCATTGCCGCCGAGCACGAATCGATGCCCGGGAAGCTTTTGTGCGACTTCAAAAAAGAACTCGTCGATGCGCGCTTCGCGATCGGGCAAACGATTCGCGACTAAAGCGAGATCGCAGGCAAAGCGCTCCTCGGGCGGAACTGGATGATGTGTGTTCCCATCGAGTGCGTTATAGATCGGGATGCATGCACGTGCACCCAGCGCAAGATAGTTGTTTACAACGGGTTCGCCTCCGCCGTAGGTGAGAATCAGATCGTAAAGGGGAATGAGGTTTTTGAACGGGTCTGAAGCATTGGCTTTTACGCGATCGAGAGTTGCAGGCGCATCCACATCCCAAAACACAGCCAGCGTACCCGGCGCTTTAATCTCCAGAATCGCTGCTTCGAGGAGTTCATCGTTCACGCCGACGCCACTGGTCTTCACGAACATGTCTGCGCCGCGGGCGCGTTCAAGTGCGCTTGCTACGCCGTCGTCGTCCGCCGGATAAACCACGACGCGTGCCCAATCAGGATCGGGTATGTCGCGATGTTTCTGTCGATCGTAAGCGTCTGGTTCATAGAACGTGATCTGATGGCCCAACTCGTGCAGCGCCCGGATGATTCCGCGGTAGTATGTCGCCGCGCCGTTCCAGTACGCCGAAACTAAACTCGATCCGAAGAATGCGATGTTCATACTCAAGTAATGGACAGGGACAAACACGCATCCGCGTTTATCCGGGTATAAATATCTAGTAATTCATCAACGCGATGAGCGCAGGTGTGCTTCTGCTTGATAGTTGCAAGACCGTTGATAGCCAACTCGTCCGCCACCGCCTGGTCGTTTAGCAATGTGCGAAGCATCTCTCGCATTTCGTTGCCGTTACGAGCGACGAGAAAATCTCTCCCTGGGGTGAACAAGTGTTCTGTGTCGTACCATGGTGAGCAGATGAGTGGAATACCGCACGCCAGCGCTTCAAATGGTCTAATTGTTGGGATCCCCGGAAGATCGCGGACGTAAGGCCGGCGAGGAACGTGCAATGTCACGTGCGCCGAAGCGAACACCTGCGGCGCTTTGTAGTTCGGTAGCCAGCCGCGATAACGGATACCTGCACGCGTGAGTGCCTCAATTATTTCGTCCGGATACCTGACTCCAAACACTTCTGCCTTCAACTGAAGATCTTTTACCGGCTGTATGAGGAATTCCCACAACTCAGCGATACGCTCGTCGTCACCCCAATTACCTATCCACACGAGATCCAACGTACGTGGAATTCCGGGCAGCGGTCGAAACACTCGTACATCCGCAGCCTCGTGCCAGGTCCACGCCTGCCTGATCCAACGGTTGCGCAAATACTTGTCAGCCAAGACTTGCCCGTATGCGAGCACGCCGTCGTAATTCAGCAAGCTGAACGGAAGGCTATCGTGTGAGGCCATTCGATGGTGCGTATCGTGAAAGAGTAAACAAAAATCTCCCTTGACGCCGCGATACTCTCCGATCCGTTCAATCAGCTCCGCTTCGTTCCATTCGTGAACGATGACGAGGTCTGCACCGTCGAGAGCCTGCTCGAGATCCAACTGGTCCAATTCGTAGCGATTGCTCAGCAGGTCTGGATACGCTTCGTGAAAGTCGACTAACGATTCCCAGCCGTGCTCCGCGAGCAGGTTTTGGACACTCCAGGAATTACGAGGCTCGTAGATTTGGACCTCATGCCCGCGCGCCAACAGCTCGGAGGCGATGCCACGCAGAAAGTGCGCGTTTCCGTGGTTCCAATCCGAGATCAGAGATTGATAAAAAAACACTATGCGCATTGCGCAAACCTCTCCTTTTCATTAGTGTCTCTTTTATCAACCAGCAGTTCCGAATAAGCTGCAAAATAGTTTTGAGCCATGCGTTCACTTGTGAATTCGAGTGCTCGGTTACGAGCACGTTGGGCCATCTCTCTGCGAAGCTCGTCATCGTTTATCAAATTCAGTAATTCGGTCTTCAACGCGCGGCTGTCGTTCGGATCGACGAAAACAGCCGCGTCGCGCCAGACTTCACGGAGTGAATCGATGTCTCCCAACACCAGAGCACAGCCGGATAAAGCAGCCTCCAACGGCGTGTAGCCAAACGGTTCGTAATACGCGGGCAGCGCGTACACCGAAGCAACTGCGTACCATCGTTTGAGCTCCGGCTCTGAAAGCGAACCGAGCCAGTGACATTGCTTCGCCATCGGACGCTCCTGAAGATCACCCGCAACATAAACAGGCCACGGCAATTCAGACGCGACCTCAGCAACGCAATCGATGTTCTTCGCTTCGTCCCAAAGACGACCAGCCGATAAGACGATTGGCCGCTTCGAGTCAGATTTGAAATATTGAGGGTTCCGCCCGTTATGGATCACACGAGAATTTGAGATCGAGCCGTAGTGAGTAGTTAAAGCACGCATCATGGCGGCGCTGGGTGTGACAACGAGATCAGCTGAGCGCAATCCGTTCTTCACTGCGTCTTTGTAGTGCTGCCATTCTGCCGGCGGCTCTTCGCCACGTACGGATTGCCACCAGGAGAAAACACACGAGTGTCCAACAACGAGCGTCGGGCTGTTCCATGGCAAGTTGGCATGCGCGTAGCCGTTGAGATGGACCACATCTGGAGCTAGTCGATTCTCGAGGTGTAACAACCAATCGCCGGCGCGCTTCACATCGGACCAGCAGTCAGGCATCCATTCGAGTTTGTAGTTGCTTTTGAAGAGGTTGAGATTGCTTATTTTGTGCGCGGCTTCACGTTGAGCAGAGCTCAGAGGTGGGCCCATCGTGGCGAGTAGAACCTCAACGCCGTACGGCAAGAGTGCGCGCGTTAACTCGAGCGTGTAGGTCCAAACACCGCCGACGCTGTCAGCAGTCATGAGAATACGCGTGGGAGGTTTGTTAACCATTTCCGTAAATGCGGTCGATAATCTCAGCCACTGCGATGTATCGCTCGGCAGCCGGATCGAAAGGTTCTTCCGCTGCGAGCCGTTTTACCCAATCGATAGTCGCCAAACCGCCCCACTGCCACTTCGAATCTTCCGCACTAGTCAATGTCCTGGTTTGCGTGCGATCGAAGAGTCCGGCAGCGAAGTCGTAAAAGGATCCGTCGACGTTTCGCAGCGCCGCGCCGCCGCATGTTCCGTAAAAAGCAATTTCGATGTTCGCCTCGCGCCCGATGTTGAGGTTCCAGCAACAACTGAGATTGATTACTGTGTTGTCTGCCGTCTCGATGGTTGCCACGCCGTAGTCTTCGACCTGTTGGGCGCCTTTCTTCAGCAACTCTCCACCGGCGAACAGCGAGCCTTCGATGTGAGAGATTCGCGGATATCCGAGTGGCCGCAATGCCAGATCGAGCAGATGTGACCCCAGATCCAAAACGCAGCCGCCGCCCGACAGTGAATAGTCGTAGAACCACGGCTTGTCGGGTCCATAGCCGTTGTGAAACTTCGCATCGACGGCAAAGATCTTTCCAAGTGTGCCGTTTTCGACGAGATTATTAATCGTTTCCATAGCCGGTATCGCGCTGTAGGAAAGATCCACTCCGAGTAAACAATTCGCATTGTGAGCGGCGTCGACGACTCTTCGTGTTTCAAAAGCATTTCGCCCCAGCGGCTTCTGACAGAAGACAGCGACGCCTTGTTCAAGAGCTGCAACCGCCTGTTCAGCGTGAAATCGATTCGGCGTTGCGATCACCACTCCATCAAGATCGTGACGAAGCAACTCATCGAAAGAAGAGAAGAGAACCGCATCCGGTGACAACTTTTGTCCTTCCTTAGCTGCATCAACGTGCGCGTCGTGAACCGCAGAGATCTCAGCTATCCCTGCCTGCACGATCGACTCCAGGCGATTGCGTCCGATCCAACCAAGCCCCACAAATCCGAGCCGTGGTTTGTGCGGGATCGTTTCTTTGTAGACCTGTTTCGTTGTACTGCTCATCGGCACGCGACCAGAGCTTTGATAAAACCTTCCGGTGAACTTTTCAGGGTTTCAAACGCGCGGGGTAGTTCGTCGAGGCTGAATCTGTGTGTAAAGAGCGGCCACGGGTTGATCTTTTCTCGTTGTACGGCCTCGATGGCATCTCGCATTCCCTGAACGTAGATCAGCGGGTTTCTCTCATGCGCGTTTATGACGTCGAGACCGCGCCAGTTCCAAAGCTGCATGTTTACCTTGCGCGGTCCATCCTGGTGGTAACCGGCGATGACAAGCCGTCCTCGTTCGCTAGTCAGCTCGCTCGACAGATCCAGCGACTCCTGCGTCCCTGTTGCTTCGATCACGCACCCACAGCCGCGACCCTCCGTTAACTCTCTCACGCTTTGCACGGCACGCTGTTCATCCTCGATTTGAATGGTTACCGCAGCGCCAAATTCTTCCGCCCATTTCAATGAAGAACGTCGATGCGAGAGTGCGAACACATGCGCGCCCGCGTTCCTAGCCAGTTGCGTCAGGAGCGTTCCCAGAAATCCGATGCCGACGATGGCGACGTTTTGGCCCGGAGCGATCAATGCGCGCTTGAAGATGTTGAAAACACAAGCAAGCGGCTCGGCTGGAAACGGAAACCTGTCTAAAGAAGAAGGCAGGTGGACCACTTCGGAGACTGGCGCGAAGTCGTAGTCAGCAAAAGCATGCGACGAAAGCAGCGCAACCCGATCGCCCCGTGCAAAACCTTTCACTCCCTCACCAGTTTCATCAATGCGCCCCCAGGCTTCATGACCAGGAGCGCCCGGCTCCAACGGATATTCGAACCACGGCTTTCCTGCCCAAACCGGCAGGTTAGAGGCACACACGCCACATCCTTCGATGCGCATGCGAACCTCGTGTGCCGCGGGTTCTCGAAACTCGAGCTCACGCACGCTTATTTCTTGAGGCGACACAATCACGGCCGCACGTCCGTGGACAACTCTGTTCATTTAAGCTTTCGCCGCTTCAATCCCGCTGAGGCTGGTAACGTTCGAGACGTGGAGCGGATCGACGTCAGGATGTGTGCTCTCCGCGACAATCCATTCGTACAAACGTCTGACGCCGTCGTTAACTCCGACTCGCGGTGTCCAACTAGTTAACTTGTTGAACTTGCTTGTGTCAGTCACGTAATAGCGTTGATCCGCAGCGCGCCACTCCTCAAAACGGATCAAAACATCGCCGCCGTGAAGTCCCGCGAGCAGATCGAGAAGTTCTAGTAAGCTGATGCTATTAGCTGGTCCACCGCCCATGTTGAAAACCTTCCCAGCGAGCTTCTTCATGTTGCGCTGGGCCAGCAGAAATGCGTCAACCAAATCGTCAATGAACAAAATGTCGCGCACTTGCCGCCCATCGCCGTAGATCGTGACCGGTTGACCCGTGATCGATCTAATCACGAAGTGTGCAACCCAGCCCTGATCTTCGTTCCCGTGCTGGTGGGGCCCGTAAATGCAGCTCATCCGAAACACGAGCGCGGGAATTCGAAACGTGCGCGCGTAATCCACCACGTACTGATCTGCCGCCCCTTTTGAGCAGCCGTACGGACTGTGAAAATCGAGGGGCCTGTTTTCCGCAATGCCGCGTTCACGAATCAACGATTCCACCGGCTCGTAACGAGTCGATTGTTTTGTGAATTCCAGGTCAGCGAGCGTGCCGTAAACCTTGTTGGTCGAGGTGAAGATCAGCGGCGGCGGGTTTTCTGTGGTGCGAACTGCTTCGAGCAGATTCAATGTGCCACGAGCATTTATCTCGAAGTCTTCTCTTGGATCAACCAGACTCGAAGTGACCGCTACTTGTGCAGCGAAGTGAAAAACCTGTGATGCATCTTTGACTGCCTGCTTAACGATTGAAAAATTGCGGACGTCAGGTACCTCGATATCAACGAGATCCCCATGAGTTTCGATGAGCCACTGAAGATTTTTCTCGACGCCGGCGCGCGACAGATTATCCAGTAAACGCACGCGGTGTCCCTCTGAAAGGAGACGATGTGCAAGGTTCGAACCGACAAAACCGGCGCCGCCTGTGATTAGAATTGGTTTGGATTTACCGTTTTTGCTAACCGGTGAGGGAGTTAGTGCGTTGGCATCTCTGTGACAGCCGTTCCCGTTGGGCGCGGCGTCTGCTATACCCCTTGTCATTTTTGTGAAGCCCCCTTGTTGAAACACTGCGCAGAATTATTTCAACTGATGATCTGCGCGGAGGGAAAGTACATGTCGATGATCGTAATATCGGTACGCCTGCGTACCTGAGTCCGAAAAAAGTAAAGCCGTGAAAAATTTGTTATGAAGTTGGTGGTGCAGTTTCAGGGGGGAACCTTAAACAAATTTTGGTGTACCAAAATCGCGTAGCAACTGCATGCCTGTTTTTCCAAACCTTTGCGGTCGAGAATTTTAATCCGACCGCGGAGGCCTTGAATCAATCCACTCTTTTCCAACTGATTTGCGGCCTGTGTGACAGTCGCACGGCGCGTTCCAAGTAAATGCGCGAGCAGATCCTGCGTAATTCGCAACTCCGAAGTCGTCAGTCGATCCTGAATCATCAGGAGCAAACGAGCTAAACGTTCTTTTGGCGTGTGATAACGGTGGCAAGCGGCGAGCTGCGCACTTTGTGCAAGCAGAGCATTCGCATAGGCGAGCATCACTGAACGCATACGACTACTTCGTTTTGCTTCTTTCCACAAGACTGGTGCGGTTAGACGCAGCGCTTTGCCTTCGACGAGTATCAACGCCTCGCTGGTGGACTCTTTCGCGCCCATGAGGATCGTCGCGCCAACCATTCCTTCGTTTCCGATAAGTCCAACTTCCACCGTTGCTTTCGGGTCAACCGAGCTAATCAAAACGACAATGCAGTCGAGTGGGAAGTAAATGTAATTCATTTCTTCCGCAGTTTCGTAAATAGTCTCTTTCGCGAAGAGCGTGAGAATTTCCAACGCTGGAATGAGTCGAGCTCGATCCCGTTCCGGAAGCAATGCGAGTAATCTATTTTCCGGCCAACGCTTTTCGTTGCTTTCGCGCACTACACCTCCGCCAACAAACGAGCCAGGGCTTCGGAATTCGCACCGTACGCTTGGAACAAAGTACATTCGGTTCGTTCGCGTACCTTAAAAAGAAAACAAGAGATTTGAAACGATTAACGCTAACTTGATTTTGATCATCGATCGTGATGAACACTACTGCTCGCTGGACTGAGGCAATGCGTCGCGGTGATTTCGCTGCGGCGTGGAGTATCAGCGATGAACAGCTACAAAGAAGAGACCTCGAAGATCATCGAACACTGCCGCGGCACTTCCAAACTATTTGGGATGGAACACCGGTGCGTGGGAAGCGAGTGCTGGTGCGTTGCTATCATGGGCTTGGCGACACGATTCAGTTCATTCGTTATGCGCGTTTGTTGAAGAGACAGGCAGCAGAGGTGATCGTTTGGGCGCAGTCTCGTTTGATTCCTTTGCTGCGGACGGTTGAGGGAATCGACGGACTGCTTCCGTTGCACGATGGTGTACCGGACGTAGAATATGATGTCGATCTGGAAGTGACGGAGCTGCCTTATGTTTTTCGAACAACGCTTGCGAGTGTTCCAGCGGATGTTCCGTACATCCACGTCGAACGGGGGTTGCTGCGACGTGATGCGGGTTTAAGTATCGGTTTGGTCTGGGAGTCGGGCGACTGGGACACGTCTCGTTCAGTTCCTTTCCCGGAAATTCGCAGACTCGCGCAGTTGGGCGGGATCGACTGGCACATCTTGCAGCGCGATGCCGGTAGAGCAGGTTGGGACGGAAAGTTCGGGAAAATCTCAGGAGGTGACAATCCACTCGATGACGCACGCGCAATGCGTGCGTTTGATCTGGTGATTTCTGTTGACACTATGACGGCGCATCTGGCCGGCGCGCTGGGCGAGAGGACCTGGATGCTTCTCCCATTCGACGCGGACTGGCGCTGGATGCAGCACCGCAACGACACTCCGTGGTACCCGACCATGCGTTTGTTTCGGCAGAGAGAAGAGGGGCATTGGGACTCGGTGATCGACGAAGTTGCGCGTGAGTTAGTCAACTGTTCTGTCTAGTATGGTAAGGAAACGCAGGGAGCAGAGAGCTTTTGATTTACCACTTCGAAAGGAGCGGGACCTTGTTACTCAGTTGCGGTACACTTGCGCGCCTGGAGGACACGCATGCAATGAATGTATTACTCGTTTACCCGAAGTTTCCAGATACTTACTGGAGTTTTCGGCATGCTCTCTCATTCGAAGGTAAGCGGTCAGCTTTTCCGCCACTTGGCCTGTTAACT
Organism: Pyrinomonadaceae bacterium; assembly: GCA_036498585.1. Taxonomy (GTDB): domain Bacteria; phylum Acidobacteriota; class Blastocatellia; order Pyrinomonadales; family Pyrinomonadaceae; genus PSRF01. Next base: position 2,271 of record DASYFE010000103.1, on the reverse strand, counting down.
ATTTCAGCAATGCTACCGGCAGACTGGAATCGGCGGCTGGTAGATATGAACATCGGAGATCTCAAGTTACAGGACATTGAATGGGCCGATGTGGTCTTCTGCAGCGCAATGCTTGTGCAACGCGAGTCTCTGCAACGCGTTGTCGCTTTAAGCCAATCGTGCGGTAAGAGGGTTGCTGTTGGTGGACCCTACATCTCCACTGCCGCGGAAAATTTACCCGGTGTAGATTATCTCTTTGTTGGTGAAGTTGAAGAGACACTGCCGGAGTTTGTGCGTGATCTGGGGCTTGGAAGGGCAGGTCACGTTTATAAGGCAACCGAGCGCCCGGCGCTCTCCGCTACGCCTATACCGCACTTCAAACTCGCTTCGCTGAAACATTACTCCTCGATGTCGGTGCAGTATTCACGTGGCTGCCCGTTTCAGTGCGAGTTCTGCGACATCATAGAAATCTACGGACGCGTACCACGCACTAAATCAAACCAACAAATGCTGGATGAGTTGGACACACTTCGCCGAACTGGCTGGCGCGGGCCGGTTTTTATCGTGGACGATAATTTCATCGGCAATAAGCGCAACGTAAAGAACTTCCTGCCTGAGCTGGCGGACTGGTCTAAGCGAAACGGTCGTCCATTCTCTTTTTTCACTGAAGCCAGCGTTAACCTGGCGGAAGATGACGAGCTGCTCGAATTGATGCGCCGCGCGGGCTTTTACCGTGTCTTCCTGGGCATAGAGACGCCAGTCAAAGAAAGTTTGAAGGAGGCCCAAAAGAGTCAAAATACGCGCAGCGATCTTTTGAAGTCGGTGCGTAAGGTGCAGTCTTACGGAATGGAAGTGATGGCAGGGTTCATCATCGGATTCGATAACGACCCGGAAGATATCTTCGAACGGCAAATCAATTTCATTCGAGAGAGCGCCATCCCGCTGGCAATGGTTGGCCTGCTCACGGCGTTACCCCAAACTCAACTTTGGCGAAGACTTCAACGTGAGGGACGGCTACTCACGGAAAGCAACGGAAACAATACGGACTGCTCGCTGAACTTCATTCCTCGCATGGATCCGCGGCGGCTCGTTGAGGACTACAAATCAGTTCTGCGGACGATTTATAGTCCTGGAGAGTACTACCGGCGCGCCCTCGAATGTTTGAAGCGGGTGCCGGCCGCAACGAATCCACAGTGGCGCCACCCTATCCATGATTTGGCTACGCTCATGCGCGTGTTCTTCGCACTTGGTGTGCGCGACCGCGAACGTCGTAAGTTCTGGCGCTATATGTTGCGTGTCGCAGCTTCTCACCGCGAAGCGTTTGCTCGCGCCGTTATTCTGGCAGCGATGGGTTATCACTTTCGCAAGCTCACTGAAGAGTACTGCCGCTAATTCACTGTTGAAGCCACTTAGGCGGCCTTCGACGTAGCGGTATCTGTTTGCAACAAGAACGAGTTTGAGGAGGTTCCTGATAGCAACCAAAAAAGTAAGCGTTGGTCGTAACGGGTTATAAAGAAGAGCAATGCCTTGGACTTGGAGCAGGGCGTGTTTGCAAAGGATGATCCGCGTAGCATCGGAGGATTACTGAAACGCTCTGCTGAGCGCAGCCGGCGCCGTAAGAGCGACCCTTTTCGCTCCGCGGAGGACTGTCATACAGAATCACTTTCCCAACTATTTCTTTCGGGTTGCTGCCGCCTTTTTCGCAGAACGTGATCGCGACTTGGCGGAACGTTTGGCTGCCGCGCTGCGAGCCTGGCGCGATAAAGCTTTCGTCGAGGCAGCACTATGTCCTTCACGCTTTAACGCTTCGGAGGTTGCACGGGACCGCTTTGTTGACTTCTTACCTTTGCTTCCGCTCTTTCCTTTCTGGACATCACGCGCGGCTTGTTTGCGAGTTTTCGTCGACGCTTTACCTTTCTCCGGCGGGGGAAGATCGACGCCAGCCCTTCGCGCCTTCGATAGGCCAATAGCGATCGCCTGCTTAGTTGAACGAGCGCCGTGCTTACCTTCGCGGACATGCTCGATCTCTTCTCGGACGAACTCTCCGGCCTGGGTGCTCGGAGCCTTTCCTTCGCGCTTGTCTTCCTCCGCGCGTTCCAATGTTTCCTTTTCCGGCATACTCACCCCTTTCAACCTGTTAAGAGTTAGCCTGGCTTTGCCCGAAAAGTCTGATTTCTCTGTGCAACCTCTGTGTCCTCTGTGTCTCTGTGGTTGTTTTTCCTAAGCAATCGTCAACCACAGAGACACAGAGGACACAGAGGTTGCACAGAGAAGGACATGTATGACGACTTT
>DASYFE010000102.1:0-9994 GCA_036498585.1 Pyrinomonadaceae bacterium | reverse complement strand
ACCGGTGATTTCCCAACCACCGATGATTGTATTCACCCAGCCCGGCGCATCACCGCCGAACATGCGTCCGCGACCGAAGGGCAATTCCCAGATTCCGTTTACGTTGAACAGATGACGAATATCGAAATCTGACGGACCGCGACAGACGCGAAGGTCGGTCGCATCGCAGATAAGACCACCCGCCGTCGTAGTGTTTGCAACGGTTGACTGGTTATCGAAAGAGTGCGACCACGTGTAGTTAGCGTCAAACTGGAAACCATTCGAGAAGCGTTTCCGCAGACTCAACAACATGCCGTCGTAACTTGACGAGCCTTTGTTGGTGACGAATGCATTCACAGCGAATTGCGAGCTGATACCCACGTTCGGTCGCAGAGCTCCCGCTGCTCGGAGTCCCTGGATCGTGTCGGCAGTATCGCCGATGGATATTTCAAACCCGAAATTGTTGGCTGCAAACGCGGTACAGCTTGTGTTGCCAGCGCCGAGAAATGCAGGAGTGCAATTCGCCGCTCCTCCGAGAACGGCGCCAATTTGATTTTCAAACCAGGGCTGCGGCGTAATCGCTGTTCCCGCGTTGAGCTGATCCTGCAGGTTATTCAAGGCCTGAAGCATCATCTGGCCCGACGCTGCATCTTTGAAATCCAGGATCTGAGCTGCATCCGCGAGAGTGAAGAGTCCGCGCGCCTGACGTCCCACATACGAGGCTTCAAAAATGAAATTGCCGGGCAATTCACGTTGGAAGCCGAAGGTGTACTGCATCGAGTATGGGATCCTGAAGTTAGGATCTACCGCGTAGTTTGTGTTTTGACCGGCGCTTCCGATTCCGACACCAGCCGCGTTTACTCGCGGAGTGAACGGTATGGTTACCGGCGGGGCCGTGTTGGTAACCGGCACGCTGTTGATGCTCGAGAAGCGCGGGAAGTTCTGTAGCGCAAGAGCACCGTTCGCGGCCGAGAAGTTGTTAGTTATAAAGGTGTCGAAGATGTAAGTGCTTTGATCCTGAAGGAACGTAATGGCGCCGCCGGGACGATCATAAGTCACAGTCCCGCCGCCGCGAATTACAGTCTTGCGATCGCCGAACAACTTACCAAACACACCATCCTTAAACGACGGATTCCATGCGAAAGCCAAGCGTGGTCCGAGGTTGTTGTATTCAGTGTCGTAGAACGGTCTGGCATTGTTTGCTTTACCGCCTAAGTTGTAAACGAGGAACGGTTCAGACGATGCGCTTGCAATTCCCGCTGCAGCGTTTTGCTGGCGCAAATTGAACAGGGTGTCGAAGTCGAGGTTTTGGATTGACTGGGTTCCGTTTACTTCATACGGCGCCGGATAGATGTGCCAGCGAACTCCGTACGTAAGCGTGAGATCGTGACGCACCTTCCAGTTATCACCAGCGTAAAGTTCATACTCGTTGTAACGCCAGTCACGATTTCTTCCTGTGGTTAACGGAAGAACGTTCTGGGAAGAGTCGTAGTTGAATCTCGTGCCTACCGAGGTAATAGTGCCCAGCAGGAACGTCAACGCGGAGTCGTATGCATTTCGCGTGGCGGCGCCAAGATTGAGGTTTGCCGGACGAAGCGCATTAGCAGCAGCGGAAGTTCCAAGGCTGGAAGCGAAGTTGCCGCCAAGTCCCACGGTTGGGAAATTGAAATCGCTCGTCAGGTTTGTCTTTTGATTGATGGTTTTGACTGAAGCGCCAAACGCTATTCCATGCGTACCCTTCGTCCAGTTCACGTCATCGCGATAGGTCCAGACTGGAACTTCTCGCGCCTGAGTGGAGAAGCCGGCAAACGGCGCCGTCAGTGGTGTGAACGTGTACGACTGAGGCGACGACGGATGGAATAGATTTGGGAATCCGAGAACGGATTTCGTGACACCGACGGTTGCGGAATTCACGAAGTTACTGCTCGCCGTCCAGTTGTGCCCGACAGCGAAGGCCCAGTCGCCGGTAGTAATCTGAGCAGTTTCCGGATCGCCCGGGAACTGCGCGGCTACTGAGTTAACGGTGTCTGTCTGGGCAGCACTGATCTTGTTTGCGCGAACAAACAGTCGTTGGTTATCGGTGATATTCACGTCAACACGACCCGTGTACGTGTTGTCGGCACGGTGAGAAGGTGCGTTGAAGCGAAAGACTCCGGTGTTAACGCCATTGCCGCCCGTGAGATCGTTGGGCAGCGGATATCGCTGGTTAACGAAGCTCAACAGGTTTTGGTTTACACCGGCGTGCACTGGATCAAAGCCCGCCACTTGTGCTGGGGTCAAAATCGCGATGCAATCCGGGTTGACGTTAAGCCGTGAATTGGCTGGACAACCTGCTTTCACGTAAGCGAGGCCGCCATCTCGAAAGTGCTGAAGCGGGACCGTGCGAGCGTAAGAGATGCCCTGTGCATCGCGCCGCGCTTCATAATCGAAGAAGAAGAACGCCTTGTTTTTGCCTTCCCAGATGGAAGGACCGCCTTCTCCGAAGTGGGGCAGGTACACTGGACCGCCGATGCTGCCGCCGTATTGATTGCGGGTAAGCTGCGGTCTTTCAATGCCACTGCGATTATTGAAAAAGCTGTTGGCCGTCGTCGCCGCAGTACGATTGTATTCACGGAGCGAACCATGCCACTCATTCGTACCGCTCTTGGTAACCAGCTCGATCTGACCGCCGCTGCTGCGACCTTCCGATGCGGCTGGGTTAGCGGTGACGGTGCGGAATTCCTGAATCGCATCGATCGGCGCATTACCTGTTGTGGCAAACGCCTGGCCGGTGGCCTGATCGTTCGCATCGATTCCGTCAACGGTGATGTTGCCCTGGTCCGCACGCGAACCAGTTACTGAGCCGACGCGGTTGGTGGCGCCAGTGCCGACGTTGTTACCGACAACACCGGGCTGCAAACCAATAAGTGAGGCTGGCGAGCTACGAATCGCGATGGGAAGCTCCTTCATTCGTCGCTCTTCAATAACGTTTCCGATACTGGCATCGGTTGTATTCAGTGTCGCGCCGGCTTCAGCCGTGACAACAACACTGGTAGACACCTGGCCAACCGTCAGTTGCGCGTTGTGGGTTTCGGCGTTTCCTACACCCAACGCGATTCCCGACAGCTCCAGAGTCTCAAATCCAGTAGCAGAGAACTTAAGCGAGTAGCCCTGCCCTGGTGGAACTTGTGCAAACGAGTACACGCCACGATCGTTCGTCGTCGTCGTTCTTTCTTGCGAAGTCTTGGAATCGACTAATGTCACAGTCGCGCCTGCCACCACTGCACCCGTGGGATCGGTTACGGTTCCAGTGACGGCTGAGGTCGATGACGTCGTCTGTGCAAAACATACGACTGGCAAGAGAAGTAAGAGTAGACTCACGATCAGTGACGATTTTAGTTTCGTCATAATTTCTGAATCTCCTAATCTGTTTTCATTCACGGGCACGACGCCTGAACCATGTTCTTTCTCGGTCATGAGCGAGGTGCGATTTGAAGCCAGCGTCAGGAAGACAGTCGTATCCTTTGAGTGAGGACGAGCGCCCTACTATGATCTATTTTTTTGGATTAACCCGCTGGCTTCTTCTTACGCGTGTTCAGAAAAGTCTGATCACGCACATCCGATAAGTGCAAAGTTCGTGCCCAATACGAAAATGCAAAAGGAGGTCTGGAAATTTTGAGTGAGTGGTGACCGAGGGATTGTGAAATTCGGATCATTTACGAGTCGCTGAATTTTTTAGCAAGCTACACTGCTAAACTGTCGTTGATCGTTGTGAACATGATCGCGTTAACGCATACGAAAGAATGAATCTTTTTGGGTGCTGTCTTAGTTGGAAATTGTCTCTGCGGCCCTCTGCGTATCTCTGCGTCCTCTGCGTTGAAATAGCCCTTTAACGCAGAGAGCGCAGAGATACACAGAGCGCCGCAGAGAAGATTTTTGGGGCTGAACATTTCTGAACGCGCGAACCATTTCAGTTCGGACGTGCATCCGAGACACGGCCAATCCACGCGCTCTCCCGCTTGCAAAAGCATTCGAGTCTTGCTAAACCTCGTCAACGGAATGCCCCCAATATGGGAGAAGTATCATGAAGAAAACATTTCGACTTCTGCTCTCCACTTTGCTGCTGGTTTCTATCTCAACCCCAATGCTCGCCGACACCATTCGTCTCAAAGACGGCAGTGTTATTCGCGGCCAGGTGATCGGTTTTAAGGACCAGCAATTCACTATTTTGATCGGTGGAAACGCAAGAGGCAGACGCGGGCAAACCACCGTTTATGTAGAAGACGTCGAATCGATCGAGTTCGACTCAAACAGCGGCAACACGGGCAGCCCGAGCACCATGGACGAGAGCACCGCGCGCAACAATCCGCCGCCGATCTCGCGACCGTCAAGCCCGGTCAATCAGCCTGACAACAATCGCGTGACCGACACAACTCCTGCTTCGTCTTCATCGCCTCCGACTTTCTTTACAATCAAAGTTGGCGTAAGGGCCGATAACTCCAACAACGGTTGGACGAACAGCGGTCTCGTCGTGCGCAAAGGACAGCGACTACGGATCAGTGCTTCGGGTCGCGTTTCCCTCGGCCGGGGACGTTTTTCAACTCCGGGCGGATTGAACACCATTCCGGATGGCGACAAACTGATGCGCAATGAAGCTACCGGCGCGCTCATCGCCGTAATCGGCGACGATAATGACGACTTCATCCTTATCGGTCCGCGTCGAGAATTCGTAGCGCAGCGAGATGGCGTGCTGTTTCTGGGTGTCAATGAAGGCGATTTGACGGATAATACGGGCAGCTACGATATCGTGATCGAAGCAGAAGCCAGCGGCCGCTAAGTAATAGTCGCGTAATAGTCGCGGCAAACGCCTATTGACGCGGTCGCATCACACTGACCTAGCCTCGGAGACGGATAGCTAACTGTAAGCCTGCCCGGCAGGCGCCCCTGCCTCGCTTATGTTCTTCGGGAGTGAACATTATGAGATTTAACCGTTCTTATCGCTTTTTTAGTATCGCGCTCTCGTTATTGCTGCTCGGCGTAAATATAAGCCCCGGGTGGTCGCAGTCCAGACGTCAACCACCCACCTCTAACGAGAAGAAAAACAAACGCCCAGGTGAAACTGCCAAACCGGGCGAGAAGGGTCAGGAACCGCTTCCTAAAGACATCGAGCCACCCAGCAAGCAACAGGACCTTGAGAAAATCGTCACCTCGACGCAGATCGTCAACATCGACGCTGTTGTCTATAACAAGAAGAGCGGCCAGATCGTAACGGATCTAAAGAAGGGCAACTTCGCCATCTTTGCCGACGGCACACAGCAAACGATCACAAACTTCTCAACACCGGAAGCGCCGATCACGGTTGCGATGGTGGTTGAGTACAGCAAGTGGTCCGAGATGTTTGGTTCCTACGGTAGCCGAGGCTACGAGCCCGGCACTTACGAAGTGATTCGTCCGGTTGCGATGTTCCTTTCGCAGTTCATCAAGCCGCCTGACGATTACGTCTCGGTGGTCGCGTTTGATATTCGTCCGACTCCGTTGACGGACTTCACGAACGATCCGGGTCGACTGCAACAGGTGGTTACGTTGTTGTTGAGAAACTATCCGGCGTTTCGCGAGACGAATTTGTTTGACGCGTTGAAGTTCGTGCTTGTTGGTGGACGCGGTGATTCAGTGGTGCTTGAAGATTCGAAGTCTGAGAAGTCAGACTATGCCGGTCTCGCGTCGGTGCAGGGCCGGCGTCGTGCCGTGATACTGGTCGCTTCAGGTATCGATACGTTCAGCAAGATCAACTACGGCGATGCGCGCAAGGTGCTTCAGAATTCGGGCGTTCCGGTTTACATCATCGGCACCGCGAATCTGTTCAAGAAAATCTACGGCGATTCACTGCCTGCAACTGACGGTCTGACCGGAATGCCGGGACGAATGAGTTTTCTGCAAGCTGATAACACCTTGCAGACGTTCGCGAAGGAAACTGGTGGCGCGTATTTTCCGGTGACGTTCGAAGGCGAGTTGCCGAAGGTGCTCGGCAGCATCAACGCTCTGCTGCGTAGTCAGTACAGTCTCGCGTTCAATCCTGGGGACGTGCGCGATGGGAAACAGCACAAGCTCAAAGTGAGTGTGGACGTTGATGGCGACGGCACGTACGACGATAAGGAGTTTGTTGTTCAGGCGCGCCAGTACTACAACTCGCCCAAGCCCGACGCCAACGCCAAGCAGTAGACAGGATTTTCAAGATTTACAGGATTAACAGGACCATCTTGTTATTCCTGTAAAATTCTTGTTAATCCTGTCTAACGACTACTCGACGCCGTAAAGCTTCAACCGAAACTCATCATTAAACGAAACGATCTCCGCTTTCCTGCTCGAGAATCGTTTCGACTCACGCAGCAACGCCGGCAATCCCTGAAGCGTTAACTTCAATCCATACCCCTTGCTCGTCAGCACCGCCGCGAGACGCGGGTTCAAACGCTCCGGCATTCCATAACGTATTGCCTTCTGTGCGACGGGTGAGAACCCGGCACTGCGTCGCGAATTCACAAACTCCATCGAGTGATCGAACACGTGCAAACGGCTCGGCAAATCTCTCAACGCGAGATCGCGGTGCGCAAGCAAGTTTGTGATCGCCTCAGCCACAACACCACCGTGATAACTCGAACGCGCCGGCACTGGGGACTCATCTGTTACTGCAGAACTCTTCGGACGCACTTCCGCGAGATCGCAATAGCGCCGCACGAATCGCATCAGTCCTTCGTAAACCGAAAATAAATTCCCTGCGAACTTGATTCGTTCAACAACGGGCGACTGCAAAGAATCACCAGAGAACCGCGTCGCGGTCACAGACGCTCGCGGCAACAACTCCGCCACTCGCTCATCACGTCCAAAAAGCAACAACCCGGCGACAGTCGGCACGATGTCGTTGCCGTCATTCGTCGCGAGCAACAGATCTCGTTCGAGCACGTCGGCAGTCGGATAACCAACGACTGTCGCCTCTTCAAACGCTCCACCTTCAAACTCGCGCAGGTAGCTCCACAAATGCGCCTCGTCGACGTCGTCCATCGTTGAGCCAAGCGCGGGCACGTCTTCGTAGCGAAGCGGGCGCGACTCTTCTAATAACGACGAGATCTCTTCACGCGACGCTTCGCGCTTCTCTGCTCCGATGCGCAGGTAAAAGCGACCGTCACGCGTTCGATACGGGCGTCGCTTGCTCTCGATATCGAGGGCGACGATGCGTCTACCGTTGTCGAGTGCGATGCGATCGATAAACGGGACGAGAGGAGGTTGGACCTCTTCACGACAGATCCGCACGAGGTCTTCCTGGACTCGCTCCGGATCGTCAACACCTTCAACTCGCAGTTGATCGTTTACGCCGAAGATGATCACGCCGCCGCCGGTGTTTGCGAGCGCCACGATCTCCTGCGCGATCTTTTCCGTGTTTGAAAGTTTGACCTTGAGCTCGAGAAACGTGTCTTCACCACCGCGGATCAGACGCAACAGCTCGGTGCGAGATGTTTGTGGTGCGGGAGTGGAGAGGATGTATTCCTGAAAGGAACGCTCCGTGGTGGGTTCGTGCCGCTGGTTGCTGCGAAATCTTCTGCGAGCCATTTGTGTATTGACGGGGCTCTAAACCCGCCCGGATGCCGCAGCATCACTGGAATTAGATTCAAAGTACCGAGCACGTAGTGTAACAAAAACCATCCACAGATTACACAGAGACTTTCTTACTCGTCCGACGGCTCGCGTACTGCTTCGAGAATATCGATCTCCCTCTTCGCAAGCGATCGTCCCTGAAAATTAAGCATGAGCACGTAGAACCCAATCGACAAAACCGCAAACACAAACAGCGCTGCATACTCATAGACGAGACTGCTCATAAACAGACCAACCAGCGTAGCCAGCACCGGTGGCGCGCCGAGCACGATCACCATCGGAATCAACAACAACCCCGCCACACCCGACACATTCAACCGCTTCCCAAACCGCATACGCTTCGGAAAACGAATCGACAGCCAGTTGCCCATCGTGGCGCTGAGCACCGCAAAGCTGACAAAACTCAAACCGATGAACAACAGTTTCGGCGCATCGAGATCGCGAAAGACAATCGTGTTCAGCGTCAGCAGAATCGTCGCAAAGATGAGCGCCAGTAGTGTGATCGCGATGTTTTTCCCTAGCAGCACCTTGCGACGATCGATCGGCGACAAAATCAGCGTTCGCATTCCACCTTCTTCAAACGCGAAGTGATTACACGATAAACTCGCGAGGATGAGGAACACGTAAAGCACGCCGCCTGTCGCAAGCAAACCCGAACCGTACGTGAGAAAACCCTCCGACGGTGTGGAACGCCCCCACCACTTCGATGTGTTCATGACGCGAACGACGAGCAGTATCAGAGGCATCAGCGCCATCATTCGCACCTGTGCATTGCGCATCGCGTAGCGAACTTCTTTCTCGACAACCGCCGACAACTCTGTCGAGAAAAGCGGCAATTGCCAGCCGCTGTAACCTGTCGCTGTCTCGGCAACGACGGTCGCCTTTTGCCGTCGCCGTCCTTCCATTCCGAGTGCGGCGCGCCGCGCAATCCAGTAAGTCGCAATAACTAAGGCCACGCCATACGCGCTCAGCGTGACGAAAGCGAGCGCATATCCGGCGGTGTCGTTTGTTGGACCGACTAACAAGTACGCCGCGGCTCCAGGCGGCGTCCATCGCAACGATTGAAACGACTCGGCGTGTTTGAAGAGCATCGGCGCGATCTGGCCAAGGGCTGCCGCGCTCAAACCTGCGACGGCGCCGATCAGCGCCACGATTGTTTCACCGCGCGCACGTTTGCGACGCAGCAGTGAGCCCATCGTCGTTGAAAGCCATTTCGAAATCGCGACGCCAAAAAGTATCGCCGGAAATGCAGCCAGGGGACCCGCAGTCGTATGACCTGTGCCGACTGCGACACCCAAGCAGATCGCGATCACAGCGGGTATTGCGAACACCGAGTGCAGCGTTGTCAGCTCGCTGAGGAAGTCGACCGCGAAGAGTTTCCGAAGCGTGATCGGATACATCAGCAGCTTGCCGGCGTCGAACTGCTTGCTGCCGCCGATACTCAGAGGCACAGTGGCCCACATCAGGTAAACGAGCCCGAACATTGAAAAGAAGATGAACTCCGCTGATGCTGAGGCGGAGACGTCGCTCGTGGCCCTTCGTCTGAATGCGTTACCGAGCGCGTCAGGCTGGCTGAGTCCGTAGGCGGCGAAGAAGAGTATAGCGGCCACGATAAGCGCCAGAAACAGCGCGATGAGCATACCGAGAACCGAGGCCACACGATTGATGACGGCTTTCGATGAACGAAGCGAGTTGCGCAACAGTCGCCATTTAAGCCAGATTAAGGTCAGCAGTTGGGACATTCGCTAATGATTCAAAACGCTTACGTCGGACTCGGTTCAAATCTCGGCGATCGCGCTGGCTACCTGTTGCTCGCTGTGCGTGGAATGCTGGACGCCGGTTTGGATGTTATTCGACTATCGAGCATTTATGAAACCGAGGCGGTCGAGTATGAGGAGCAGCCGGCGTTTTTGAACCTCGTCGCAGAGCTGCGCGGCTCGACGCTGCCCTCACCGGAACAGACGCTCGCCCGGTTGTTGCGCATTGAGTACGCGCTCGGACGAACACGAGATGTGCGGATGGGTCCACGTACGATCGATCTCGATCTGTTGATATTTAAAGACGAGCGATCGGATACCGAGTTTTTGAAACTTCCCCACCCGCGGATCGCCGCGCGGCGCTTCGTGCTCGTGCCGCTGGCTGAGCTCGTTCCGAATCTGGTGCATCCTGTCATCGGAAAGCCGATCCATGAGTTGCTGGCGGACACAAAAGACTCGTCCAGCGTGGTTCGGTGGAAGGCTTAGACAGGGGCTTTGCCCGAAAAGTCTGATTTCTCTGTGCAACCTCTGTGTCCTCTGTGTCTCTGTGGTTGTTTTTCCTAAGCAATCGTCAACCACAGAGACACAGAGGACACAGAGGTTGCACAGAGAAGGACATGTATGACGACTTT
>DASYFE010000101.1:0-5026 GCA_036498585.1 Pyrinomonadaceae bacterium | reverse complement strand
CGCTGGACCAGGGGATCACGACCCCGTACAACTACAGCTTCAACTTCTCGTACGGGCGTGAAATCGGTAAGGGTTTGTCGTTTGAAGCAAGCTACGTCGGTCGCTGGGCCCGCAACCTGCTCGCCTCGCGCGACATCATGCAGCTCAACAACATTCGCGATCCACAATCGGGATTGACCTACTACGATGCGATCAACGCACTCGTTGGGTACCAGTATGCAGGTCGCGCAATCAACTCGATCCCTGACATAGCGTTCTTCAATAACCTGTTCCCGCACATGCCGGCTTTCTGGGGAGATACTTCACTGACACCGACGCAGGCGGCTTACGCTTTTATCGCGCCGGAATCTGTTGGTGGCGCCGAAATCTCCGACTACACGACGCTGCAGTTGATCTGGGACGATGCTCCAGGCTGCACGACGTGCCCGATCGGTGATGGACCGGCGAAGTTCAACAACATGTTCTTTAACCCACAGTTTGGAGCGCTCTCCGCGTTCTCGACTATTGCTCATTCAAACTACAACGCGTTTCAGTTTAGCGTGCGTCAGCGCCTCCGCGACGACGTGACGTTCGATTTCAACTACACCTACGGCCATTCGCTCGACAACGCTTCCGGCTTGCAGAACGCCAACAGCTACGGTACGGCGTTCATCGTTAACGCGCTGACGCCGGATGACAACTACGCCACTTCGGATTTTGATGCCCGACACATCATCAATGCGAATTGGGTAGTGGGACTTCCGTTCGGGCGTGGTAAGCGGTTCTTGTCGAACGCAAGTGGTTTCGTTGAGCAAGCGTTCGGCGGCTGGCAGAGCACGGGAATATTCCGTTGGAACAGTGGTCTGCCGATTCAAACACCGTTCGATTGCTGTGTCTGGGCCACAAACTGGAACGTGCAGTCAAACGGCGTTCGGGTGCAACCGGTGCAGTCGTCGCCGACCAGCAATGGACCAGACGGACAGCCAAACGTGTTCAGCGATCCGACTGCTGTCTATCAGAGCTTCCGGAACGCTCGGCCAGGCGAAGTGGGCGACAGAAACGTTCTTCGTGGTCAGGGATATATTTCTCTGGACATGGGACTTTCCAAGTCGTTCAAGTTGCCGTGGGAAGGTCATGCATTGCAGTTCCGCTGGGAAGTGTTCAACGTCACCAACGCTCAGCGCTTTGATGGGCTCACCATCGCTGACCTGAGTTTGGATAGCGATCCCTTCCGCGGTGGCAGTCCGACTTCCGACTTCGGTCGTTTCACCTCAACTCAAGCACCTCTGAATGAAACCAAAGCCGGCCGCGTAATGCAGTTCGCGCTGCGGTACACGTTCTGAGGAACCATCCACAGATTTCACAGATCTGTTGAAACAACGCCGCTTCGTTAACTCAAAAACGAAGCGGCGTTTCTGTAAGCTTCGTGTCCCAAAATTCAGCAATAAGCCGGTATGATAGGTTCTGGATTTCTCTGTGCAACCTCTGTGTTCTCTGTGTCTCTGTGGTTGACGATTGCTTGGGAACAACAACCACAGAGACACAGAGAACACAGAGGTTGCACAGAGAAGAGCATGGACTGATAAGGTGAAATTAGGGTTGTGGACTTGATTGTCTCATAAATCTGCGTAATCTGTGGATACCGATGCTTCAGTTCCTGAACATCTCCAACATCGCTCTAATCGACGACATGCAGGTTGAGTTTGAGAGTGGTCTCAATCTGCTCACCGGCGAGACTGGCTCTGGGAAGTCGATCATCGTTGATGCGCTCGGCGTTTTGATTGGTGGGCGCTTCTCCAGCGACCTCATCAAGTCAGGCGCTGAACGTGGATCGATTGAAGGACTGTTTTCCGTTACGCCGAATCCGGATCTCGAGCTGCTGCTGGGAAACGCGGGGCTCGAACAGACGAACGAGCTCATCATTCGTCGCGAGCTTTCTTCGACCGGGCGCAACAAGATCTTCATCAACAATCAACTCGCGACGCAGTCGCTGTTGCGCGACCTGCGGCCATATCTCGTCGACATTCACGGTCAGGGCGAGCAGCAGACGCTGTTCAATCCGGAAACGCATCTCGAGATACTCGATGCGTTTGCAGGCAATGTCGGGTTGCGCGCTGAAGTGGCTGAAGCTTACGGGGGCTGGACTGCCGTGCGACGTGAGCTGGATTCGCTGCGGCACGACGAAGCGAAGAAGTTTCAACTGGTCGACACATTGAAGTTTCAGATCTCCGAGCTCGAGCGCGCGCAGTTGTCGCCTGGTGAAGATGAGAAGCTGGAAGAAGAGCGCCGGCGGTTGGCGAATGTCGAGAAGCTGACGACGCTTTGCCAGTCGAGTTACAGCCGGGTTTATGAAGATGACGGCGCGGCGGTGACGCGCGTGCGGCAGACGCTGAAGGAGGTCGAGGAGCTCGCTGAATACGAGCCAAGCTTCCGGGACTATCTTGAAGGGCTGGAAACGTCGCGCGTGTTGTTGGAGGAGCTTTCGTTCTCGCTCCGCGACTTTGCCGACCGGCTGGAGTTTTCTCCTACACGTCTCGAAGAGATTGAAGATCGGTTGGTGGAGCTGTCGCGACTCAAGCGCAAGTACGGTGGATCGATTGCGGCTTCGCTCGAACACCTCGCGAGCTCGGAAGATCGTTTGCGACAGATCGAGACTTCTGACGAGCGTGAGCGTGAATTGAATGTCGAGCTGGCCGCGGCTCACGAGCGATTTCTGGAGCTCGCGCGCAAATTACATAAAGAACGTGTGCGCGCGGCGAAGAAGTTTGAGCAGGCAGTTGAAAAAGGAATTGCGGAAGTAGCGATCGATAATGCGCGTTTTCAGGTGCAAGTGAATGACAGTGTCGACAGCGCGGGACAGAAAGGGATCGACCACACGGAGTTTTACTTTTCAGCGAATGTTGGCGAGGAGGTTAAGCCGCTGGCGCGTGTGGCGTCAGGTGGTGAGGCGTCGCGGTTGATGCTGGTGCTGAAGACGGTGGCGAATGGATCGCAGTTTCCGCGCACGATCGTGTTCGACGAGATTGATACGGGGATCGGCGGGAGAGTTAGTGAGGCAGTCGGGATCAAACTGAAGAAGCTCGCGCAGACGAACCAGGTTTTGTGCGTAACGCACCAGCCGCAGATCGCGCGGTTCGCAGACAGTCATCTCGTCGTGCAGAAAGAGGCGTTGAAAGGGCGAACGCAGGTTAGTGTCGGGCGGCTCGATAAAGCCGGGCGCGTCGAAGAAATCGCACGCATGTTGACGGGCGCCGAGATTACAGACAGTGCAAGAAAACACGCAAAGGAATTATTGAAGTAGCCACAAAAAGGCACAAAGGGTATGAGTACTGAACCAAACAAAGTCATCTATTCAATGGTCGGCGTCAGCAAGTTTTACGACAAGAAGCCGGTCCTCAAAGACATCTACCTTTCTTATTTCTACGGCGCGAAGATCGGCGTCATCGGCCTGAACGGCTCCGGCAAGTCTTCCCTGCTCCGCATACTCGCGGGCGTCGACAAAGACTTCAACGGTGAGACGGTCATCTCGCCCGGCTTCACTGTCGGTTATCTCGAACAGGAACCGTTGATCGACGACGCGCGTACTGTGCGTGAAGTCGTCGAAGAAGCAGTTCAGGAAACCGTGGACCTGCTGAAAGAATTCGACGAGATCAATACGAAGTTTGGCGAAGAGATGTCTGACGACGAGATGTCGGCGCTGCTCGAACGCCAGGGCGAAGTGCAGGAGAAACTCGACGCGCTCGACGCATGGGATCTCGATTCACGTCTCGAGATGGCGATGGACGCGCTGCGCTGCCCGCCACCAGACACGCCTGTGAAAGTTCTTTCGGGCGGTGAGCGGCGTCGCGTCGCATTGTGTCGGCTGTTGCTTCAGAAGCCTGACATCCTTCTGCTCGACGAACCGACGAACCATCTCGACGCGGAGTCGGTTGCATGGCTCGAGCATCACCTGCACGGTTACACGGGCACAGTCATCGCGGTCACGCACGATCGTTACTTCCTCGACAACGTCGCCGGCTGGATTCTCGAGCTCGATCGCGGCCAGGGTATTCCGTGGAAAGGAAACTACAGCTCGTGGCTCGAACAAAAACAGGAGCGCCTGCGCCGCGAAGAAAAATCCGAGACTGAGCGACAGAAGACGTTGCAACGCGAGCTCGAATGGATTCGCATGTCGCCGAAGGCACGTCACGCCAAGGGCAAAGCGAGGATCAACTCATACGAAGATCTGCTGCGGCAGGAGAATGAGAAGCGTCGCGAGGATCTGGAGATTCATGTCCCGGCCGGCCCGCGACTCGGCCACGTCGTTATCGAGGCTGATCATGTGAATAAAGGGTACGGTCAGAACTTGCTTGTCGAAGATATGAATTTCGCGTTGCCGCCGGGCGGAATCGTCGGCGTGATTGGTCCGAACGGCGCGGGCAAGACGACGCTGTTTCGGATGATCACGGAACAGGAACAGCCGGACGCCGGCAGTATTCGCAAAGGTGAGACTGTCGTCCTCGCTTACGTCGATCAGAGCCGCACGCTCGATCCGGAGAAGTCGATATGGCAGGAGATCAGCGGCGGTGAAGACGTGCTGAAGCTCGGCGCGCGTGAAGTGAACTCGCGGGCGTACGTGGCGCGGTTCAACTTCTCGGGATCAGATCAGCAGAAGAAGGTTGGGATGCTGTCGGGTGGTGAGCGCAATCGCGTGCATCTTGCGAAGATGTTGAAGGAAGGCGCGAACGTGTTGTTGCTCGACGAGCCAACCAACGACCTCGACGTGAATACTCTGCGCGCGCTCGAGGAAGCGCTGGAGAGCTTTGCGGGTTGCGCGGTGGTCGTCTCGCATGATCGATGGTTTCTGGATCGGATCGCGACGCACATCCTCGCGTTCGAGGGTGATAGCAAGGTCGTGTGGTTCGAGGGGAACTACTCGGATTACGAGGCTGATAAGAAAGAAAGATTAGGCGCAGCGGCAGAGATCCCGCATAGAATCAAGTACCGCCAGTTGACGAGGTAGTTTTTTGACAGGATTACAGGATTAAACAAGATTTACATGTAAATC
>DASYFE010000100.1:0-8673 GCA_036498585.1 Pyrinomonadaceae bacterium | reverse complement strand
GGTGGTACTGCCTACGTTTCACTCGAACCGCACGCGCACCACGGGCGCACTGCGCCGTGTACTGATGCACTTATTGCTGCCGGTATCAAGCGTGTCGTGGCGCCGATCGAGGATCTGAATCCGAAGGTTTCCGGGAAAGGTTTTGCTCACTTGCGCGCGGCAGGATTAAAGGTCGATATCGGGTTGCTGAGTGACGAAGCAGCGCAGGTCAACGAGGCTTATTTGCATTACATGTCGACCGGGTTGCCATTCGTGCATTTGAAACTCGCAGTCTCGCTCGATGGAAAGATCGCGACGCGCACCGGGGATTCACGTTGGATCACAGGGCCGGAAGCACGTGCACGCGCGCATGAGCTCCGTCATGCTTACGACGCTATTCTCGTGGGAGCCGGAACTGCGTCGACTGACGATCCACTGTTGAACGATCGATCGGGACTGCCACGGCGGCGTCCGCTCGTTCGCGTTGTGCTCGATCGTCAGTTACGGCTTTCCCCTGAATCACGATTAGCCACAACCGCTTCGGAAGCGCCTGTAATCGTCTTTGGTGATTCGGAGTCGCCCGGCGCCGCAGCACTGCGCACGCAAGGCGTCGAGATCGCAAAACACCGAGACCTCTGCGGCGTGTTGCATGAGCTTGGCGCCCGTTCGCTTCAGAGTGTTTTGGTCGAAGGCGGCTCGACGATCGCGGGCGAGTTTCTCGATGCGGGCCTCGTCAGTAAAGTCACGTTCTTTATCGCGCCGAAGATCATCGGTGGCGCTGACGCTCCGAGCGCGATCGGCGGCAGCGGTGTTGAAGCCATGGCTGATGCACTCGAGCTCGAACGAGTAACAGTGGCCCAACACGGAAGAGACATCGAAGTCACCGGCTACCCGCGCAAAGGATCTCCGGCGGATGAAGGATGAAGGTGGTGAGCCTTATCCCTCCAAGCGCCTGGGCCAACACTTCCTTCGTGACCAGCGCACCATTCACCGCATAATCGACGCACTCAATCCCAAGACCGACGAAACCATCGTTGAGATCGGACCAGGCACGGGGGCGCTCACGTCTGTCCTGGTCGAACGCGCCGGCCATGTGGTCGCAATCGAATTCGACAACAAGCTCGCACCGCTATTGCAGGAACGTTTCGGAGCTTTCGGAAATTTCAAGCTGGTGATGGCTGATGCGTTGACGGTGGATTTCTGCAAAGAGATCCGGCCGGCGCAGTCCGCGCGAATCGTTGCCAATCTTCCCTACAACATCTCGACAGCAATCCTCCAACGACTCATCGCGCAGCGTGCGTGCATCGACGAGATGGTTTTGATGCTACAGCGTGAGGTGGTCGAGCGAGTGCTCGCGCCCGCCGGGACGTCGGATCGCGGGTTCATCTCAGTGCTTGTTGAAGCTTATTGCGAAGCGGAGAAATTGTTTGACGTCGCACCGGGCGCGTTTCGGCCGCCGCCTAAAGTATGGAGTAGCGTGATGCGGCTGAAATTTAGCTCGCGGATTAACGCGGAAAATACGGATGAGAGCTTGTTGTGGCAGGTTGTTAGTGCCGGGTTTGCGCAGAAGAGAAAGACGATACTCAATAACCTTCGGCATGCGTCGGGGCGTTTGCAGGAGACTTTGAAGCGGAATGGCGGGGCGAGTATTGTTTTGTGCAAGGCTGGAATCGATCTAAAACGCAGAGCCGAAACCCTGACAGTTGAAGAATGGCAAAGAATTACGCAGGCTCAACTATGACTTTGATCCCATTCTTCGGCCGTAGTGATAACACTGGCAATACCTCTACCTTGTGCTCCGGATCGAGCTTGAATCTGAATCGCTGCCCGATCGTCGCCAGCAACATCACCACTTCCATCATCGCGAAATAGTTTCCAATACACTGTCGTGGGCCCGCGCCGAAAGGGAAGTAGGCATACTTCGGCGCCGGATCACCGTTGGCCCACCTTTCGGGCTTGAATCCATCCGGCTCATCGAAGTAGCGGGGGTCGCGATGTGTTACCCACTGAAACGCAAAAAGCTGCGTCCCTTTCGGCACGCGATAGCCGCCGATCTCCGTCTCTTCAATCGCCTCTCTGCCGACTGCATACGCCGGCGGATAGAGCCGCATCGTCTCCTTCGCGATCATCTCCGTGTATTTCAACTTCGGTAGATCCGAAACATCCGGCGCTCGCCCGCCCAGCACTTCAGCAAGCTCCGCATGAAACTTCTGTTCGGCCTCTGGATGCGTCGCCAGTAGATACCAGCTCCACGACAACGAGAGCGCCGTCGTCTCATGCCCCGCCAGAAACAACGTCATTACCTCATCACGCAGTTGCTGGTCGCTCATCTGGCTGCCGTCGTCGTCCTGCGCTTGAAGCAGCATCGACAGCAGATCGCCTTCGTCATAACCACTCGCACGACGCTCCGCGATGATTCGATAAACAATCCGATCGATTTCACTGACGGCGTTGAAATACCGGCGATGTTCCGGCGTCGGCAGGCGATTGTCGAGAATCCATTTCACCGTCGCCTGCGATGCGAACGGCTTCACGAGACTCGTCAGGATTGCGCCGACATGATCGGCATCATTGGAAACGTCTGAATTGAAGAGCGTCTTGACGACGATCTCGAGTGTGAGCCGGTTCATGTCGCGCGCGATATCGCGATGTTCACGGGGCTTCCAGCCGGTTATCGCACGCTCCGCATACTGGACCATCACATCGCCGTACGAGCTGATCCGCTGCCGGTGAAATGCCGGTTGCGCGAGGCGCCTTTGACGCCGCCAGAAATCACCCTCGCTCGTTACCAGGCCATTGCCGACGAGACGATAGAAGAACGGCGAGCGCAATGATCGAGCCTTGCGATAGCTCTTGGCGTTCGTCACGAGAAGCGACTCGATGTCGCGAGGGTTATAAAGAAAGTAAGCGTTAATCCAGAGAAATCGTGTGCGAACAACATCGCCGTAATCGCGGCAACGCGTTACGAATCCGAGGGTGTCGCGATTGAAATCGCGCATCACACCCATGATCAATGAGCCTTTCGGACCGGGCGGGAGCGGTCCGCGCGCGCGGGTACGTTTCTTAGCTGGAATTGCTTCGGCGTTATTCATTCTTGATCTTCAGCAAGTCCGTATAAATGCCGGGCTCGCTGTCGGGAATAATAATCGCACCGACCGTCTTCTGGTAAAAGCGCACCGGACCCGCCGCGCCGATGATGGCGTAGACGTATCCCATTTCGCGCAACGACCAGAGGCAGGCGAGCAGCAGCGCTTTACCGATTCCTTTGCCGCGCGCGGATTGCAACACGCCGGTTGGACCAAAGAACGCGCGGCGCGTGCATTCGTAAGCGGCGAAGCCGGCGAGCTCGCGATCGATCGTTGCGACATAAACGGAGACTGGCTGTCGTGCAAAACCAACGGAGATCTCGTCGGCCCAGCTTGGGGCAAAGTTTTCTGCGACAAACCTAAGCACGGGCGACAACTCAAACGGCTGCGCGCGCCGCAAGACGAAACCTTGTGGGGTTTCGAGTGGCGGCAACTTCAAAAGATTTACGAGAAGATCAGGCATTTCTACATCCGTACGCCTTTTTCAGAGCTCTCGATCAACTGTTTGAGGCGGCGCAGTCGCGTTTCTTCTTTCTTGGCGCCCATGGTCCGGAAGATCATGAGTCTTTTATATCCGGGCGGCTGCTCCTCAAAAAACTTCCACGCAGCTTTGTTCTGGCGAAAGGTCTTCTCAAACTCCGGTGAAAGTTCACGCGGACGGTTTTCGAATGAATAGATGCCGGTGCGTTCCGGATTGCGGCGCTCGTACGCGTCGAGGCCAGCACGATGCATGCGACCTTCCTTTTGCAGGCGCTCGACGTGGTTCACGTTAACATTGCTCCAGATGCTGGTTGACTTCCGCGGCGTGAAACGAATCGTGTAGCTCGTCTCATTCAAGTTTTTGCGGACGCCGTCGATCCAACCGAAGCAGAGCGCTTCGTCCAAAGCTTCTGCGTAGGTGACACTCTTCTTCCCGGATGCTTTCTTGTGGAAACCAAGCAGCAGCTCGGTCGCACTGTCGTGGTTTTGCCCGAGCCACTGGCGAAATTTTTCCGGAGAACTGAAGAATTTCGGATGCATAGCCACTTAGCGGGAAGGCGCCTGGCCCGGTAGCCATTCGGGACGGAACTCGGAATTTGCGAACCACTGAATCGGACGCACAAGCGAGTTGATCGAGCGCGTCATGAACGGGAAGTCGATCTTCGATACTTCATCACTCACGCGATGATAATCGGTGTGCAAGCCGAAGCTTGAGACGGTGTGCGCAATCACACCGCGCAAAGCGAGTGGAAAGTTATCGGAGCGTTGGAAGAAACGCTGCTCCGGATGCGGATCGGCGACGAGGGCGGCGCCCTGTTTCGCCAGCTCTGGGCCAAGGTTGGAACGCTCGAAGCCCGTTAACCAGAGCGTGCCGGCTGCGACTTTCGGATCGGGCCGGCCCAGCATCTCAAACTGCAAATCAGCAACTATCTGTGAGAGTGGAACTGGTGGATTGTCGATGAAGTGTCGTGAGCCGGCGCCGCGACGCTCTTCGCTACCGAAACAGACAAAGTAGATGGTGCGGCGTGGTCGTTTGCCTGCCGAAAGCGCGCGGGCGAGCTCCATCACGGCGACGCTGCCCGAGCCGTCGTCATCAGCGCCGTTGAAGATCTTGTCGTCGCCGGCCGCCGTGTCGCTAACGCCGAGATGGTCCAGGTGTGCGCTGAGCATGATCGCTTCGCGTGGATCCGTGCCGCGCAGGACGCCGATGACGTTCCAGGTTGCGCCCGATGCAGCGGTTTGGACCGGCACGCGCTGGACGAAGCCCTTGTTGCCCGCGCTGTCAGTGTCGCCACCCGGTTCGAGACCAAATTGTTGAAATTGTGATCCGATGTATTCAGCGGCGATTCGTTCGAAAATAGTGCCACTGCCGCGGCCTTGCATTGCGTCGTTCGCGAGAAAGCCGAGCTCAGCGCGGATGTCTTGTTCGCGGATCGATTGCGCGTTGATGGGGGCAGTGATCGCCAGGAAGATAGCTAGCGTGAAAATGACTCGGGGTGTGTTCATAGTCACGCTAGTATATCCACAGATTACGCAGAGTACACAGATTCTAAAAATCGGTACTGGTTCAGTTTTGAAATACGCCGAAGGCGTTGGCTAATTCAAGCCCAGGGTTGGAGCGCACGCGACAACCCTGGGGCGCCCAATAATAACAAACGAATAACCCTGAAAGGGTTTGTCTTAGGGGTGAACCCTTACAGGGTTTGAACGCCTTTTATGTACTGGACCCAGGGTTCTCGTTCCTCGAACCCTGGGCTTGAATTAGCCAACGCCTTCGGCGTATTTCAAACTGAACCACTACGAAAAAATCATCCGTGTAATCCGTGGATTAAGACGGAGTCGCCGAATTCGTGGGTCTTGTAATCGTGCGCGATCAGTTCAGAGGTGGCGCGTTCGAGGGTTGAGTCTTCGAGGAATGCGCGCAGTAGTTCGTAATGACTCGTGCCGGGTTCGTGTGTCCCGGAAAGGATTGCGTCCACTACACGCAATCGCGTTGTTGGACCGATCTTTTCCTTCGCAACGCCATCGCCACTGTGCAAGTGACCATCATTAGTTGCAGCGGCTTCGAGTGCGCGTACCACAGTCGTCCCGACAGCGATCACACGACCGCCGAGACGGCGTGTGAGTTCAACGGCTTGCGCGGTCGCTTCCGGAATGTGATACGGCTCGTCGAATGGCAATAGGTGATCGAGATCTTCATCGCCGGTCGATGAAATCCCCGCGGCATGAGTGATCGTCGCGAAGGTCGCGTGGTGCTCCCGGATGTTACTGAGCACGTGCCAATCAAGAATGAAGCTCGCTGAGGGCGGTTCGAAAGCGACAGGCGGACCTGCTATTCGCGTCCAAACATCCCACAAATCCAAAGACGTTTGCATGTGTGAATACTGAATAGGCTTGCCATGACTCGCCAGGCCGGCCCAGATCTGATCCGGCGTGCCGTCGAAGAGAAGGGAAATGAGTCGCGGATGGCCGAACAGCATTTCAACAGTTGCGCGCAATGGACCTAGCACGAGTGTATCACCGGGCTGCAATGTCGGCGGCTGGGGCCAATCTTCAGTGCGCAGGTGAAAGTCTCCTTCACCGAAGACGATCGCGCTGAAACTCTTGACGTCCATCGGATTCAACGATCGACGTCCGGCGAGTCGCACTTCAATGGTCTTTCCAGTCCGCTGGTGAACGCCGCTGAGACTGGCCGGGAGTGTCGCGGCGTCGTTTGCGATGACGAGATCGTTCGGTCGTAGGAACTGGACAAACGCAGTGCGTGGAACGTGAATCAAGTTACGTTGCGAATCGACGACGAGAAGCTTTGCATCCATTGGACGCTGTACTGCTGAATTAGCGGCTAACATCACTTTCCACCATCATCCCTACTGCGATTGCTTCCAAAAACTCATGCGCTGATTGTTCAGGACGCTTGAGTGTCGCCGGGTCTGCATCCGGTATCGCCGCCGCGTGCATCGGCGTATCCATGTCACCCGGATCGAGTGAAAGAAAGCGGACGCCTTCTGCTGCGTGCTCTTCGTTCCAAATGCGACTCATTTGATGAAGCGCCGCTTTGCTCGAACCATACGAGCCCCAACCGGGATACGGGTTGACTGCGGCATCGCTCGAAACGTTGAGCACGACCGCGCCGCGACCTTCGCGCGCAGAAGCAGCGAGCGCGCCCATGAGCGCCTTCGTTAACCGGAACGGACCGAAGACATTCGTCGCAAACACGTGCTCGAGGTCTTCACATTCAGTGTCCGAGAGCATCGGTAATGGAGTTGGGCCAAGTTCGGAAGCGTTGTTAATCAGGACGTCGAGCCCGCCGAGTTCGCCTGTGATTTGCATCGCGATCGGATAAATGTCTTCCTTCACGGAAACGTCGCCGACGATACCGTGCGCACCCGGATTCTCGCGTGCGACTCGTTCGACTCGTTCGCGCAGGCGGGCCACAAACGCGACGCGCGCGCCTCTACTGATGAGTTCACGAACGAGGGCGAGTCCGAGTCCCGACGTCCCACCTGTGATTGCCACTCGCAAGCCTGAAAAAGGATCTGTCATGGCTACCTACTTTCTAAAGGTTCTCCTTTACTAAGTCGAAGCGTAGCACTGAGCATTGACTTTGTAAAGAGAATTCTTTAGAAATAGTGGCATGAGTGCTCGGGCACAGGCGCAGGGCGAGCGGAAGACTCGTCGCGCCATTACAAAACTGCTGAAAACTGAGGGGCCAATCGATTCAGCGCAGCTCGCGCAACGGCTCGGTCTGACGGCGATGGCGGTCCGGCAGCATCTCTACGCCTTGCAGCGCGAAGGGCTCGTGGCGTCTGAGGAGCGGCCGGTGCCGATCGGGCGTCCGGCGAAGTTCTGGCGACTCACACGTGAAGCGGATCACTTGTTTCCCGAGGCTTATGCGGAGCTGAGCGTGGCGTTGATCGACTCGGTCAAGGATGCGTTCGGCCAGGAGGGACTCGAGCGTGTGTTGACGTCGCGCTGCGCACGGCAGCGAGTTGATTACGGTAAACGGATCAGGCCGCAAGATTCACTCGATCGAAAGCTGGCCGAGCTGGCGAAGGTCAGGACTGAAGAAGGCTACATGGCCGAGGTCAGGAGGGAAGACGACGGAAGTTTTCTACTGGTCGAGAATCATTGTCCGATTTGCGCGGCGGCGAATGCTTGTCAGGGATTTTGTTCGACCGAGCTCGATCTGTTCCGATCCGTCCTCGGGTCCGGCGTTACAGTCGAACGCGCCGAACACATCATCAAAGGCGACAACCGCTGCGTCTATAGAGTAAAAAACACAAAAGGCACAAAGGTTTAATTTTGTGCCTTCTGTGCCTCTTTGTGGCTAAAGTTAATCCCTGCGCGCGACGCCGATTTTTCTTTGCACCAGTCGTTCGACTTCCAACGGTACGCCGTCAGCTTTTGCGGCGCGAATGAAGTCGGTATCGATCTTGAATATCCGCAGCTTCACTAAATCCTCGATCTGAAGATCAGTCAGCCCTTCGTTGCGCATCTCCGTGACAAACTCAGGCGTGACTTTGAAAATCTGCATCTTCACGAGGCTCTCGAACGGTTCCTTGTCAAAACCCATCTGACTCACTTGTCTTACAAACTCCGCGTCGATTTTGAAGATGCGGGCTTTAACGAGTTCTTCCATGCCGAGATTTTGAAATCCGCTCGCTTTCATCTCACGCATAAACTGCGAGTTGATCTTAAAGATCGCTGCTTTGAAGAGGTCCTCGGTTTTGAGGTTCCCGAAGCCGGCGGAGTTCAGGTCGTCTGCGAGTGCGGTCGTGACGTTGAGCGCTGTGGCTGCGAACAGACGATCCTCGGAATCGCGATCGTCGTCGTACTTGGACGATTGTTCGAAGTCGAAACCGCGGCTCTTCATTGCCGAAACAAAACTCAGATTGGGAGTGAAGCGAAATGTGCCGGAGCCTTTGCCGTTCTGGAAACTGCCTTCCATATCGATTCTTCCCGCTTCGCGCACGAGGCTAAAACTCACCGGACCGCCATTCTGCACCTGTTCGCGTGTCAGGCCCTGAAACTCTGAAAACTCGTACGATTGCCCCATCTGGTTCCGGCCGGATTTGCCACTGCGGCGCTCGAGGCTCAACTGGAGTTTGTTGTCTTTCGAGTTGATATG
>DASYFE010000099.1:0-18558 GCA_036498585.1 Pyrinomonadaceae bacterium | reverse complement strand
CCAATGACGGTAATTTGTTACCGAACCCGGTTGTGCTCACGCAGCTTGACGAGCAGGGCATCGCGGAACGTTATGACATCGTCATTGACTTCTCCCGTTACACTGTCGGCCAGACGGTTTGGATGGTGAACCTGGCTGAGCATCAGGACGGCAGAAGAGTATCGAAGGACCTCAGTATTTCGGAGGCGCTCTCAGGCAACTCGCAGGATCCCGCTGTAGGGAAATTCCTCGAGTTCCGCATCGTTCGCGATCCCGCGCAGCCGGATATCAGTCAGGTGCCTTCAACACTGATTCCGAATCCGGACCTGTCCAATATTCCAGTAGCCCGCGAACGCGTATTCGAGTTCAACAGCGGCGCTAATCAAACAACCAACGATCCGATCACCACGTTCTTCGGTCCGTGGGGTATCAAGACTGACAACCAGGGACCAACGCTCGCAGCAGACTATGGACGTATCTCAGCGGCGCCAAAATTCGGCACCAGAGAGGTATGGACGTTGAGGAATGGGGGCGGTGGCTGGGATCACCCGATTCACATCCACTTCGAGGAGTGCCAAACGCTTTCTCGTGACGGAAGTGCTTCCAAGGTTGGCGCCGCGGAGCGCGGTCGCAAGGACGTGTGGCGCCTGAGACCTAGTGGTGAAGTGAAAATCACGCTTCAGTTCCGCGACTTTGGCGGCATGTTCATGGAACACTGCCACAACACCATGCACGAAGACAACGCGATGCTTTTGAGATGGGAAATCGATGGCGCCGGCACACCGTTCTTGAACCCGCTGCCGACTCCAATCGCGAAACCACAGGGCGTCACGTTTATGGCCCCGGACGACATACTTCCGACCGCTTTCTACTAAAGAGGCCAGAAAGGAAAGACACATGAACACACAGTTAAAACTAATGACTCTCGTGCTCGGTATCGTTGCGGTATTGGCCTTGGGCGGTTCATCCGTCCAAGCACAGACCACGGCCACGGACACGACTGCTGCTGATGCTCCTGTCGACAGTAGCATCATTCTTGTAGCTAAGGGCTCCTTGACCGATGCGAACGGCAATGTCACCGTCCAGGGCAACGTGCCCGTTTTCGTCAGAAGGGTGGTCGATACCACTTCGGTAACAAGCCCTTCGCTTGTATTGCTTGACATCGATTTTTCGCAGTTGAAGGGAACGAGCGGTAGCACAAAAGCAACTCTGAAGACGTATGTCACCGGAGACAATCACGCTACCGAGATCAGGCCGCTGCAAGCCTCCGACACGGTCTTCATACCAACGCCTTACTACGACAGCAGTAAGGATGCGTTGTCGGCTCGCACAATGCTGGTTTCCGTTACTCTCAACTTCGACGTTGCGTCGGGGAAAGTGACGGGTGGAAGCATCAGCATTGGGAACAACGTTGTTACAGCCAAAGAGGTTGGCACTGTCCAAGCAGCGCCCATTCAATAGGGCTTCGCGATCAATGACATTGAGCTGAGCGATCAGGCGAATGCGGGGCATGCCTGTCCTTGGGGTAGGCGGCCGGGTCGCTCAGCTCAATAGGTTTTTAAATCAAGGAGAAGTTAGATATGAAATTACAGAACGCGAAGCTGGTTTTGATTGGAGTGCTAGCGCTCAGCATATCTTTTTTAATTATTTCTCACGTTCCGGCTGGCGTCAGTTTCGCGCAGCAGCAAACTGTCGAAGCTGCCGAATACAGTTGCCCGATGCATCCGGAGGTTAAGTCAAAGACTCCCGGCTCTTGCCCGAAGTGCGGTATGCATTTGAAGCAGGTGTCGAAAGCGGATCCCGCTGAAGACGCCAAGGCAGATGCGCAGTGGGGTGGAACTCACTTTCCAAACGTTGAGCTGATCACGCAGGACGGAAAGAAGGTTCGCTTCTACGACGATCTTATTAAAGGTAAGGTTGTGGCTCTGGAGCTCATCTATACGACCTGCAAGTACAACTGCCCGCTTGAGACCGCACGACTCGTCCAGCTTCAGAAACTCCTGGGCGATCGCATGGGGAAAGACATCTTCTTTATATCGATCACGATCGATCCGGCACATGACACGCCCGAAGTGCTGAAATCATACGCGGAGAAGTATCACGTCGGGCCTGGCTGGACGTTCCTAACTGGAAAAGAAGCAGACATCAAACTTATTAGTAAGAAGTTGGGACTGGATAAGCTTCCCAACGGTAACGATCCTGACGGTCATACACCGAGTTTGCTCATCGGCAACGAAGCCACCGGAATATGGATGCGAAACTCGGCGCTCGACAATACCAAGTTCATGGCTTTGAAGATGCAGAATTTGCTTGGTTATGGTGCGCAGGCTGCGGTCCCCGCGGTGCCGGCGAATAGGACCGAATCGGTCACGCTGGCGATCGACAAAGGGGCATACCTTTTTCATACGCGCTGCTCGGCCTGTCATACGATCGGAAACGGCGATAAGGTTGGTCCGGATCTTCTCGGAGTGACCAGCGTGCGCGAAAGCGCGTGGCTCAGCCGGATGATTACGGAGCCGGACAAATTGATTGAAGAGAAAGATCCGATCGCAACGGCGCTCTTCAAACAATACAGAGAGCTTCGCATGCCCAGACTGAACCTCGCGAAAGAGGACGTGGACACAGTCATCGAGTTCATGAAAACCCAAACCGCCGCCGCTGCGAACAAAAACAAAACAGGAACGCAGGACTAGAGCTCGTGAAGCGAGCGACAGCATAAAGCCTGGGGCGCAAGCCCCAGGATCAGAATCAGAAAACACGATGGAGCCCGCAGAGCGGGCGACAGCTCAACGCATCAACGCGCTGTCGCCCGCTCCGCGGGCTCGAACGCTTTTTGTATCGGTGATCCTGGGGCTTGCGCCCCAGGCTTTATGCTGTCGCTCGCTTCGCGAGCTTGCTATTCTAAGCGCTGAAGAATGAGGCGCGAGTTTCACCAAAGATTAAGCGGTCTCTTGCTGAACGTGCTCTTGATCTGCGTAGTGACTGCGCAGGTCAAACCACAAGTGCAGTCTGACGATGTTATTCGCGTCAAGACAGAGCTGGTGCAGACCGACGTAACCGTTCTTGATAAGCGCGGCCGCTTTGTTGGTGGTTTGCGTGCGGATGATTTCGAGCTGCGCGTCGATTCAAAACCACAATCGCTTTCCTTCTTCGAAGAGGTAGCCACCGGTAGCGTCGACGAAGAGAAGCAGTTAACCGCCGCTCGCAAAGGAGTCAAGTTACCAGCAACCCCAGACTCAGCAACCGAACGCGGCCGTGTAGTTTTCTTTTTCGTCGATGATGTTCACCTGACGAGTGAGGGCCTTACCCGCGCGCGGTCTGTGATAACTCATTTCGTCGAAAACAAAATGACGGCTAAGGATCGCGTTGCCGTCGTCTCGACCAGCGGGCAGATCGGTTTCCTCCAGCAACTCACCGACAACAAAGCCGTGCTGCGCGAAGCCATCAGCCGGCTCAACTCCAAATTCAATCCCGAGACAACCGCCAGTAAGGTGTCGATCAGTGAAGTAGACGCCACGCTCGTTTCAAATCATGGCGATCGCGGTCTGTTTGCGTATCTGATGGAAGCGACGATGAAGGAGTTTCAAACCAATGCCCTCAACGCCTTCACGATCGTTACCAACCGCGTCCGTCAGATCAACGCTCAGTCGAGGATGTCTGAGGCCGACACTCTTTCAAGGTTGGAAGGTTTGATGCGCTCGACCACGCCGCTGCAGGGACGCAAGCTTCTGTTCTTCATCTCGGATGGATTTGTTGTCGATGCGAAGCGGTCGAATGGTTCAGACGTAATGCGCCGCGTGATCAACGAGGCGGCGCGAGTGGGGGTCGTGATCTACAGTTTGGGCACGCGACCGAATGTTTTCGGATCCGGCATCGATGTCTCGAAAAATGACTATCCGGATTTTTCTCCGAGAACGGCAGGCAGATCACTTGCAGAGAGCAAGATGCCGCAAGAACCGCTCGAGACTCTTGCTGAGGAAACTAGCGGGCGTTCGTTTCTGAATGCCAGCGCGCTCGATGACGGGGTCGGCGAAGCGTTAACTGAGAGCTCTGCATACTACCTGCTCGCCTGGCGACCCGATGGCGAGAATCAACGCTCCGGAAAGTCTCGCATCAAGGTATTGGTAAAAGACCGTCCCGATTTACGAGTGCGGATGAGGCAGCGCTTCTTCGATTTCAGAAGTACTGAAGCGGCAGCGAAGACGACACACGCGCCTGATGATGAGCTCAAGATAGCGCTCGGATCGCTGTATCCGCGTCGCGAATTGAAGATATCAATCTCTGCGAGCTTTGCGAACACCGTAGGCAAGGGCACGGTGCTCAATGCGTCCATGCAGATCGATGGAGCAAGCCTGAGTTTTGGCGAACGAGAGCAGGCGATTGTTGATGTGCTGGGAATCGCTGTGGACGATCGGGGTCAGTTCTCCAGCTTCAAGCAGAAACTCGACATCCCGCGCGCGGTCGTCCTTGGCAAAGACGGTCGCTTCATCAAGTGGACTCAGGCGTTGCCACTCCCGTCGGGTCTGTACCAGGTGCGCGTCGCTGTCAGAGATCGTTACACCGGTCGCACCGGCAGCGCGATGGTTTGGATCGAAATTCCTCCACGCTAGCTTTGGCCGAATCGATACGAGTCCGCCACCACCCAACCCGCCACCGTCAGCGCGACAGTAATAACGACCTCGCCCCATTGGAAAGCGCTCAGCGATCCTCGGGCTACAAGAGGCGCCCACACCAGCAGCCCGAACAAGCCCATCTGCAACGCCGAAAGCCTCGCTGCCATGCGAGCAAATTTACCAATGAGGATCGCGAGGCTCGCCGCGATGAACGTAGCCCCTGTGATGTACGCCCAGGCCATGTGCCACGGCAGCCAGTTGGGCACCAACGCAGCAGTCGGCCCGGGATAGAGGAAGTGCGCAACGCCGAAAGGGATCAAGCCCAGAGCGTATAGGACTCTGGCGATGCACAGACCTTTGTCGCCGGCGGCGAAACCGAGGCGTCGACGGTCCCAGTCAGTTGCTAGCCAGACAAAGAGGATCCACGCAGCCGCTGTCATCACCATCGTCTTCCCACAGCTCCAGGTACCCTCCACCAGTGATAGACGGAAGAGACCGGGTATCCGCCACACCAGCAACCAAAGGACAAAAAGTGCAAGCAGCATGCGAGCAGCGAGAGCAGCAGTGCGTCGCCAAAGCAGGCCGATGCCCGAAGCAAGTGAGACCACCGCGCACAGATAGATCAATACCTCGCGTGCGGGTATGGTCTTTGGTATCGGTTCCCAAAGTACCGTGAAGTCTCCCTTGATCAGACCGAGAATACCGAAGCCGATCATGACTGCAGCAAAGGCTGCATGACTGACTCTGACAATGCGCACTGCCGTTCCTCCAGGTGGTTTTCTCTGCGGCCCTCTGCGTATCTCTGCGGCCTCTGCGTTGAAATAGCCCATTAACGCAGAGAACGCAGAGATACGCAGAGGGCCGCAGAGGATTACTTTCAAACACTTACGATCCTGTGTTTCTCCACAGATCGAGCGGTAGGGTTAACCTCACGTTCTCCCCGTAATCGCTCATCTTCGCACTGTGACGCGTCACGTCACGCAACCACTGCTTGATCTAAATAATGCAATCCACCCGGCATGAAACCACCTATCCGGAAAACTTTGCTGCTGTTACTGGTGCTCGCGCTAATCGTGGGTCTGATCAGTGTGTGGCAAGTCAAACAGCGGGCGGACCTACGACTCGCCGAAGAGCGGGCGCGCCGCGAGAAACAAGACCTCGTCCCATTCGAACAAAAGTTACTCAAGCCGATTAGCAGCAAAGCGATCGAGATCTGGCAGAACCATCAAGCCACGAGAGCAATCGCGAGGTTCAACGATTCGTACTTCCTCGCGTCAGACGGCGGACTGATCGAGTTAGACCAAACGGGAAAACTCGTGCGGCACTATACGGTACTTGATGGTCTGCCCGAAAGTGATCTGCTCAGCCTCGCTGTCTTCAACTCAAAACTCTTTATCGGTACGCGGACGGAAGGATTGGTCGAGTTTAACGGTTCTCAGTTTCATGGCTATCGCTGGACTGACCGAACTTCGCAATCGATCGACGCACTGTTTGCGGACGAAGGGTGCTTGCTGATCGGTACGCGAGCCGGTGGGTTGATGGCATTCAATGGTCGCGAATTCAAGGAGCTCACGGCGGGTACGGAACACCAGCGGCTGCTCGAGATCAATCATCTCTCGAAAGACGGCTCACGGTTATTTATCGGGACCTTTGCTGATGGACTCTGGATCGAAGAAGGTGGCCGCTGGTCTCACTTCACAACGGTGGACGGGCTACTTTCGAACCGAATCGTCGGTGTTGCCGTCGCAGGCAAAAATCTCTTCGTGGCCACAGATTTTGGTTTGTCAGTGACGGAGAACAAACAAGCTAACTTTGAAACACTCGTCACACTTCCGTCTTTATCGAGCCTCGCTCTTATGGCTGACAGCCTGGTGCTCAGCAAAGACAATGGCGAGACCTTCAGTCTCCGAATCTCGTCTTCGAGGCAGGTGACTCCGATTGCCTGGGCCAAAGCCGGACACGCAACCGGAACACGATTGCTCACACTCGACAACCAGCTCTGGCTGCTTACCGAAGAGGGACCGTACCGCACGGCACAAGCGAATGCTTTCGTTACGTGGGGACAGCCTGACCGTAATCGCACGCTTACAACCAACCTCATTTCAGCGTTGACGATTGACTCTGACGCTCGTGTTTGGGCTGGGAATTTTCGACGTGGCATAGACGTTCTCAGCGCGCAAGGAACGCAGTTGGCCCATTTGGAGTCGGAAACGAATCGTGAAATCAACTCGCTCACGAATGATCGAGAAGGGAACAGCATACTGGCGTCTTCTTCCGCGGGCCTGCTGCGTTTTGATTCGAACCTGCGAAACACCGAACAGTGGTCGACCAAAGACGGTCTCTTGAGCAATGCCGTTCTGCAAGTGGCTCGTTGGGACGTTGACCGCGAAAACACGCTCGCACTTGCGACCAGCAAAGGTCTGTCACTCGGCGCGCGCGGTAAGCTTCATGGTCTAACTACAGTACAGGGGTTACCGAGCAACAGTCTCTATACCGTTCTGGTCCAGGGTCGCAAAACTTACGTCGGCACTCTCGGTGGTCTGGCGGTGGTTGAAGACGGCCGCGTGTCGCGAGTGTTCAAAGACACGAATTCAAAACTAACGACCAACTGGGTTACCGCGCTCAGCGCCGTCGGCAATCGCATCTTCGTGGGCACGTACGGCGGTGGACTGTTCGAGTTGAACGCGAGTGGTGAGCTGCGCAGCTTCGCGACTGAGGTTGGTCGTGCCGTTGTAAATCCGAATGCAATGTGGAGCGACGGCTCGCGCCTCTTTGTCGGCACACTGGATGGAGCCCTGATCTTTGAGCCGTCTTCTCAACAATGGACGAGGGTGAAGAGCGAGTTGCCCTCGCGAAATGTAATGAGCATCACCGGCAGCGATAACTACGTCTACTTCGGCACAACCGGCGGCATCGCCCGTATCGAGCGCTCGTATTGGAATGCCTCTGCGTAACCTCTGCGCCCTCTGCGTCTCTGCGGTTTCATTCACCGCTGAGGCGCAGAGGACGCAGAGGTTACGCAGAGAAGATGAGATGAAGCATCCTTTAAGAAAATTAATTTGGCTGCTGATCGTCGTCGCGCTGTTGCTGCCATACCGCCACAGTTCCGCGCAGTCGGGCGTGTTGATTCCGTCGACCAGCAACAAACCCGATCCCAACACTCTCTCGCTGCAGGTAATGAACGTCGATGTGCTGATTGATAACCAACACGCGCGCGTGAAGGTGATGCAGATCTTTGACAACCACTCAGCGCAGACCCTCGAAGGCAAGTACCTGTTCGCCCTTCCGCAAACTGCTTCGATCTTCGACTTCGCCGTCTGGGACGCGGACGTTCGCATTCCCGGCGTAATGATGGAGAAACGACGCGCGAACAAGGCCTATAGCGAGATAAAGCAACAGCAGATCGATCCAGGACTTCTGCAACAGGACGACGAGCATAAAGGCCGCTCAGCCTTCTCCGCGAAGGTATTTCCGATTCCGGCTTACGGAACGAAGCGCGTCGAGATCGAGTACACGGAAGTCTTGCCGGTCGACAGTCTCGTGTCACATTTCACCTTTCCTCTAAAGCCATCATTCGGCGACGCACAACGCGTGGAGGAGTTTAACCTGCACGTACACATCCTGAGCGACTTCCCAATCTCGCCGGTCAACAAAGAACGAGACACGTATGCATTGGCAGTTACAAAGTCGGAGCCGAATGAATTCGAAGCAGACTTTCACGCAAATGGTTTCGACTTGAAACAGGATTTCTCCTTTGACTATCGCATCGATGTCCCCGAAAGCACACTCGCATTCACAACCTACCGCGCGCCGGAACAGATCTCTGCATACGACCTGCGCGATCCGGCGCTGGCTGTACAAAACCCCAGCGGCTATTTCGAAGCGCGCGCAGTCTTCAATGAAAGGGGGGCAACTGTTCAGAACAGACAGCCACGCAATGTCATCCTGCTCCTCGATACGTCTCTATCGATGTACGGCGAAAAGCTCAAGCGCGCTGTCGAAGCGCTCGACTACTTCCTGAACTCACTTTCGCCGCAGGACCATTTCGATCTCGTGCTCTTCAACGAGGAGACCTACGCCTTCTCGCCCACACCGCTGCCTGCGACCCCCGACAACACGGAGCACGCACTCGATTTCATCAGGAATTCGATGCTCGGAAGCGG
This sequence comes from Pyrinomonadaceae bacterium, assembly GCA_036498585.1. Lineage (GTDB taxonomy): Bacteria > Acidobacteriota > Blastocatellia > Pyrinomonadales > Pyrinomonadaceae > PSRF01. Next base: position 9,803 of record DASYFE010000099.1, on the reverse strand, counting down.
TAGCGATCTGCGCAAAGCTCTCGCCACCGCAGTCGAGCTCGCGCCGCAGTTTCCGCAAGGCGAGCGCAGCGTTGTCCTCGTCTCCGACGGCAACCCCACTTTAGGTACGCGGAATGTGAAACGGATTCTGCAGACCCTTAACACGAACTCCACACGCGTTTTCGCTTTTGGTTTGGGAAGTGATGCGAATAACTCGCTGTTGGAAGAGCTCGCAAAAACAGGTCATGGCTATTTTGCCAGCGCCCGCGAGACGGAAGACATAACAACCGCGCTCAAGCTCTTCTTCGATCATGTCGGGAGTACGAGCATCGAGAATGCACACCTCACAGCAAACGAAGGGGACAACTTCTACCAGATTTATGCGAGCGGTGATTACGGTTTCGACGGCTCGAGTCTCGCGTTTGTCGGTCGTTATCGCACACCTTCGCCGCGAGCGACCGTGACCGTGACGGGCCAGTTTGGCACTGAAGCGATAAAGCTCTCGCGCGATGTCGTATTGCCGGAGCTGGCGGATACTCATTCGCATCTGCCGCGCGTTTGGGCGCGCGCGCGCGTCGATGCGTTGTTGCGAGAGATGGATCTGAATGGTGAGCGTGAAGATTACATCGGGGAGATCATTCGTCTCTCGCAAAAGTATCGCTTCGTAACGCCTTACACCGCTTTTATCGCCGCGCCACGAGCGCTATTGCGGCCGCGACTGATTCAACCAGGCGATCCGGTACTGCGTGTCAAAACTGACGAATCGATCAATTCAGTCTTCGCGGTGTTTCCGTTTGGCGAAACGCTGCCACTCAAGTTTCTGGAGACTGAAGGCGTGTGGGAAGTCCGCTTTTTGGCGCCCGCGTGGTTGCCCGACGGGACGTATCGCTGCCGGCTATTGATGACTGACAAGAATGGCAACGGCTACCAGGAGTCGAAGAGCTTTGTGATCGACAGTCACGCACCGAAGCTCGGCGTGGGGCTCGACCACAAACCGATCAAGGCTGGTGAGGAGTTGATCGTAAAAGTCTCTGCCGACAGCGACACGGTGCGTCTGTTCGCGCGCATCTATGGCGCGCAGCCGGTGCGGTTGTCGTGGTCGCAACAGGACCAAACGAATGTTGGAAGACTTCGCGTGCCGGCAAACCTCGCGGCAGGTCGTTATATGTTGACGATCTCGGCTGAAGACGCGGCGCACAATCAATCGACTGCCGAAGTTCCGATCGAGGTCATATCGCGATGACGGCCCACACACAGATCAAAACACTTCTTCTCTGTGCAACCTCTGTGTTCTCTGTGTCTCCGTGGTTCAATATTGCTCAAAAACAACAACCACAGAGACACAGAGAACACAGAGGTTGCACAGAGAAGAGTGCTTTGATCTTACGGCTCGCATGCCTGTGCTTGATAATTGTCGTCCTCGCGTTCATCTATCCTCACTTCTCAGCACGCGCCAAAAACGAAGAAGTCTCGTCGCTGATCGAAGCCGCGCTCTACACGCGCCACGAGTTCTTCGGCGCCCCTGCGATCGTTCCTTTCCCGACTGCCGAAGCGCGCAATCGCCTTGCAGACGTTCTCGCCAAGCATCCCGATAGTGCGGAGATTTATCTGAAGCTGTCTCAGCTCGACGAAAAGCTGGGAAACGAAGAACTGGCATTGAAGGAGATGCAGAGCTTCGTCGAACACGCGCCCGATGAATTCAAAGCACTCCAAACGATGGCCGAGTTTCTCCATCGTCGTGCGCAGTTTCCCGCCGAGGCGGAGTCACTCGAGCGCATGTTGCGCCTCGCGCCGCCCGAAAAACGCCTCGAAGTTTTTAGTCGTTTGATTAAACTGGCGGAAACGCATCTACTCGAAAAATATCTCACCCCACGCTTTTACGAACAGACGATCAAGGAAAATCCCTCGGCGTATGAAATCGTCAAGCAGTATCAGGAAAAACTGATCGACAACGGCGACAATGACAAGGCGCTCACCCTCGTTCGCCAAAACAGAAATCAATTTCCGGAACATAACGACGAGCTGATCAAGCAGGAGGCCTCACTGCTCGAAAACATGGACCGTGTGAAAGAGGCGGAGGAAGTTTACAAGAAAGCCTTCGATCCGTTCTGGTCCAGCGAGCTCTCGGAAAACTTCTACGCCTTCCTCAAGAGCAACGACCGCTTTCGGGCCTACGGACATGAATTGCGCGAAGCCTACCGTCGCAACCCGGCGGATTTCGACACGGCCCTGCGACTGCTTGATTACTCAAAGTACTTAGACGAAGAGCGCCCGGACGTCTTCGTGCAACTCGAAAAAACGCGAGCGGCTCGACACATCAACTGGACCCAGGACGAGCTGATCACTATCACCCGGCTCCTGCTCGCTGAAGGTTATGGCGAAGCAGCTTCGCGTTTCCTGTACACGCTCTATCTCCAGGGCGACATGAAGCCGGGAAGTAAGCTGCGCGCCCGTGTTCTCTATCAACTCTTCGAAATACTTAGCGACGCAGGCGATCAAAGACTCTCGCTCACCCGTGGTGATCTGAAGTTTTACCAGGACATCGCCACTGCCGATCCACATCCCGGCATGATGGGTGGAATTCTGTCGCTCATCCTTTCCGACACCGATCCCAAATACGAGTTTTCCGTAGAAGAAGAACGGGCCGTCTCGTATTTCAATCGCGCCGCCGCCTATCGCATCTTCACGGCCTACAAGAAGGAGAACCCGACGTCGCCCGAGTTGGCCCAGATGTATCTGGACATCGTCCGGCTATATACCGACGATAAAAACCTCGACGTTGCTTCAGAAACACTCGCCGAATTCGAGCAGCGTTACACAGACGCGCCTGAGTTTCCCGAAGTTGCACTCAAACTCGCCGACGCGTACGTCGCGGCGAACAAGTTCGACGCGGAACGAGCGTTGTACATACACATTCTTGATTACCTGGGCCGGCATCGCGCAAAGGATAAACCGCTCATTCATCCTCCCGACACGAGCGTCGATCAGAATGCACAGACACAAGCCCTGAACGCGCTTTCAGAGCCAACTACAGTCAAACCTTCGGTGATCGCTTATCCACCGATCTCAAATCCCGGAGTCAACTACACTATGGCCGACTCCAGCGAAGGCTCTTACAACAACAACTCTTCGTATTCCGACCAGTTCATCGATGCCGATAACGATCGAGCAAGCGAAGTCGATTACGAAACAGTCCTGCAGCGTTACGTTTCGTCCCTCGCGAAGGACAATCGCACGAGCGACATCCTGGCTCTCTATGCGAATGAAATTAAGAAGTACCCCGATGAGCAGGCCTTGTACGAACAAATGCTGCAGTGGCTCGGACAAACCAACCTCGTCGACGAGCAACTGCGTGTGTATCAGGAAGCGTTGCGTGCATTTCCTTCAACCACGTGGCGCGATCGCCTGGCGCGCTGGTATGTGCGGCAGAAGCGAAGCAAAGAATTCGAAGCGTTATCGCGTGACGTAATCGGAAAAGTCGATGATGCGGAGGCTCAAAAGTATCTACACGAATTCATCGACGTCGGGGGCTTCGATGCGCAGCTCTACTTCGCTCTGTATTCCGTCGCGCACCAGCGATTTCCGCACAACCTGAATTTCGTAAACGGGCTGTTGAAGTTTCACAGCGAACACAAACAGTGGGATCAGTGGCGCACTCTCATTTCTGAGTACTACTTTGAGTCGCGAGAATGCCGCGATCAATTCCTGTCCCATCTCGCCAGTCATAATGAGCTGCGGGGATATCTCACGCGAGCTCGTGCGACGCTCAGCCAGTCGACTGACTCCCAGGCCCTGTTGCCGTACAAACTCTTTCGCGCGGATGCGAGCGCACAACTGTCAAACTTTGAAGAAGCCATAGACGCTTATCGCGAGCTCAACAGGCTCTATCCGAATTCACCGGAGTTTGCTGAAAGGTTGATCAATGTCACTCGATCGTTCGGACAACACAATCGGCGGTTCCTCGAAGAGTCGGCCGCTATCTCGCAGTCGCTCGCAGACGCATCACCGTCGGTCGCCGCCTATCGAACGCGCGCCGGTGAAGTGCAGGCGGAACTCGGCGACTACACGAAAGCGCGTGCTGAGTGGGAACAACTGATTCCGCTCGCGCGCGGCGAGGAAGATACTTATCTCGATACGGCGACGATCTACTGGGACTATTATCAATACGACGATGCGTTGCGCACGATCCACGCCCTGAGAAAGCAAGAGCAGGACGAATCGCTCTATGCTTATCAAGCCGGAGTTATTCTCGAAGACAAACATCAGCTCCGCGCCGCCCTCAACGAGTATGTCAGGGCGCTGGATTCGACAGGCTATTACGATCCGGACACGTACCGCGCCAGAAAGCGCCTCGTAACGCTTTCCAAACGGCCTGGGGTTTCTGATCAGATTAATGCTGCTTTTGTCGAGGAACGCAAACGCAATCGAGACGATAACTTAGTTTTGGACTACGCAGGCTTCCTGTACGACGCAAAGCGATGGCCCGAGGCCTCGCGGCTGTTGCGGGAGGTGGTGGCCCGTAGTAACTCACGAGATTTTCTGCGATACGCACGTAGCATGTTCGACGATCATGAGGAAGTCGCCGGACAGGTTGCGGCGCTGCAGCGGTTGATTGCTACGACAACTGCTCGTCGGTCCGAAATGTCATATCGCCTGACTCTCGCTGACGTTTACAGCAACAACAATCAACCCAATCAAGCCGCCGGAGAGTTGCGGATGTTGGTCCAAAAGTATCCGACGAACTATGGCGTGTTGACCGAGAGTGCTGACGTTTGCTGGCGACTCGGCCTGCGCCCGAACGCGGTCGCGATTCTGCAATCCGGTATGCAACGCGGCCTCGGCCGGTACCATTATCTATTCGGGCGGAAGCTGGCGGCACGCTACGTGGAGATGCAGAACTACAGCGCTGCACAAGCAGTGCTCGAAAAACTCAACCGCGAAGACCGCTTGAACACCGAAGTTTTTCACGAGCTCGCGAAGGTTTATGTGCGCAGCGGAAACCAGCAGCAGCTACGCACGACCTTCGGCGCAACTATCGAGGCAATCAAAAGGCAGGACATTGATGTGCGGGAGATCCGGTCTCAGGTGGCAGGCCTTCGCAAAGACATGATCGAAGCCTTTACCCTCCTGAAAGACTACTCGTCCGCCATCGAACAGCACATCGAGATCATCAATCGCGATCCGGATGACGAGGAGCAGATCGACGATGCGATCAGCTACGTGCGCCGATATGGTGGCGGCGACACCCTCGTCAATTATTACCAGCGAGTTTCACGTGAGGCGTACAAGAATTATCGCTGGAACGTTGTGCTCGCGCGAATCTACGACGCGAAAGGCGATTTTGCGAATGCGGCGCGCCAATATCACATGGCGCTCGATAACCAGCCGGAGATGACCGAGCTCTACGACTCGCTCGTTGATGTTTATACACGCGCAAAGGACTTCGGCTCGGCAATCGCTGCTTTGCGAAAAGCCCAGGAGCTGTCCAACGATGATCCGCAGTACATCAAACAATTGGTCACGTTGCTCGAGAAGGCCGGCCGCCACCAGGAGGCAGAAGCCGAACGACGCAAGCTGCCGCCCGAGGAAAACAAAAAGCTTTCCGTAAGTGACCAGTTCGCGGAAGCTGCGCGTCAGCGTGGAACCGATCTCAAGATTGCCGTGCAGAAATATCGAGATGCATTCAACGCGTTCGCTGCCGACCCGTTCAAGAATGAGTTGAAAGCTTCAGACATCGTTGGCTATGTGCAGACGGTTAGAAGTGAAGAAGCTTTAGATCAAATCATGTTGCGGCTTTGGGAGCTGCGCGGCCGTCTGGCTGCGGAGGCTGGAGGGCAGAATGCCACTCATGCCGGTAAAGCGAAGGATTTGCTGGCGACACTCGACGGCGCGATTGCTGAAGGCGTTGGCGGTGTCGCTGCGGAACGAGCGACGAGTGATGAGCTGACGGCGTTGTTCAAGTTCATCAAGGGGCAGATAGCACTAAATAAAGATGGCAGCGCTAACGGAACGATGACGCTCATGCGCGATCTCAGCAGGCGGGCGGGATTCGGATCGATCGAAGAAGAGGTATTGATCGCGTTTAAAGAGCGTGACTATGCACAGCGTGATTGGCCGGCCTATCAAACTCATGTACGTGGCATCGTGGACCTTTATGATGAACGCGGCGCGTATCAATCAATTCTCAATCTGCTCGAGGCTGAGCACGATCGCGAGCCGCACGCTGTTGATTTTGACTTTGCGAGTTTGATTGCGACCAATGCGCGTCTTCTCGGAGACAATGCGCGTGAGCTAAGGGCTTTGCGAGAGAATTATCAAAAGCCCCAGACTCAGTCACTGACGTCGCAGGATGCCTTAATTGAACGCTATTTCGAGGTGCTTTGGGCCAGCGGTGACAGAAGCGAGCTGCTTTCGTGCGCGCAAAACTCAACGCCGCATCAACTACAGCTAATCGCTTTCCTGCTGCGCAAGGAAGACAGGGAGTTAGCCCACATAGCGATCCAGAGTTCGCCTTTACCGGATGTTTGGAAGTACTCGCGCAACGCAGAAGCTAGTCTGGTCTTGAATGAGTTTGACGAGCGCAGCGAGCAGTATTTTTCTTCAGCGCTGAACTTCCGGCCCATCGGCGAGCTGGTCAAACAAACACCTGATACCAAAGCGCAACTCGCCGGTGACGATTGGTATCAACTGGCGCAAAAGTATGGTCGCTGGTTGTATTCGACGGCGCAACCGGAGCAGAGATTGAAGTCTCGCTCATTCCTGCCGGCCATGATTGAGAACCGGCCCGCGGATACGGGTGAGCAAGCGAGACTCGGGCGTTGGTACCTGGAGCAGAAGGATTTCGCACACGCTAAAGAGCACCTCGTGCTGGCCCATGACGCACAACCTGACGACAAGACCATCCTCGCAGATCTTGGCTCTGCGTACTTCCTGAGCGGAGACTCGCGCAAGGCAAACGAGCTGTGGGACGAGATCATTGTTAAGAGCGATTCGATTGCCGATCACTCGCTTTATCTCGAGACTCTGGTCAAACACAGGTTGAATGAGCAGGCCCGTCTCCGCGTGACGAAGTTTGTGACGACCACTTTGCAGAAAGAACTTAAGGCGGAAGAGAGCTATGACTCGGCCGAAGAGAAGCAACAGTTCGCCAGTTTCGGAAACCTCATCAAGACTCTTGCTCGCTCATTCTCTGCTTCTGACTCTTCCGAAACGCCACTGGCTCCCGCGACAGAGGCAAAGAAGGCCCGGTTCTTCGCTCAGCTTTGCGCCGCCGCTCCTGACAACCGCTTCCTGCCTGAGTTTCTGATTCGCAACTCAGTCGTGTCGCGTCATGAAGCCGGGCCGTTCTACCAGATTCTGATTAAGCGCAGTGGAGGGATGCCAGGCTACGAGCGCGACTATGCTTATTCGGGTCTGATCAGTGAGAGTTTTGACGATTCCACAGTTGAATACGCGCTCGATCAGGAAACCGAATATCACCGCTCGGAACCCGACTACGATCGGATCAAGTGGCAGCGAGAGTATCTCGACTATCTGATCGAGCAGCGACAAACCGAGCCCGCGCGCCAGTTGATCGCATCGATTGAAGCCGATCTCAAGTGGCGCTACGCGCGTCCGGTTTGGTTGTGCTTCGCGTCTTTGCGATTGGACGTCCGGGTAGGCCGTGTCGCTGAAGCCACAGCCGAGATGCAAAGGCTGGTCGGAATAAAAACCAATCATGAAACATTAGCGCCGAGTATTGAGCGTTTGAATGAAGCAGTTGCGCTGCTTCGCGACGAGGGACAAAACGAAGAAGCACGCTCATTGCTTGACGCCGCATACACGAGAGAGCTGGAGCTGGAACACTTTGAGGCGACATATTTCGCTGGACTAGCGCGGGTTGCTTTCGAACGTGGAGACAAAGCTCTTGGGTTGAAGGGGCTTCAATCAATGATCGATTCGACGAAGCCGGATCGAAATCAAGCTGTCGCAATCGATCCGGCAACGGCGTTACAACTCGCTGCGGAGATGGCGGGCGAGTTTGGAGAGCTTGAAGTCGCTCTTGGATTTCGACAACAACTCCTCGTTGAGTCACCGGACGACGAACAAAATCAGATCGAGCTTGTGCGCTTACTCAGTGCGAACGGAAAATCGGATGATGCGATTCAGCAGCTCGCAGACATCATCGGTAATCGCATGCTGACCCGAAACACACGCTGGCAGGCCGTATGGCTCGCCCCCGAGATCGTGGCGCAGAATTCTTCGCGCTGGGAAAAGCTGCGCGATCGCATTCGTAGTGTTAGTCCAAACGACAGTGAGATGAATGTCGCGCTTGAATCTCTTTCCGTGGCCTCCGTGAAATCACTCGCGAACGATGTTCCGAATGCGTATCTGAGCAGTCTTCGGGCCATCATCGAAAAGCGAGCGGGGAACAATGCAGAGAGTCGGAATAGCTTCCTGCGTTCGTTGGTTGAGTCTCGCGAGTCAGCGGCTTGGAAAGCGTTCGCGTTTGTGGAAGATGAGCCACTCGAGCAGCTCGTGGCGCTCTATTTAAAGGAGAGCCAACCCGGTGCGGCGTTGAAGCTAGCGGAACGTGTGGCGGCGTTCCAGCCGAATCAAAGTGATCAAGCTGTGACAAATACAGCTCGATATCAAACGCTGCAACAACGGGCTGATGAACGCAGGCGCGCGTCGCACGTGAACTTGCTCGAGTTGCTATCGATCGCAGCCGAGCAGCTCGGTGATTTGAAGCGTGCCGAGGAACTGGAACAAGTAAGGTTGGCGCTCCTAAGCAAACAACCCGACCGCAATCTCGCGCAGGCGCGACTCAACCATCTGCGTGAAATTCGAAGCGGTGCACAACCGCCGAAGTTATCGCTCGTAATTGATCAAAGATCGGTCGGATCTGGTTGAATTTCTCTGTGGCTCTCTGCGTATCTCTGCGCTCTCTGCATTAATGGCAAACTAAACGCAGAGGCCGCAGAGATACGCAGAGGTACGCAGAGAAGAAAGAGAACACTATGCGCTGGAAATCACGTCTAACGGCATTCGCAATTTGTTTCGCTATCGGTCTGGCGGCCGCATGCATATTTGCCTTCATGGTCCGGCAGAGACACCGCCAACGCCAACCACAACTGACACCTTGTCAGACCAACGACTACTTCAATCGACCGGAAGAAGTCCTGACTGCGATCAAGAGTGACGACGTGTCCGTCCGGCGCGAGATGTTCAAACGCCTGCTACTACGACCCGAGATCTCGACTGTCTATTACGACTACGAGCGCGACCTCAATTATCCGGAACGCGCCGATCGCGCGCGCCTCGGCTACGTACAACTCGATGACACCTCGCCGACGGAAGCGGTACTTACTTTCGTGCGTCTCGAACATCCGATGGCCCTGATATTCAGCAGAGACTCCTGCGGCTGGAAACCTGTTGGCGCGCTGAGCAGTTGGTTGCGCTTTGAAGATTACCCTTATGACAATTGGCTTACTCTGCCCACGACCATCAAGCCTGGGATCCACGAGTTGCTGGTGCGCGACAGCAATGGCGACGCAACGTCTTACATTCGCAAAGCACGGTTGCTGCGCTTGGACCGCGGTCAACTCACGCAGATCGCCGAGTTCGACGAAGAGATTCTCGAACCCGTAGAAGGATACGCGGATCGTGATTGGAACGACGTCAAACGAAAGCAGTCCAGTAACGTCACTTTCCTTCCTCGTGAGAACCCGGGACTCGAGATCGAAACCACGACGTCATTGATCAAACTACGTGGTCCGATACCGTCTTACAGTTACTGGTCAGAAACCGACGGCGCCTGGCACACGAAGAAGAGAAACTGGAAC
>DASYFE010000098.1:0-21276 GCA_036498585.1 Pyrinomonadaceae bacterium | reverse complement strand
TGAGTCATAACTTTTTTGACCTCGGCGGTCATTCGCTGAAAGCTACGCGCCTCTTATCGAAAGTGCGCAGCATCTTTCGCACGCAGTTACACCTGAGCGTCGTCTTCGAGGCGACGACGATCGAAGCCCTGGCCCGCGCTCTGGTCCAACACGAACCCAAGCCCGGTCAGACCGCGAAGATCGCGCACGTGCTGCAAAGAATCAAAAGCATTTCATCATCGGAGCTAAAGGACGAACTAGAACGCAAACGTGGAGAGAAGAGCGTTTCGTGAAACACATGAGAGCTCTTAGCCTGCGAAGCAGGCAGAAACGTCTTAGCCTGCGAAGCAGGCAGAACGTCTTAGCCTGCGAAGCAGGCGTCAGCATAAAGCCTGGGGTGGAGCGAGGCTTTGCGAGCGGAACCCCAGGATCGAATTATCAAAAGGCGCGCGAGCCCATGAAATGGGCGACAGCGTTCATTCCCTTAACGGCTATCGCCCGTTTCACGGGCTCAGAAATGTTTTGTTTCGTGATCCTGGGGTTGCGCTCGCAAAGCCTCGCTCCACCCCAGGCTTTATGCTGACGCCCGCTTCGCGGGCTAAGAGCAAAGCCGGATGCTGGCTAAGAGCGCTTTGCCCGAAAAGTCGTCACAGATGCTCTTCTCTGTGCAACCTCTGTGTTCTCTGTGTCTCTGTGGTTGAAGATTGCTTAGGAAAAACAACCACAGAGACACAGAGAACACAGAGCTTGCACAGAGAAATCAGACTTTCGGGCAAAGGCAGATGAAAGAGATGACGGATAATTTGGACAGGGTGGGATTGGATGCGGATCGGCTTGAGCTGCTCGACTACCTGCTCGAAGAAGAAGGTATTGAGACAGGTTCGGGGTCGCAAAAGATTGTAAGTCGCGGGACGCGCGACGCCCTGCCGCTCTCGTTCGCGCAGCAGCGTCTGTGGTTTCTGGACCAGCTCGCACCCGGCGGCGCCGCTTATAATTTATCCGGCAGGTTGCATCTCGAAGGCCGGCTCGATGTCTCTGCGCTCGAAGCGAGTCTCAATGAGATCGTGCGCAGACACGAAGCGCTCCGCACCATCTTCTCTACGCGCGATAGAGAGCCCGTACAGATCATTGTCTCCGAACTGCGTCTGCCGCTTCCGCTTGTCGATCTCTCTCGCTCAGAAATCCGGAAATTCTGCGAGAAAGAGGCGCAGAGGCCGTTCGATCTGGCAACTGGCCCACTCATTCGCGCACACCTGCTGCGCCTTTCTACTGAAGAGCACATCCTGCTGCTGTCGATGCATCACATCGTCAGTGACGGCTGGTCCATAGGTGTGCTAATCCGTGAAGTGGCGGCGCTCTACGAAGTGTATGCGGCTGGCGCTGAGAGCGCGCTTAAGGAGCTGAGCCTGCAGTATGGCGACTATGCGCTGTGGCAGCGGGAGTGGCTGCAAGGCGATGTACTGGACCAGCAACTCGCGTACTGGCGCAAGCAGCTTGATGGCGTATCGGTATTGGAACTGCCGCTGGATAAACCGCGCTCCGCAACTTCAAGCTTTCAGAGTGCGAAGATCAGCTACAACCTGTCGAAAAATGTCAGCGAAGAGTTGCAGGCATTGAGTCGCGCCGAAGGCGTGACGCTGTTTATGAGTTTACTGGCAGCGCTTCAACTGCTGCTCTGGCGCTACAGCGGACAGGAGAACATTGCGGTAGGGACGCCCGTGGCCAATCGGACACGAGCGGAGACGGAAGACTTGATCGGATTCTTCGTCAACACGCTCGTGCTGCGAACAGCGCTCACCGGAAATCCGACCTTCCGCGAGTTTTTACAGCGGGTGAAAGAAACCGCGCTCGGTGCATACGCGCACCAGGATGTGCCGTTTGAGAAGCTCGTGGAGGAGTTAGCGCCCGAGCGGAATCTGAGTGTCACTCCGCTGTTTCAGGTGATGTTTGCGCTCGAGAATACGCCGCTTCCTGAAGTTGAAGCGCATGGTCTGAAAATGCGCCCGGAAGCCCTCACCGGTGACACCGCAAAATTCGACCTCGCGTTGGGAATAGAAGAGACGCCCGACGGGCTGATCGCAGACTGGCACTACCGCTCAGAATTGTTTGAGGCCACAACTATCGAGCGCATGGCTTCTCATTTCCAAACGTTGCTGGAGCGCATCATCGGTAGCGCGGACGCGCGGATTGCAGACCTGCCGCTGTTGACTGCAAGCGAGCGATGGCAGCTGCTCGTTGAATGGAACGAAACGCCACAGCCGCTACACTCGACTCCGCTCGTTCATGAACTGTTTGCCCAACATGCCAGCGATTATATTGGCGATAGTGCAACTGCGCCGGCACTCCTCTTTGAAGAACAAAAGCTGACCTTCGATCAAATAAACAGCCGCGCCAACCAACTCGCGCATCACCTTCTGAGTCACGGTACGCATCGCGAAACCACGATTGGCGTGGTGCTGGAACGTGGACCCGCGTCGCTCGTTGCGTTGCTCGCCGTCTTCAAGGCGGGCGGCTGCTATCTTCCCTTAGATCCGCTTTACCCGCCCGAGCGGATTGCGTTCATGTGCGCCGACGCCGGAGCTTCTCTGATCATCACGGAAGACTCCGTGCGTTTGCCCGAGACTGCCGCGCGAATTATCAAGCTCGATGCCGACGCCGAGCAGATTGCACAACAGAGCACAGAGAATCCGACCGTTGCAGTGCTGCCGCAACAACTTGCTTACGTCATCTACACTTCAGGCTCGACCGGCAGACCCAAGGGCGTAGCAATCGAACACCGTCAACTCCTGCACACGCTGTCCGCAGCCCAGGAGATACTCCAACTGACGCCCGAAGATTGTCTGCCATGTATTGCCTCGTTCTCCTTCGACATCTCGCTCCTGGAATTGCTGGCCGCACCGTTGGCAGGAGGGCGCTGTCTACTCGTCTCGACCGGTAAGGCGCTGGAGTCAGAGGTCATGAAGCGCGTGCTGTCGGAGGCGACGGTGCTACACGCGGTGCCGGGAGTGATGCGGAGGTTCGTAAAGTTTGCGCGCGATGAGTATCCACAATTAAAGCAGTTGCTGGTGGGCGGGGAAGCGGTGCCGCCGGAACTGATCGCCGAGATGGCAGAAGAGTTTCCGCGCGCGGCAGTGAGAGTGTTGTATGGGCCAACCGAAGCAACCATCATCTGCGCCGGCTACGAAGTGAACCCCAGTGCGCGAGTGCGTGGGCAGATGGTTGGCAAACCGCTGCGCAACGTTGTGCTGCGTGTGCTCGACGAGCGCGGGCGGTTAGTGCCGGTGGGAGTCGAAGGCGAGATATGCGTAGGCGGCGAGGGAGTAGCGCGTGGTTATTTGAATCGCCCGGAGCAGACGGGAGAAAGGTTCGTTGCGGACGAATACAGCACGTGTGCGGGAGCGAGAATCTATCGGACGGGTGATCGAGGCCGCTATCTCGCGGACGGGAACATAGTATTCACCGGCCGGATTGATGAACAGGTAAAGGTACGCGGCTTCCGCATCGAGCCGGGTGAGATTGAAAGTGCGCTCGCGGAACATGAAGGCGTCAAAGAAGCGATCATCGTAGCGCGCGAAGAGCGATTGGTCGCATACATCGTCGCCAGCCACGAGCACGGGCCGGGCATCAATGAGTTGCGTAGCCACTTAAAGTCCCGACTGCCGGACTACATGATCCCTTCGGCCTTTGTCTATCTGGATGCTCTGCCACTGACCAGCCACGGAAAGATAGACCGTCGAGCGTTGCCTGCACCTGATGCTGAACGTCCCGCACTCGATGAAATCTTCCTTGCAGCACGCACGGGGGTGGAAGAGATGCTGGCCTCGATCTGGTCAGATGTGCTGGGGGTGAGAGTCGGAGTCAACGATAACTTCTTCGAGTTGGGCGGCCACTCGCTGCTAGCGACGCAGGTGATGTCGCGAGTAAGGGAAGCATTCGGGATCGAGATCGCGTTACGGAGTTTATTTGAGCAACCGACGATCGGAGAGCTCGCACAGATGGTAGAAGCAGGGCTGGCGGAGAGAGTCGTGATGCCGCCCCGAATCGGGAAAGCGCCACGAGAGGGCAATGTGATGCCGCTCTCTTTTGCTCAGCAACGTCTCTGGTTTATTGACCAACTCGAGCCAGGCAATCCGGTCTATAACACCTCGCGCGGTGTGCGCTTGCGCGGCACGCTCGACATCGCGGCGCTCGAGAGTGCGCTGACTGAGCTCATTCGGCGGCATGAAGCATTGCGCACGACCTTTCGCGATCTGCACGGAGAACCTGTTCAGGTTATCGGGAACGCTGAGCCTTTCCCCGTTGCCGTCGAAGAACTCTCCGGTTTGCCGGAAGCAACACTGATTCGTGAAGAGGTGCAGCGCCCCTTCAATTTATCAACCGGACCACTCATACGCGCCCGCCTGTTGCGCCTGTCGCCGGAAGATCGCATCCTGCTCTTATCGATGCATCACATCGTCAGTGACGGTTGGTCCATGGGCGTGCTGGTTCGTGAAGTGGCGGCGCTCTACGAAGCTTATGCGGTTGGAACGGAGAGCACGCTTAAGGAACTGAGCCTGCAGTATGGCGACTATGCGGTGTGGCAGCGCGAGTGGCTGCAAGGCGAAGTGTTAGAACGACAACTGGATTACTGGCGAGAGCAACTGGCGGGCGTGCCTCCAGTCCTGGAACTACCTGCCGATCGTCCGCGGCCGCACGTGCAGACGTTTCGCGGCGCGACGCTGCCGTTCAAGTTATCAAGCGAGCTGTCCGAAGAATTGAGAGCGTTGAGCAGGCGTGAGGGCGTCACGCTCTACATGACACTACTGGCTTCTCTGCAAACATTGCTCTCGCGCTACAGCGGACAGGATGACATTGCAGTTGGGACGCCGATTGCGAATCGTCGCCATGGCGAGATTGAGAACCTGATCGGATTCTTCGCCAACACCCTCGTGATGCGAACAGACGTGAGCGGGAATCCGACGTTCGTGTCGCTGGTGCAGCGCGTCAAAGAGATGGCCCTCGGCGCCTATACGCACCAGGACGTGCCGTTTGAAATGGTGGTCGAAATGCTGCACCCGGAACGCAGCATGAGTTACACGCCGCTGTTCCAGGTGCTGTTCGCGTTGCAAAACGCACCGCAGGAAAAGTTGGAGCTATCAGGACTCACGCTCGATCTTCTCAGCATTGACAGTGGTACGGCCCATTTCGAGTTGGCGCTCTTGCTGGAAGAGACTGACGAGGGATTGGAAGGCGTCTGCGAATACAGCACAGACCTGTTTGACGAGCCGACCATCTTTCGCCTGCTCGGACATTTCGAAACGCTTCTTAAAGGCGTCATCAACAATCCGGACCAACACCTCGCGCAGCTATCTTTGCTTTCGCAGATGGAACGCCGCCAACTGCTCGAGGAGTGGAATACTCCGGCAGAGCATTTTTCGAGTGAATTGTGCGTGCATGAGCTGTTCGCGCAGCAGGCGGAACGCACGCCCGGTGATGTGGCGGTTATCTTCGAAGAGACGCAATTGAATTATCGCGAGTTGAATGAGCGCGCCGACAAGCTTGCGCACCGGCTGCGCACGCTCGGAGTAGGCCCAGAGCAGGTTGTCGGCGTGATGTTGGAACGCTCGATAGAGATGATCGTCGGCATCCTCGCCATTTTGAAAGCCGGCGGCGCATACATGCCGCTCGATCCGAGTTATCCGCCTGAGCGACTGCGGTTCATGATCGAAGACGCAAAGCCGGTGGTGATTCTGACAGCGGAAGGACCATCAGCCACGGATTACACAGATCAGAGCCACGGATCGGATCCGCGTAACCCGTGTTACGTAATTTACACTTCCGGCTCGACGGGTAGACCGAAAGCAGTCGTGATGCCTCACCGCGGCGCAGTCAATCTGATCAAGTATCAGATTCAAAGCTCTGAGAAGCCTCTGCGTACGCTGCAATTTGCGTCTTTAAGTTTCGACGTTTCATTTCAGGAAATCTTCCCGACGCTATGTGCAGGCGGCGCGCTCGTGCTGCTGCGCGAAGATGCGCGACGCGACGCTGGCGAGTTGTTGCGGGTGATTACCGAGCAGCGGGTGGAGAGATTATTTCTTCCGTTTGTTGCTTTGCAGCATCTGGCCGAGGAGGCGGATCGGCAGGAGAGCGCGCCCGCCAGTTTGCGTCAGGTCATCACCGCTGGCGAGCAGTTGAAGATCACGCCGCAGATCGCACGTCTCTTTCAGAGACTCGACGGCTGCACGCTCGACAATCACTATGGTCCAACGGAGGCGCACCTTGTGACGATGTGGCGTCTCGAAGGAGACGCCGGCTCGTGGCCGAAGTTGCCTCCTATCGGCAGGCCTATCACCAACGCCGAAGTTTATGTGCTCGACGACGCACTCGAACCCGTCCCCGTCGGGGTCAGTGGCGAGTTATACATCGGCGGAACGCAACTCGCGCGCGGCTATCTGAATCGCCCGGACCAAACGGCGGAGAAGTTTATCCCTCATCCCTTTAATCATGACGGCGGCGCGCGACTCTACCGAACCGGGGATCTCGTGCGTTACTCCGCCGGCGGAGTGCTCGAGTATTTCGGACGGCGCGACTTACAGGTGAAGGTGCGCGGCTTTCGCGTCGAGGTCGGCGAGATCGAGGCGGTCTTGAAGCAGCACCGATCGGTAAAGCAGGCCGTAGTGACCGTGCAGGAAGACGAAGGCAGAAAGCGCCTGGTGGCTTACATCATCGCCGCCCAAACGTCCGCGCCGCCGGCGAGAGAGGAACTGCGCAGACATCTCAAGGACAAGCTCCCCGAATACATGATTCCTTCTCTCTTCCTGTTGCTCGACACGCTGCCTTTGACCGGCAGCGGCAAGGTTGATCGTCGAGCATTGCCCGCGCCGGATGCTGGACGCGCGGCACTCGCTGAAGTCTTCCTTGCTCCGCGCAGTGGAGTAGAAGAGATGCTGGCCTCGATCTGGTCCGATGTGTTGGGAGTGAGAGCCGGCGTCAACGACAACTTCTTCGACCTGGGCGGCCACTCGCTACTGGCGACGCAGGTGATGTCGCGCGTGCGGGAAGCGTTCGGGATCGAGATTGCGTTACGAAGCTTATTCGAACAACCGACGGTTGGGGAGTTGGCGGAGACTGTCGAAGAGACGTTGAGAGCGAGAGCCGGGATGCCGTCGCGAATGGAGAAGATGGAGAGAGCGCCGCGGGAAGGGAATGTAATGCCGCTCTCTTTTGCTCAGCAGCGTCTCTGGTTTCTCGATAAATTCGAAAAGGACAGCTCGTTCTACAACCTGCCCGCGACCGTGCGTATCTGTGGGCTGACGCTAAACGTAAGCGCGCTTGAAAAGAGTTTGCGCGAAGTGACGCAGCGTCACGAAATCCTGCGTACGACCTTTACTACTATCGAAGGACAGCCCGTACAGGTTATCGCTCCGGAATCGCATTTTACTCTACCCCTGAGTGATCTAACCGTGCGTCCTCCGGAAGAGCGCGATACGCACGCGCAACGCCTCGCGCGTGAAGAGGCGCAGCTTCCATTCGATCTCTCAACTGGCCCACTCGTGCGCGCCCGACTGCTGCGCCTGTCGCCGGAAGATCACGTCCTACTTCTATCGATGCATCACATCGTCAGTGACGGTTGGTCCATGGGCGTGCTGGTTCGTGAAGTGGCGGCGCTCTACGAAGCCTATGCGGTTGGAGCAGAGAGCCCGCTAAAGGACCTGAGCCTGCAGTATGCAGATTTTGCGGTGTGGCAGCGGGAGTGGCTCCAAGGCGAGGTGTTGGACCAGCAGCTCGCGTACTGGCGGGAGCAACTGGAGGGTGTGCCGCCTGTCCTGGAGTTGCCGACGGATTATCCACGCCCGGCAGTGAGAACTTTCAACGGAGCGTCAGTCTCGCTGCGGCTGCCACGCTCGTTAACTGAAGAGCTGAAGACGTTGAGTCGCAGTCAAGGCGCGACACTGTTCATGACCTTGATGGCGACGTTTCAACTGCTGCTCTGGCGCTACAGCGGACAGGATGACATTGCGGTCGGGACCCCCGTGGCCCACCGCACGCGAGCCGAGACGGAAGACTTGATCGGGTTTTTCGTCAACACGCTCGTGCTGCGAACGAATGTGAGTGGGAATCCGACCTTCCGCGAGCTCGTGCAGCGTGTGAAAGAGACGGCGCTGGGCGCATACGCGCATCAGGATGTGCCGTTTGAGAAGCTCGTGGAGGAGTTAGCGCCGGAACGGAACCTGAGTGTCACTCCGCTCTTTCAAGTGGTGTTTGCAATGCAGAACACTCCGTCACCTGAGATCAGCCTGAAAGATTTGCAGTTGACCCTCGTCGAAAGTGAAAGGGAAACGTCAAAGTTCGACATCGTCCTCGCGATGTGGGAAACGGGAGAAGACCTCGAAGGTTCGCTTGAATACAACACCGACCTCTTCGAAGAAGCGACTATCGAAAGACTGCTACGTCATTTCCAGACGTTGTTGGAAGGCATAGTCGCTGACCCGGACGCGAGCATTGCCGACCTGCGTCTGTTGACAGCAAGCGAGCGACAGCAGTTGCTCGTTGAATGGAACGATACGGGAAAGCCTTTTCGCCAGGACGTTTGTCTTCATCAACTCTTCGAGTCGCAGGCGGCGAAGAATCCGAATGCGACGGCAGTTATTTTCGAAGACAGGCAATTTAGTTACGACGAGTTTAATCGCCGCGCAAATCGCCTCGCGCATAAGCTGATAGAGCTCGGAATCGGACCGGAGCTGCGCGTGGGCGTTTTGATGGAGCGTTCGCTCGACATGGTCCTGGCAGTCGTGAGCGTGCTCAAAGCCGGCGGTACTTATGTGCCGCTCGATCCGGCATGGCCGCTGGAGCGACTCCGTTGGATTGCCTCAACGCTTGGCATCCGCTGTTTGCTCACACAGCATGCACAGCTTCGCGCCATCCACGAGCTGCAATGGAAACTTCCGCACCTCACCGACGTCATCTGTCTCGACGTGGAGACGCAAAGACCGCAGCCCGAGACGCTGAATCAGGACGTGGTGAAATCGATTTGGGATCACGTCGCCGAGCAGTCTGTTGATGAAGTCACGGCCGGCGGTTTTATCAGTAGTTACACTGGGGAGCCTTTCGCTGAAAGCGAGGTCAGAGAATACGTCGAGCGCGTGGCGGAGCTGGCCCAACCGTTTCTCAGCCCAGAGCGGCGCGTGCTGGAGATCGGTTGCGGTTCGGGATTGATCATGTTCGAGCTCGCGCCACACGCCGGACTATACGTCGGGCTTGATCCTTCCGAAGCGACACAGACGCGAAATCTCAGCCGTGTGAGTGGAGACAACATCAAACTTGCGACAGGCTTCGCCGATCAAATCGACACGATGTTCGAGCCGGGATCTTTTGACCTCATCGTGATGGCGAGCACGGCGCAGTTTTTTCCCGGTCCAAACTACTTCGAAGCCGTCCTCGAAAAGTCGCTCAAACTGCTTGCGCCCGGCGGCACGATTCTTCTCTGCGACATCATGGATGCCGAACGCAAGCAGGAGTTTGGCGAGTCGCTTCAGGAGTTCCAGCGACTCAACCCGCAGGCGCGAACCAAAACGCAGCTAGATGCCGAGCTCTATTTCGACGAAGCTTACTTCTTGGATCTCGAGGCGACGTTGCCGGACGTGTCTGACGTGCAGATCCAGCATCGTGAGCAGGGGTTCAGCAACGAGCTTGGCTATCGCTTCGACGTGATTCTTACGAAAGATGACGGACGAGAAAGTGCTCGCGCTAACCGCACCATGCAGCCGAGCAAGCGGCTCTGGACAAACTGGCATCTACGAGCGTTGCCGGAGAACAATCCGTCCACGACGGTGAGTTCGGCCAACGTCGCTTACATCATCCACACCTCCGGTTCCACCGGTCAGCCGAAAGGCGTGATGGTCCAGCACCGGCCGATCATCAATCTCATCGACTGGATCCATACCACTTTCAACGTCGGCGTAGGCGATCGTCTTCTCTTCGTCACCTCGTCGACGTTCGATCTATCCATCTATGACATGCTCGGAACGCTCGCTGGTGGCGCGACGATCTACGTCGCCTCGCGCGCGGATTTACGCGAGTCGCGTAGACTGGCGCAGATTCTTCAGGAGCAACGGATAACATTCTGGGATTCTGCTCCCGTGGCTCTACAGCAAGTGGCGCCTTACTTCTCGCGTGAGCCGAACAGCGGAGCACACTTGAAAACCGTCTTCCTGGCCGGCGACTGGATTCCTTTAGGTCTGCCGGATCAGATACACGCTGCGTTTCCAAATGCCCGCGTGATCAATATGGGCGGAGCGACGGAAACAAGCGTTTACTCAAATTTCTTTGAGGTCGAAACAGTCGAGCCACACTGGGCCAGCATCCTCTATGGCAAGCCGATAAATAACGCGCGCTATCACATCCTCGATGCACGTCTCAATCCGGTTCCGATCGGCGTTACCGGCGACATCTACGGCGGTGGCGACTGCCTCGCTCTCGGATATGCAGACGCAGTGCTGACCGCTGAACGTTACATTCCCGATCCATTCAGTACAGAACCGGGTGCGCGTCTCTACAAGTTTGGTGACCGTGGACGTTATCGAGCGGACGGCGAGATGGAGTTTCTCGGGCGCCGCGATCAGCAGATCAAAATTCGTGGCTTTCGCATCGAGCTTGGCGAGATCGAGAGTGCCCTTGTGGCGAACAAAGCTGTGCGCGAGGCAGCCGTGCTCGTGCGCGAGGATGTGCCTGGCGAGAAACGTCTCGTTGCTTACATTGTCCCCGCGCAGCAGCCCGCTCCGACGACGACCGAGTTGCATAGCTTCTTAAAAGAGAAGGTTCCGGAGTATATGCTGCCGTCGGCGTTTGTGATGATCGAGACCTTGCCTCTTACGCGTAACGGTAAGCTCAATCGCGATGCGCTTCCGGCTCCGGATGCGTCACGCCCTGCTTTGACCTCGTCTTACCTTGCGCCGTCGACGGAGTTGGAACGGCGCATTGCAGAAATCTGGCAGGATGTTTTGGTCGTTGAGCGGATCGGAATGCACGATAACTTTTTTGAGTTGGGTGGCCACTCGTTGTTGCTTGTACAAATGCACGCGAGGCTGAATGAAACACTGCGGCAGGAAGTGTCGATAATAGAGCTATTCAAATACCCGACGATCGCCTCCCTCGCCGCGTTCCTTGGTCAAGATCAGTTGAAAGGTTCTGTCGACACTTCCAACCTTCGGCGCGCCGCGGAACGACGCGAAGCGTTAAAGCAAAGAGCCCGACCGCGCTAACTCTTCTCTGTGCAACCTCTGTGTTCTCTGTGTCTCTGTGGTAAGAGTTCACCACAGAGACACAGAGAACACAGAGGTTGCACAGAGAAATCCAAACCCGGCAGACGTTTCTGTCCTCGTTCATGTTGGGGTATTATGACTCAACTCAGCCCAGTCCCGACCCTCCCGAAAATCTGATCTACAGATGAGGTAATCTCCATGAGCAGTATTGCATTTGCAACGAACATCTCCGACTCTTTGTCTGCCAGCGAGCGGAAAAATGAGCTGGTCACTTTTCTAAAAAATCTGAAACATGAGTGTGGAACGCTTTCCACCGAACAGGTAGTTATCATCCTCGGACAGTGGTTTCATCCACTGCATTACTTCCCGACTTTTCTCTCGCGCTTGATCTCCGTCTCACCTCAGATCGAAACGCAGACTTACGTCTCGCGTATTCTCTGGGAAGAACTTGGCGAAGGCGATCCGCGCCGTTCACATGAAAAAGTTTACATCGAGACAATCAGCGACGGCGGCTTCGCACAAGAACAGGTAGCCGGTTCGCCACCGTTAAACGCCACCCGCCGTCTGGTTGACGGCTATGAACAAGCCTCGTCGAATTGGTTGTCAGGACTGGGATTTCTCTATGGAACTGAGGTCGTGGATTTACCAATGGTCGCGACTATCGGAGAACTGATGCGGCGCTGCACCGGAAAAAGAGATCTTCCGTGGGTAAACATTCACGTCTCTCAGGAACCCGGACACGTCGATAGCGCAAACGCGACTTTAAAACCTGCTTTCACCGCGGAAGAGCAGAGCGAGATCGTCCACGAAGCGGAGCAGATGTGGACGCTCTGGATTGATTTCTT
Source organism: Pyrinomonadaceae bacterium (assembly GCA_036498585.1). Taxonomy (GTDB): domain Bacteria; phylum Acidobacteriota; class Blastocatellia; order Pyrinomonadales; family Pyrinomonadaceae; genus PSRF01. The sequence goes on along the minus strand of DASYFE010000098.1, from coordinate 9,212 downwards.
CAAAGACATACGTCAAGAGATTCTGAACTAAGATGAGTGAAACGAGTGGGATTGAGATTGCCGTCATCGGCATGGCCGGGCGTTATCCCGGCGCAAAGAACCTGGACCAGTTCTGGCAAAATCTGTGCGACGGTGTCGAGTCGATAAAGTTCTTCACCGACGAAGAGCTGCTCGCAAAGGGCGTCGAGGCGCGACTCCTCGACGATCCGAATTACGTGAAGGCCGAAGCCATTCTCGACGACATCGAAATGTTCGATGCCTCATTCTTCGACTTCACTCCGAGAGAAGCGTCGTTGATCGACCCGCAGCATCGCCTCTTCCTCGAACATGCGTGGGAGGCTTTGGAGAATGCCGGTTACGCTGCCGAGCGCAATCAGCGCATAGGTGTTTATGCGGGTGAGAGCATCAATTCCTACCTGCTCAGTAATCTTTATCCGAACCGCGAGCTGATGGAATCAGCAGGCGGCTTTCAAGTCGTCATCAACAACGATCGCGACTATCTGGCCACGCACGTAGCTTACAAACTGAATCTCACAGGCCCGGCGTTGAGCGTGCAGACGGCCTGCTCGACTTCGCTTGTCGCTGTGCATCTGGCCTGCCAGGGTTTGTTGAATCGTGAGTGCGACATGGCCCTGGCGGGAGGCGTGTCGGTCGGCGTGCCGCAAGGAGAGGGAGCGTTTCATCAGGAGGGCGGCATCATCTCCCCTGACGGCCATTGCCGTGCTTTCGACGCTCGTGCGCAGGGAACTGTCAAAGGTAACGGCGTCGGTATAGTCGTTTTGAAGCGACTCGAAGATGCGCTCCGTGACGGCGACACGGTCCACGCAATCATCAAAGGGACCGCGATCAATAACGATGGCTCTTTGAAAGTCGGCTTCACTGCGCCGAGCATAGACGGACAGGCGAGCGTCATTGAAGAGGCGTTGGCGTTGGCCGAAGTAGAAGCGAAGACGATCACTTACATCGAGACACACGGAACCGGCACGTCGCTCGGAGATCCGATCGAAGTTGCGGCGCTGACACAGGCTTTCCGCACGCAGACTGCAGCAAAGAACTATTGCGCTGTGGGCTCGCTTAAAACGAACATCGGCCACACTGATGCAGCCGCCGGCGTCGCCGGACTGATCAAGACCGTACTCGCACTCGAGCATAAGCAGCTACCACCGAGCCTGAATTTCACGCACCCGAATCCGAATATTGATTTCGCCGCGTCGCCTTTTTACGTCAACACGGAGCTGAATGAATGGCAGACGAATGGAATGCCGCGCCGCGCCGGAGTGAGCTCATTCGGCATTGGCGGCACGAACGTGCATGTCGTTTTGGAAGAAGCCCCTCGGATTGAAACACGTCCTTCGCAGACATTGCAGCTTTTGACTCTCTCGACGAAGACCGCCACGGCTCTCGAAGCCGCGCGAATGAATCTTGCCGCATACCTGAAGCAAAACGCGGAGATCAATCTCGCCGACGTCGCCTTCACGCTGCAAACGGGGAGGAGGAGTTTTGCACATCGTCTCGCGCTCGTGTGTCGTGATGTAGCGGAGGCCGCCGCCAAGCTTAAAGAGGCAAGACAATTACACATCGACGTGCAGAAGTCGTCGCAGCCTCCACCGGTCGCTTTCATGTTCACGGGCCAGGGCGCGCAGTATGTGCAAATGGCGCGCGAGCTATACGAAACCGAAGCGTCGTTTCGTGAAGACGTCGACCACTGCTGCGAAATTCTCGAGCCGCAGCTCCAGCTCGATCTGCGTGGCATCCTTTATCCAACGGCTGAGCGCACTGAGGAAGCGAGTGAACAGCTAAAGCAGACGCAACTGACTCAGCCTGCGCTCTTCGTCATCGAGTATGCGCTCGCTAAATTGTGGATGCGTTGGGGCGTACGTCCGGCGGCATTGATTGGTCACAGCATCGGTGAATACGTCGCCGCGTGTATGGCTGGCCTTTTCACGCTCGAAGATGCTTTGAAGATTGTTGTTGAGCGAGGGCGACTGATGCAGCAGGCGCCACACGGTGCGATGCTCGCCGTTCCGCTTTCTGAAAAGGAGATATTGCCGCTTCTCAATGCCGAACTCTCGCTTGCGGCCGTAAACGCACCATCACTCTGTGTCGTGTCGGGGACGATCGAAGCGATTGAACGATTTGAGCAAGGGCTTGCGGAAAAGGACCTGGTCTGCCGCCGACTGCATACGTCACACGCACTTCACTCGGCGATGATGGAGCCATTGCTCGCAACGTTCGCCGCGAAACTCAGAGAAGTGAAGACCCACGCGCCGCAAATTCCGATCGTTTCGACTCTGACCGGAACATGGATGACAGCGGCAGATGTGTCCGATGCGAATTACTGGGCCAGACAACTCCGCCACACGGTACGCTTCGGCGATGCCCTCGGCGAGATCTTGAAAGAGCCGGCGACTATTCTTCTCGAAATCGGACCAGGCCAGACTTTATCTGCACTAGCAAAGCAGCAGCACGACACGCATGGAGAAAGTCGCGTCGTACTCTCTTCGCTGCGTCATCCGCGCGACAGTCAATCAGACGTCGCATACATACTGAATACCCTGGCGCGTCTCTGGACCGCGGGCGTAGAGATCGATTGGGCTGCCCTGCACGCGCACGAACCGGAGCGTCGTCGAATCCCCCTTCCGACCTACCCGTTCGAGCGACGGCGGTACTGGATCGATCCTCCTGATACCCGTTCAGATACTAAAGATGCATTGACGAGACGCGATGCGCCCACTGATTACCTGTACGTTCCTTCGTGGAAACGCACGGTCCTGCCTGCTTTGAAGGACGAGGATACAGAGAAGTCCTGCTGGATCGTTTTCGCAGACCCGTGTGGCGTCGGCGCTCAGATTGTTACCCGTTTGGAGAGTGAAGGGAGGTTCGTCATCAATGTGATGGCGAGTGAGCAGTTCGACAAACTCGGCGAACGCGTCTTCGCTCTTAATCCACATCATCGGGGCAACTACGAATCGTTGATGAAGGAGATTCGTGCGCTCGATCGAGTGCCGGCAAGAATCGTTCATCTGTGGGGCGTGACGCCGGACGTTGCCACGCCGTCAAACTTCGACTGGTATACGGAGACGCAAGGCCGAGGCTTCTACAGTCTGATTTATCTCGCGCAGGTGCTGGGCGAACACGGTTTGACGGACGAAGTGCAAATCGAAGTGGTTACGAATCACATGCAAGAGGTGATTGGCGATGAGTCGCTGCTGCCGGAGAAAGCGACCGTGCTTGGACCATGCAAAGTTATTCCACAGGAATACGCGAACATCAAATGTCGTCTCGTTGATATCGCTCTGCCTGTTCCGGGAAGTGTAGATGAAGAAAGACTCGCGGAAAATCTCATTGGCGAATTCGGAGCGTCGCCGTCTGAAGATGTCGTCGCCTATCGCGGCCGGCATCGCTGGGTGCAAATTTTCGAACCTCTGAGTCACGCTGTTGTTAAAGAACAGAGGCGCCTGCGCGACCGCGGAGTTTATCTGCTGACCGGCTCGAGCGATATAGATCTCGCGCTCGCGCGCTATCTTGCGGAAGCCGCGCATGCGCGCCTGATTCTGCTCGGCGACGAAACACTCGATGTAAAGGCGCTTGAAGAAGCGGGCGCTGAAGTGTTGATACTTAAGTCTGACTTCACGAGTCGTGAAGCTGTAGCCGAAATAATTTCGCAGGCGCGAGCGCGGTTCGGCGAAATCAACGGCGTAGTACACACAGCGTCGGTGACGTCGGGCGGCATGATTCAGCTCAAGACGAAAGAGATGGTTGCGCCAGTCTTCGCGCCGAAAGTTTTGGGCACACTCGCTCTACAGTCTGCGCTCGAGGATCTCGATTTCTTCGTCGTCTTCTCTACGTCACTGGCGTTGACGGGCGTGTTTGGCCAGGTGGATTACTGTGCGGCGAATGCGTTTCTCGATGGCTTCGCACACGCGAACACGCTGCGTGGTAATTTTACTGTGAGCATCGACTGGCACGTACCACAGTGGGAGACGTGGCAGGTGGAATCCCTCGCGTCAGTGCCGGAATTTCAGGCGCAGTTTGCGGAAACGCTTGAAGCGTATGGCGTCAAACTGGATGAAGGGGTCGAGCTTTTCCGCCAGCTACTTTCGGGCTCGCAGCCGCAGGTCATGGTCTCGACACAGGATTTTCAGGCGCTCATCGACGAGCAACAGCGGGCCGCCAGCATCAGTCTGCTCGACCAGTTGCAGACGAAGGGGGCAACAACTGTCGCGCGCACGCGCACGGAAGCGGATGGCGATTATGTGCCGCCGCAGAATGAAGTCGAAGCCGCGATGGCTGCGCTCTGGGAAGAGTTGTTCGGGCTACAACGGTTGAGCGTTGACGATAACTTCTTCGAGTTGGGCGGCAACTCTCTGTTGGGCATTCAACTCATCTCGCGCGTGCGCAAGGATTTTCAAATCGAATTACCCTTGAACACTCTGTTTGAATCGCCGACAGCGGCGGGTTTGGCGGCGGCCATTGCGGAAACCCGCGTGCGCGAGAAAGAAGCGGAAGAGATTGAACGCCTCTTGCGAGAGATTGAATCACTCTCGCCCGACGAGCTACAGGCGACGCTGGCCCAGGAATTAAAGAACGAGTAACAAACTTGATTTCTCTGTGCCACCTCTGTGTTCTCTGTGTCTCTGTGGTTAACTAGTTACAGCAATAACTCACCACAGAGACAGAGAACACAGAGGTTGCACAGAGAAGACGACCAAAACAGATGGATGACATCGCCAAACGTTTCTCTTCGCTGACGCCGGAACAACTTGCGTTGTTGGAGTTGCGGCTCAAGAAGCAGGGCTTGCGCTCGCCGCTCGAGCAGACCGCGGAGGTCGCGCAGCCGCGGGTGGAGCTGATGGAAGAAGAGTTTGATTGGAAGAGCAGACCGGTCGAGAAGAGTTTGAGTTTCAGCCTCTACTTCTTTTCGGACGATGGCTCGAAAGATTCTCCTGACAAGTATCGCCTCGTTTTGGAGAGCGCGAAGTTTGCCGACCAAAATGACTTCAGCGCTGTTTGGACGCCGGAACGACACTTTCAGGATTTCGGCGGGCTCTACCCGAATCCTTCAGTGCTCAGCGCGGCGCTCGCGATGATCACTGAGCGTGTGCAGATTCGCGCCGGCAGTGTCGCCCTGCCGTTGCATCATCCGGTGCGTGTCGCGGAAGAGTGGTCGGTGGTAGACAATCTTTCCAATGGTCGCGTCGCCGTCTCGTTCGCTTCGGGCTGGCACCCTGACGACTTCATCTTCGCGCCCGCTGTCTATGAAGACCGCAAGGAAGTGATGTTCAGTTACATCGAGCTGATTCAAGAGTTGTGGAGTGGTGAGACGTTTATGATGCCGGGCGTCGGTGATCAGGAAGTCACGGTCAGACTTCTGCCGAAGCCTTTGCAAAAACGCCTGCCCATCTGGATTACGAGTGCGGGCAGCTCGGCGACGTGGATTCGCGCGGGAGAAATCGGCGCAAACGTTCTGGCCGCGCTGATCGGTTATTCGTTTGAAGAGCTCGCGGATCGTATCAGCAGTTACCGCGAAGCGCGTGCACGTAACGGCTACGACCCGCAGACCGGCGTCGTTTCGATCATGATGCACACGTTTGTCGGACAGAGTAATAGCGCTGTGAAAGAGCAGGTGCGCGCGCCTTTCACACACTACCTGCGCTCTTACTTCAAACAGTATGACAACGTGCGCGTCGCTGCCGATGACGTTACTGAAGACGACCGCGACGCCATCATGAACGCCGCCTTCGAGCTCTACTTTGAAAACAATACCTTGATGGGTACTCCGGCGAAATGCTCGCGTGTCATCGAACAATTGCTCGCAGTGGGTGTTGACGAGGTTGCCTGCCTTGTCGATTTCGGCGTCGAGGCGGACGCCGTGCTGGGGAACCTGCAACACTTGAACGAGTTAAGAGAACACTACAGCAAATGACAGACATCTCTCAGCGGATTTCGGCACTGACGCCCGAACAGCGCGCCTTGTTTGAAGCTCGTTTGAAACAGAAAGGGCTGCGTACCGACGTCACGGCGGTGCAGACCATTCCGCGCAGGCAGGATCGCGACTCCGCCACTTGCCCGGCTTCGGTAGACCAGGAACGACTCTGGTTCATAGACCAGTTGCAGCCCGGCAATACCGCCTACAACATTTTCAACGCCAGCCGTATTCGTGGCTCACTCAACGTGCCCATCATGGAGCGCGTCATCAATGAGTTGATTCAACGACATGAAGTGTTGCGGACAACTCTCAAATCAGTCGACGGACTGCCAGTGCAGGTCATCGCGCCCGAGCTCAAGATCACTCTGGAGCCTGTCAGCCTGGAGCATCACCCACCAGCAGAGCGCTACGACGAGGCAGTGCGTTTGACGACTGAAGAATTTGCGCGCCCTTTCGATCTTGAAAAGGACGAGCTTGTTCGCGTCGGCCTGCTGCGGTTGGCCCATGACGACTTCGTCCTGCAAGTCAACATGCACCACGCTATAACTGATCGCTGGTCCTTTGCCGTGTTCGAGAAAGAACTCGCGGTGCTTTACCAGGCCTTTGCCACCGGACACCCGTCGCCTTTGCCCGAGCTTCCGATTCAGTTCGCCGACTATGCCGTCTGGCAACGCGAGCGCATGAACGGCGATGAGTACAAGAAAGATTTGGAATACTGGCGTAAGCAACTTGCCGGCGCGCCGTTCGTTCTTGATTTCCCAACAGACTCTCCGCGCCCTCCGATTCAAAACTTTCGCGGTGCGCGAGTCTATGTCAGCTATCCGAAGAGCTTGCTTGACGGGCTGAAGGAGTTAAGCAGGCGCGAAGGCGTCACCATGTTCATGACGTTGATGGCGGCGTTCAAGACGTTGATCTATCGCTACACTAATCAGCCGGACCTTCTCATCAGCACTCCGATTGGCACGCGCCTCCGCCCCGAAACGGAAAATGTCGTTGGTTATCTGCTCAACCTGCTTATCGTGCGGTCAGATCTTTCAGGCGATCCGACGTTCCGTGAGTTGCTCAAACGCGAGCAGGATGCGTGTGTCGGAGCGTTTGCGCATCAGGAAGTTCCGTTCGGCAAACTCGTTCAGGAGTTGAAGCCGGTACAGGACCCGAGCCGCAATCCGATTGCGCAAGTCGCGTTTCTTTATCTCGATTTTCCCGAAGCGACCGCGATGCAGTTTTTGGGTTTGACTGCAACTCACATTGATATTGATAACGGCGCGTCCAGGTTCGACATCACGCTGGCGATGACGGAAACGCCGGACGGGTTTACGGTCTCCATCGAGTACATCAGAGACATCTTTGAGCATGAGCGGATGGAGCGGATGGCGCAGCACCTGCAAATTTTGCTGGCCGGCATCATCAAGAATCCGGATGCTCATCTCTCCGATCTTCCCATCCTGACTCTCGACGAACAGCAGCAACTCCAACGGTGGAACGATACGGCGCATCAGTTCTCGTCCACTCTGCTCGTTCACCAACTGTTCGAGCAGCAGGCCGCGCTTCGCCCCAACGCGCCCGCTCTCATCTTTGAAGACCAGACGTTGACGTTCAGTGAAATCAACAGTCGCGCCAATCAACTTGCGCGGCATCTTCTTAGTCGTAGACTCGAACCGGAGGCGCGCGTCGGCGTCATGCTGCCGCGTACGCCTGACGCCCTCGTGGCGCTGCTGGCCGTCTTCAAGGCGGGCTGTTGCTATCTACCTTTAGACTCGGAATATCCCGCAGAGCGGCTCGCTTTCATGCGTGAGAATGCCGGAGCGTCTCTGGTCATTACAGAGGAGTCTTTGCGTGACGAACAGATTGCACAACAAAGCATCGAGAATGTAGAGAGCGAAGTGGGCCCGGAACAACTGGCGTACATCATCTACACTTCGGGATCGACCGGGCGTCCGAAAGGCGTCGCTGTAGAACATCGTCAACTGCTGCACACGATGCAGTCCGCACAGGAAGTTCTGGGGCTCACGGAGAAAGATTGTCTGCCCTCGATAGCCTCGTTCTCGTTCGACATCTCATTGTTGGAATTGCTCTGCGCGCCCCTCGCGGGAGGACGCTGTCTGCTCGTGTCTACACACGGAGCGCTGGAGGCGACCGTCGCTGCAAGAGTGTTGCAGGAAGCCACCGTATTGCATGCCGTACCTGGATTGATGCGCCGCTTCGTGAGTGTCGCAACTCGTGACGAGTATCCGCAGTTACGACTATTGCTCGTGGGCGGAGAAGCAGTTGCGCCGGAATTGATTGCGGAGATGCAAGAGGTGTGGGGTAGTGCGGACGTCAGAGTATTGTATGGGCCGACCGAAGCGACCATCATCTGCGCGAGCTACGAAGTGAGCAGAGGAGAAACGATCAGTCATCAGATGATAGGCCGGCCACTTCCCAACACCACGCTGCGAATCCTGGATGGTAAAGGAAAGCTAGTGCCGATTGGCGTGGACGGAGAGATTTGCATCGGTGGAGCGGGAGTGGCTCGCGGATACTGGCAGAGTGCGGATTTAACGGCGGAGAAGTTCATGAGCGATCAGGATGGAATGAGAACCTATCGGACGGGTGATCGCGGTCGCTATCTCTCCGACGGGAACATAGAGTTCACCGGCCGCATTGATGAGCAGGTAAAGGTGCGGGGTTTTCGGATCGAATTGGGAGAGATCGAATCCGTGCTTACGGAGCACGAATCGGTGCTGGAGGCGGTTGTCGTCGCCCTCGAAGACAAGGCGGGGGAGAAGCGTCTGGTGGCGTATGTGGTTACTGCGCCCGCAGCGTCGAGGAATATCAGTGATTTGCGCAGTCACTTAAAGTCTCGATTGCCGGACTACATGATCCCTTCAGCCTTCGTCTATCTGGATGCGCTGCCGCTAACGAGCCACGGAAAGATAGACCGTCGAGCCTTGCCCGCACCGGATGCTGAACGTCCCGCACTCGCGGAAGCCTTCGTTGAGGCGCGAACGCCGGCCGAAAAAAGCCTCGCCTCGATCTGGACGAAACTACTTGGTATCAATCGCATCGGCATCAACGACAATTATTTTGAGCTTGGCGGCGACTCGTTGCTGGCGACACAACTCGCCTCACAAGTGCGCAATGTGTTTGAAATCGAGCTCCCGCTCGTCGAGCTATTCCGTCACCCAACACTCGCAGAAATGGCCACAGCAATCGAAGAGGCCATCATCGAACAGATGGAAGACATCAGCGACGAAGAAGCCGAGCAGTTGTTACAGAACCGAGCGCGGTAGCGCCGGGTCAA
>DASYFE010000097.1:0-14901 GCA_036498585.1 Pyrinomonadaceae bacterium | reverse complement strand
AAAATCGAAATAAGTTTCAAGGCGCTTCCAATCCTTCCTCAATTTTCTCATCCCTAATGTACATGATCGTGCAGTCGGCGTCCTCGTAAACGATATCAAACCAACCGCTATTCCGCGCATGCTCGAAAAAGTCGTGATGCGTGTTGTCTGAAAACACCCAGCGTGTTCCAAACCGATCGCGAATCAACGGCCCTGGATCCTCTTCGTGCCCGAGCGTAATGCTTTCGTAGAGACGCGACAGCTCCGCATTCTTGTCGTATAGATAACTCGGATCGAGCCCGGAGACGTAGTAGTGCGACGGATCGAAGTAGAAGAGACGCGGAAAGTCGTCCCAATCGGTGTTGAAGATCAACTGTCCCGGCGGCACGTGAGTGCGCATCCATTCAGCGCCCTTCCGGTAGAAATCGTGAGGCTCACTCTGACTAATTTCCTGCTTCGTGGCGTACACGTTGAATAAAGTAAAGACGATCAACACGACCGCCACCGTGGTGACGGTAACCACTCGAACTACATCATGAAACGTAGTCGTCTTCTCATCTTCCGGCGGCGGCGCTTCACGATCGAGAAACGGCTCGAGCTCCTGTTGCACTTCGTCCGGCAACCGCGTGAGATACGGGCGATAACCTGCCAGCCACGGTCGCAGTGAAAAACTCGCGAACAACACTGCAAACGGCGGCCAGTATTCCGCAATTCGTTTCCAGCGCGCCGTCATGATCATCAGCGCCGTCGAGAGCAGCAGGAAGAAAATCGGATACTGACCGCGCCTGCGTTCCGTCGGCTCAAAGAAAAGATAACCGACGACCATCGCGATACACGCAACCGCCGAGTTGCCCAGAAACTCCCACGAGTCGTACGGGTACCACTCGGATCCGACTTTCGTGTCGAAGTCTGACGCCGTGAGCTTGATTTTCATGTGCTCGACGAGCAGTTGCAGATTGTGTGGGAAGTAAGGATTGATGATGAGCCCGAGGACACAACCGGCGATTACGTAAACCAGCGGTCGCCATTCAAACCGCTTTTCAGTGATCGCAATCGCAGCCGACCAGAAAACCGCGGCCATGATCAAAAGCACAAACAAATCGTAGGTCCACGTAAAGACGAGGGCGAGCGGCAGCAACGGCCAATATTTTCGTTTGAAAAACAGGTGAATCGCGATGACGAGGTAGATAATCGCGAATGGCGGCGCCTTCGCCATGTTCATCCGAAACAGAAACGGCGCCGAACAGCCAAGTAGCGCAATCAACCAGACGAACGAATAACGAATTCGATAACGCACCACCAGCCAGTAACACGACAGCACCGCGAGGCTGCCGAATATTATCGCCGAGATCTTAGCGCCGAGGCGCGGGTCTGAAGACGCGGCAAACGGGATCTGAAAGATGTGGAACAGCAGGTGATGGTCCACATAGTCTTTCGAGTTGAGAGTTGTGAGCGGAAGCCATGGAAACTGCGGAAAATGACCGCTCTTGATCGCTTGCCAGAGCGTTTGCGTCCATTTTATGTGGTAGTAACCGTCGAAATCGCCGCAGCAAATTGCGGAGGTAGAGAACTGGAGCCTCCAGAAGAAGACGCCAACGATGATGGCGCTGGATACAAGCTCAATAATTTGTATGGGGGACCTGGATTTAAACTGGGAGGATATGCCGGACGGGGTCGTCATCAATCGCTCAACCGACTCTAGTTGTTGAACTCACAGTTGGTCGATCAGTTCGAGTAGTGCTCGCGGATCGATCGGCTTGGTCATGTGAGCATTGAAGCCGGCGTTGGTCGATCGTTCCTTGTCGTCGAACATCGAATAGCCGGTGACGGCCACCATCGGAACGGTCTCGTAACCAGGCATCGTCCTCATTTCCCGGGCCAATTGGTAACCATTCATCTCGGGCATGCCGATGTCGGAAATGATCACATCAAACTGGCGCTCGCGTGCGGCCTTCAGCGCCGCGGGTGCGGAGGCGGCCGTCACGACTGAATAACCAGCGTGGGTCAACACCACCGCGAGCATCTCTGTTACATCTGCGACGTCGTCGACGACGAGCGCCGTTCTGCGCGAGCGTGGTTCAGCTCGGAGGACCTCAGCGTCTGGGGCCAAATCACTGGAACGATTCGATTGATTCGATAAATACTGGGCGAGATAGTAAAGGGAGGGCTGATGATCTGCATCTACGCACGATGAGTAATAATCTCGCATCGAGACAGCCTTTCCGCAGGTTTTTAATCTGACCGCTTTTTGGTTGGAGAGCAGGTTTAATGTAGCTGAAACAGTCGATGGTGTCTACACAAGTCTTGCTTTTTGATCTTAATTCTCTCTGCGTAACCTCTGCGTTCTCTGCGCCTCTGTGGTGATAAGCAACTCATTCACCGCAGAGACGCAGAGGACGCAGAGGTTGCGCAGAGAAGTAGAAAAACATCGTGGACAGTCTTTAATTATTTTGCTACGTTGAGCCAAACTCAAAATACACATAAGGAGTGAGGTAAATGGCAGCCAAAAAAGGAACCAGGAAGTCCAGAGGCGCGCGCAAAGGCGGCAAGAAAGGTACCAAGAAGAGCGCGTCAAAATCGAAGTCCCGAGGAGGCGCTAAGAAGTCGACCAAGAAGGCAGCCAAGAAATCGACGAAGAAGGGTGGAGCCGGTAAAGGCACAAAGAAAGCGGTAAAGAAGACTACAAAGAAAGCCGGGAAGAAATCTACAAAGCAAGCTACAAAGAAAGGTGGAGCTAAGAAAGGTACGAAGAAGAGGGCCAGGAAGTCTACATCGTCAGCTTCACCGGCGGCAGTAGAAGGCTACGAGTCACCGGAGACCACGGGCGCTGAAGCGTCTGGCATGGAAGAAGGCGCGGGTGGTGAGTCTGAAGCCGTAGCCAGCGAAGACGAAGACACGGAGTAGTTAGTGCGGTGCTGATGTATCCAGCCGGCAATCTTTTCATACCTGTAGCGCACGGCCAGTTAGAAGCAATTCTGAAAGAGCCTCGCCAGGGCGCAGCGAAGGGCGTGGCCCTGGTCTTACACCCGCATCCACTCGGTGGCGGCACGATGCACAATAAGGTTGTGTTTCGTGCCGCGGCTGCGTTAAACGACGCGGGCCTCACTGTTCTCCGTATCAACTTTCGCGGCGTAGGCCAGAGCACCGGACAGCACGACGAAGGGCGTGGTGAACGTGACGACGTTCGCGCCGGGTTGGATTACCTGTCACAGCAATATCCGGGTTTGCGTATCACGGTATGTGGTTTTTCGTTTGGGTCCAGAGTCGGGCTGGAAGTCGGGATTCAAGATCCGCGCGTGTCGTTTCTCATCGGGATCGGAACGCCGCTCGAAAAGTATGACTTCAGTTTTCTCGCGCAGTGTCGCAAGCCGCTGCTGCTGGTCCACGGAGAGCACGACGAGTTTGGCGACGTCGAGCGATTGCGCGAGCTGGTGGCCGAGTTTGAGAAGAGTGTGCCGGTTAAATTAGTCGTTATACCTGGCGCCGGACATTTCTTCGACACTCAACTCGACGAGCTCAAACGGGTGATTACAAACTGGGCCACGGATTTATACAGATGAAGACGGATCTTTATCCGTGATACTGATGAAGCTCGACGTCGGTGGTTTCTTGTCGCGCATGCGGAATTGGATTAGCACGAAGCCAACTGCCACCACGATTGCCGCCGCCACGCCGCCCAGCAGCAACTTACCGAGATCATCAAAGCTACTCGTCGCCGCGTTTTCCTGAAGCAGTGTCATTAACAGCATCTCTCACGACCTTTCTGGCAGGTCTGTTTCGGACGGGGAGTGGCAGCTTAGACACCGTTGTCTGATTGTTTGTTCCGATTTAGGATAGCGCCCATGCACGAATACACAGACCCTGCGATACGCATCACACTTTTGCCTCGCGACACGAACTCACGCGGCACCATTTTCGGCGGCGTCATCCTGAGTTACATCGACACGGCGGGCGCGATCGAAGCGCATCGTCACACGCATATGGAGCGGTTCGTGACGGTGGCGATGAAGGAAGTGATCTTTCACAAGCCGGTATTCGTCGGCGACCTGGTGAGTTTCTACGCGGAGACAGTGCGCGTCGGCACGACGTCAATAACTGTGCGCGTGATCGTGGAAGTTGAGCGACTCGGAAAGGAAGAGCGCGTGCGCGTCACAGAAGCTGAGGTGATTTACGTCGCGGTCGACGAGCACGGTGAGAAGATACAGATTGTGCAGCCGTAGACAGGTAAATCCTGTCTAAAACTAACCTTCAATTTAGGCGTGCTTGCATTTTTCTTAGCGCGATCGCGGCTTCCGTAAAATCGGGCTTTTGCTCGAGCGCCAGTCCGTAATGCCTCGCCGCTTCGAGAAATCGCCGCCGCGTTTCATAAACCCGCCCGAGATTGAAATGCGGAAACGCGTACGACTCATATCGCGGCGCCAGCAACGCGCGTTTGAACCAGCGCACTGATCCGTAAGGATCGCCCTTCGCAAGCAGGTAGCTGCCGATATCGTTGTAAGGATTGCCTAACGTCTCGTCCACTCGAATCGCCTCGAGGCATTCCTCGATCGCCTCGTCATACCGGTTCTGAAAACTGTAAACCCAGCCAAGATAGGTGTGCGCCTCGGCGGTCGGATACGTCTCGATCGAGCGTTTGTAGAGCTCGATTGCACGCTCGTAATCGTGAGCGAGCTGCGCCTCGTAAGCCTCGTTAAAGAGCTGGTTGGCTTCGTAGCGTTTCGCTGCTGCGGTGTCGTCGTAGGTGTCCATTACAGCTTCACCTCAAACGCGGCTTAAGGGCAGTTTGCGCCAGACTTCTGAGCTGCGTCCAGACGTTTGATGCGTCCCTCGACCCTTGGCGCAATCGAGCGTGTTCCGAGCGCTTTGCGCGCAGCATCGACGTCAACCGGCGCTCGATCAGGAGGAATAATCACTGTTGCGCCTTTGAACATCGAGTAGCCGTCGCCGCCGTCGAGGCCGATGAACGTCGTTGTCGTCAACGTATAGTTTTTCGCGTCGTCGAGTGGCAAACCGTTCACTGTTACATCGACGAGCCGCGCGCCCGGCTTGCGAGTCGCGTCAAACGAGAATTTCACACCTGAAACCTGCGGAAAACCACCCGGCTCGGAATCCTCTGCACTGCGACTGACGCCGTGTTCGAGCGCCGCTCGCAACGTCGCTCCCGTGATCTCGATCTTCACCAGTTTGTTCTTGAACGGAAGGATTGACAATAGATCTCGCTGCGTCAACCGTCCCGGTCCGATGATGCTGTCAGCACGAACGGAGCCGCCGTTCGTGAAACCGACGTCAGCCGCCGTCGCTTTGCGAAACGCATCGGCGATGAAGTTACCGACATTCGTTTCGCGCGTACGATTTTCTTTGCTGCGCGCGTCGAGTGCAACGCTCGTGCGCCCCACCGGCTTCGCGAGCTCTGTCAAAAGGTTCGCGTACTTGCGATAGATCCCCGCGAATTCCGGCGCTTCTTTTGTCGTGCTGTCTACCGGAATCACTTTCCAGTCGATACTGTCGAGATCTCCGGACGGCGTGATATTGAGATCGATGCGCCCGAGCTCGCGCGCGTCTGAAGTCATCTTGAAGATCGGCGCCACACCCGCATGCGATTCGAGGAGGGTGTGCTCGTGCCCGCCGACGATCAGATTGACGCCCGCACAACGAGCGACTTCCTTGTCTTCACGCATCGACAGGTGAGTCAAAGCGACGACCACTTTCACGCCCTGACCGTGCAGCTCCGTGACAACGTCCTTCGCCGTATCACATGGACTGCGAAACTCGACGTTATCGCCCGGACGCGAAGTGATCTTCGTTTCCGGCAGGACGAGACCGAAGAGCCCGACTTTCACGCCGCCAAACTCGCGTACGACGAAACGCTTCGCGCCGCCGAACGGCTGACCGGTCCGCTTGTCGATCACATTCGCCGCGATCCAACCAAACTTCGATTCCGTGACGCGCTGCGCCAGCACGTCTGGCCCAAAATCAAACTCGTGATTGCCATACGTCGCGTAGTCGAGTCCGATCGCATTCCACGCTTCGATCATCTGCGCGCCCTTGTAAGTGATCGACTCGACTGACGGCGAGATGGTGTCGCCAGCCATTAGTAATAGCGTGTTTGGGTTTTGCTGCTGGATTGATTTCTTGAGCGTCAGGACGCGTCCGAGCCCGCCCGCCTTGCCTTGGTCGACGGGAGCAAACTGGTAGACGTCGTTGACCTGCAAGAGCGTGACTTTGACGTTACACTGGCTTTTCTCCTGCGCCGATACGGTGAAGAACGCGGCGACGAACAGGACCAGGGCCAGCGCCCTGCGGCGCGCGTACATCCGATAATGGTTCATATATTGGGCCTCGTGCCATCGACAGAACCGAGCGCGGTAGCGCCGGGTCAAATGTCAATCCAGAGTCGTGATTCGGGAATTTGACCCGGCGCTACCGCGCTCGGTTCTGTCGAATCGTGGTGGACTTGAGCGGTGAATTATACTCAGGGTACTCAATGCCGGATAGAGAGACATTCTTCATAACAGGTTTCCCGGGCTTCATCGCTAACCGGCTCCTCGAACGGCTGGCCCGGACGGACTGCGATTTCATCCTGCTGGTGCAGCCGTCACTGCGCGGCCGCGCGCGCGAGGAGATTGCACGGATCGCGCAGCTTAGCGGGAGGGATGTCGTAGAGATTAAGTTTGTCGAGGGAGACATCAGCGAGCCGCGCCTGGCGTTGAGTGCTGCGGATCTTGAGTTGGTCCAACAACAAACGACGCGCGTATTTCACCTCGCGGCGGTTTACGATCTCGCCGTTCCGGAAGAGCTCGCGATGCGCGTGAATGCGCGCGGCACGCGCAATGTCGTCGAGCTGGCCCGCACCCTCACGAACCTGCGGCAGTTTCATCACGTCTCGACCTGCTACGTCGCGGGCAAGCGCGAGGGAGTGATTTTTGAGACGGAGCTTCGTCACGACGCGGGTTATCGAAACTATTACGAGGAATCGAAGTATCTCGCGGAGCTGGAAGTCGAATCGGCGAAGAGCGACTTGCCGGTGACGATTCATCGTCCGGCGGTCGTGTGTGGTGATTCGAAAACGGGTGAGACAGGGAAGTACGATGGTGTTTACTACCTGATTCACTATCTCCTGCGCTGGCCCAGCGTGCTTTCGACGATCAATATCGGAAACCACAAAGTGAGTTTGAATCTCGTGCCGGTGGATTTCGTGGTCGATGCGATGGCCGCCCTCGCGTTCGACGAACGAGCGATCGGCAAAACTCTGCAACTCGCCGATCCCGCGCCGCTGACGACAAACCAGTTATTCAACGCGATCGCGAAATCAATCGACGGCCACAAGTCGAAGCTCACCGCCCCGGCAAAGTTAGTACGTTTCTTCCTGATGCTGCCGCCGTCGCCAAAAATCACAGGCCTGCCTCACCACGCCGTCCCGTATTTCTTCGTCAAACAACTCTACGACACCACCGAGTCGCAGCAGATGCTCGCCTCCCACAACATCCACTGCCCACCCTTCGAAACCTACGTCGATCAAATCGTCGACTTCGCTCGAAACAATCCGCAGCTCTGATCCGCGTCGTCCGCGTTTGACAAATCCGTGATTTAGAATTAGTCTAAATCCATCGTGAAGGAAGCAAAGCCAAAACCGAAGCTGACGCCGCAGCGAGAAGCTGTCTTTCAGGTGATCCAGGAACGCGACGATCACCCGACGGCCAGCGATATCTTCGAAGCGGCTCGCCAGCGTCTGCCCGGCATCAGCTACGCAACTGTTTACAACTCCCTGCGTTACCTGAAGGAAGCCGGGCTGGTTCTTGAGATAAATTTTGGTGACAGCGCCAGCCGCTACGATCGCGAACTGGATCGTCACGATCATGCGATTTGTAACGATTGTGGAAAGCTGGTCGATTTCGATTTGCCGGACGCCGCAAAGCTTATGAACGCCGCCGCTCGAAAATCACGTTTTAAACCGCAGTCGGTTCACCTGACGTTGAGAGGACGTTGCCCCGACTGTTGCGCAGGTTCACACGATTAAAGCAATTCAAATTACTTGGGAGGATACATGACAGCAGCAACAGCAGTAGCAGCAGAGAAGGCGATGGTGGGCCAGCCGGCGCCGGATTTCGAAATGGCCTCGACGAAGAACATTGAGAAACTGAACGAGCCGGTGAAGCTTTCCGATTACCGTGGCAAGTGGCTCGTGATGGTTTTCTATCCACTCGATTTCACGTTTGTTTGCCCGACGGAGTTGACGACCTTCAGCGATCGTTACGACGACTTCGTTGGGATCAACGCCGACATCATCGGCATTTCGACCGACTCGGTTTTCTCGCATCGCGCGTGGCTGAACACCGATCGCGACAAGGGCGGAGTCTCCGGTTTGAAATACCCGTTGGCGGCTGATGCGACGAAGAAAGTGGCGAACGATTACGGCGTTTTGATCGAAGATCGCGGCATCGCGCTTCGTGGTTTGTTCGTGATCGATCCGGAAGGCATTCTTCGCTACAAAGTCGTGCACGATCTGAACGTTGGTCGCTCGGCTGAAGAAACGCTCCGCGTGATTCAGGCGTTGCAGACCGGTGGTCTTTGCCAGGCTGAGTGGAAGCCCGGCCAGAAGACGTTGAACTAAGGAAACCATCCACAGATTACACAGATCGATCTGTGTAATCTGTGGATAAGAAATAGAGAACAGCAATGGCGATGAAGATTGGAACACAGTTGCCCAAACTCGAAGGCGCAACGGAGTGGTTTGGCGGCACGCAGGCTCATGCTGAGTCAGAAGCGACCGGCCATCCGACACTCGTTCACTTCTGGTCGGCGAGCTGCGGGATATGCAAAGACAACCTGCCGCGCGTCGGGCAATGGCGAGATGAAAAGAGAGAACAAGGTTTACGTGTGATCGGTATTCACATGCCGCGTTACGAGGCTGATACTGACGTCGAAGCCGTGCGCGAGCTGATCTCGAAGTATGGCATCAGCGAGCCGGTCGCGGTTGATAACGAACACAAATTGAAAGATGCATTTGGTAATGATCAGGGGTTTGTGCCGGCGTATTACCTGTTCGATGCGGAAGGGAAGTTGCGAAGCTTCGCTGCGGGTGAACGCGGGCTTGATATGCTCAAGACAGCTTTAGACAGGATTTACAAGATTTAGACAGGATTTAGATGTTCATCCTGAAAAATCATGTAAATCCAATCCTGTCAACAACTTACTGAGAAGGTAAAGACTGACAACGGCACTCGCTATCCCCAGCGCGACCAACCCAACAATAATTCCACCCACAAAGATCCAATCGCTCGTGCTCCCGGCGCGCGCTTCTTCCGCCGAAACAGTCGCCCGCTTCCGCAGCAACGCCACATTCATCTGATTCGACTTCCACCACGCGTCCGCCACGTCGCCAACCACCGGCAGCGATCCAATCAGATAATCGATACCGATATTCATCCCCATCCGCAGTATCGTTATCTTCGGCACCCCATGCCGCACGGCCGCGGCGAGAATGTAAAACGACACGAGCGCCGTGCTGGTGTCGCCGAGCCCCGGAATCAAACCAATCAACGCATCGAGCCCAAAACGCCACCCGAGGATCGGCACTCTGAACAGATCGTCCATGAGCCATCCCAACCGCTCGACACTTTTATTGATTGTTAACGAATGCGTGTTACTTGCTGCCAAAAGAATTTCCCCACCTTCGCTAGCGCGTTGAAAGCGTTCTTATCACCCGATTTCGGGGGATTTTGTTTCGTGGGGAGTCCGAGCGTTGCGGCCAACTCCTGATCCGGCGGCGCGATATCTTCGTCGCCACGCTTCGCGGTTAGCCAGCGGGTGAATGTACGACCAATCATCCGCCTTTGTTCAACCGGAGCTTCAGCGATGAGCGCGATGCGCAGGTCTTCGAGCTGGGCAATCTCGTAGAGGTTTGCCTGATAGTAGTTGCGGAGGGCCGCGAAGATCTTCTCCTCACCAAGCGTCTTTTGCAGGTCGACAAACATCAGCGCACCTTTGGCGCTGACGATGGCGGCGTACTGGAACGTGTTGCGATAGTCGCGCGAGGGACGGTTGGCGTCCATGTCGTCGCCGCCAAACGTGCGATAGAGACGATAGACGCCTTTGACTTGATCGTTGAGTACAGCAGTCGCTTTCTCCTCGCCGTAGATGTTTTTGTAGTAGAGCAGCGCCGACCAGCCCGAGAGCGCTTCGTCCAGCAGCGGCTCGCGCGCGGGATCGTTGCCGATGGCCGCGCCCCACCATTGATGCGCGACGAGATGAGCCACGGCCCATTCAAGACTCTCCTCGACCGACGGTCTTTGTTCGCGAATGATCTCGGGGAGATTGCGAACGGCGGCAGAGTCGAAGTCGACGTAGAACGCACTCGCGATGATGTTGAACCCGGAGAACTCGCAGCTGCCGAGTCCCGCGACGAGTGGAGCTTCAGCGATGCTGATTTGTTTGAACGGCAGTGGTCCAAACAGGGAGGTGAACACTCGGAGCGAGTTTGCGGCAATGGTCAACGCGCGCCTGCCGACACGCTCGTGCTCCGTGAGATAGATGGAACGAATGTTGACGCCTTGTACTTCCGTGTGTTCGCTCTTCAGACCGCGTCCGGCGAGTATGGCGAAGTCGCGCAACGCAGCGCCTGTGAATGTTTGTCCAGTCTTGTCGTTGCGCGGTCCGGCTTCGATGCCGGAAGTGAACACGTCGACGTTCGAGTTTGTTGAAACATTGACTTCGTAATCAGCGACTTCGTTGAAGACAAAATCGCCGACCGATGGCTCGAGCTTACGTCGCCACTCGTCGCCGTCGTGTACGGTTAACACAGGAAAGGCAGTGCCGAGCAGCATCACGCCACGGCAGTAAAAGTTGATGTCGCGGGCGCGACGCATTTCCCGATCGCTGCGCAGCGCGGCGCTGACTTGCTTCACGACGTGCGTCGTCAGGCTTGTCTCGTCGCGATCGATCTCGGGGACTGATCCTTTGAACTTGATAACGACTTCTGCTGTGGCTTCAGGCGCGACCTGCTCGCGCAGGTTGATGCGCAAAGTCGTGCCCTGATCGTCGAGCGAAGAGAAGAGCACGGTGTCGTCAGAGCCGGCGCGCACTTCGATAATGTCGATGCGTGGTTCATCGGTATCGGGAAGCGACTGCTGCTCGCCCGTGCGCAGGTTTGGATAAAGATGAAAGTAGATGATCGAAGTCGGCTTCTCGCCGCGATTGATCCAGCGAACTCGTTCGGCGCCGGTGTAAGTGAGACGATCGAAATCGATCTTCAGATCGATCTTGTATGAGTGTCGTTCCGCCTGTTGTTGAGGCGTTTGCGCATTCAGCTCCTGATATGAGGCGGCAAGGCAAATACTGACAAAAACGCAGAGCACGAGAATGTCGCCCGGCGTGATGTTTTTGTGCCTTATATACATAACTCAGACTTCGAGGGCGCAATTGTAGGGGTGGCCCTCCGTGGCCACCCGTTTCCGGAAATCTTTCTTGTGTCGAGGCACGGGCGGCCACGGAGGGCCGCCCCTACAGTTGCTTCTACCGTCGCTGGATCGCGATCGATTGAATGACGTCGCCGCGCACGATCTTGTCAACCACATCCATTCCCGTCACCACTCGCCCGAAAACCGTGTAGCCGCCATCGAGGTGCGGCTGCGGCGAGTGTGTCACAAACCACTGCGACCCGCCCGTGTCTTTGCCTGAGAGCGCCATCCCGACTGCCGCGCGGTCGTAAGGCACTTGATTGATCTCGCAGCGAATCTGGTAACCCGGCCCGCCGTTTCCATCGCCTCTCGGATCGCCGTCCTGAATCACAAAATTCGGCACGACCCGGTGAATGGTGATGTTTCGAAAATAGTCCCGCTGGGCAAGCTGAACGAAGTTATCTACGGTAAGGGGGGCGACATCGGGGAGCAGGTCAATAGTAAACGAACCCTTGCTGGTAGTCACGACGGCGCGCGTCGACTTGCCGATGCGAGCGAGGGCGCGCTTGTAATCTGCTTCGGTGTTTCGCGTTTGAACCGTGCCGATTTGCGACGAAAAGTCACCAGCGCCGTTGGCTTTTAATAGCGCGACAGCCCTGCGACGGATCAACGGATCGCCCGATTTCAAAGCTTCCTTAATGAGATCGTTGGCGGCAGGCGTCTTCTGTTTGCCGAGCGTGTCGAGGATTGAGAGCGCAGCGTCGTTCAGCGTGTCGTTTGCAGCCTGTGGCCATGCGGCTGCGAGTGCGCGTGTGATCTCTTCTGACGGCGGCAGATCGCCGAGCAGATCGGCTGCAATGCCGCGGATGATGACGTCGCTTTCTTTTAGTTGACCGATAGCAACAGACGCGAGGTCCTGCGGTTTGAAGGTAGCGAGCGCGCGCAACACGTCGGGGATCGCGTATTCAGAATGGACTGCGACGAGTGTGTTGATGGTCAAGCCAGAGTTTCGGTAGTCGAGCATCGCGCGCAGAAGCGATTGTGCAGTTGCGGCGAGCTCAGCTTTATTTGGTACTGAATCCGGCAGTGCGGCAATGTCACCGAGACCGGCGGCGATTCCGGATGCCGCGCGCCAGTTGAGCAGGATTGCCCGTTGCACTTCTTTTTTTGCTTCATCTCCGGATCCGAATTGAGCGAGGTAAGTCGCGGGAGCGATGCGAACGAAAGCGAGCTCAACCTCGGGCGCTGTGTGATTCCCCTGCTCGTTGATTTTACGCAGCCAGGCGATCGCAGCTTGATCTTCCTTTTGGGCCAACAGTTGTCCGAGCGTGGTGGCAATTTCAAGGCTCTCGTTTAACTCGACGGAGCGTTTAATTAACGGCTCAGCAGCACGAGGATCTTTCAACGAACCGAGGGCGCGAATTGCGCTGACTCTCACTCGGGAATCGCTATCGCCAATTGCCTTGGCCAATAGCGCGTCAAACGACTGTTTGTCTTCAGTGACGCCGAGCACGCGAGCAGCATTGGCCCGCACGATCGGATCTGGATCTGACGCGACTAATTTTCTTAACTGATCATTACCGTCTTTCAGTCGCAAACGGGCGAGGGCGTTTGCCGCGTCGGCGCGGACGCGTGCATTTGGGTGCGTCAAAGACTTTGTGATTGCTGGACCGGCGTTGGCAGGTCGTGATCGTAAAGCGGCAGTCAGGCCCAACAGAATCGTCGATTGATCGGTCGAATTCAGGGCTTCGATGATCGCCGCGCCGAGCTCGCGTTGTCGTGGTTCCTGTTCGCGAGGTAGTGCAGCGGCGATCTTGCCGAGTGCTTCGATTGCACGTGCGCGGACTTCAGCCGGACCAGTCTGGTTTTTCAGAACTGCCATCAATGCGTTCGCTGCTGTTTCCGACTCGATCTCACCTAGAGCAAAGGCGGCCATGGCGCGCACGCTCACATCGCTGTCCTTCTCGAGCAGCGGCGTGAGCGCGTTGACAGCGTCTTCGTTGCCGATGCGTCCGGCGGCGAGTGCCGCGCGATTGCGGATTGATGGATTACCGCTCGAGAGGAGACTGCGCAGCCCGTCGTCCCAGCGTCGCTCGTCCTCCGCTTTCACGATTTGTAGAAGTGTAGCGAGTGGAACTGAACGTTTTTGGGCGGAGATAGAGGGCGACAGAGCGATCGCAATCAGAAGCGCGTGAATTATCTTGTTCGGCATAGGAGACGAATCATACATTAGACAGGATTACAGGATTAACAGGATTTACAAGAAAAAGGGGTGGCCCGACGAGGACCACCCCACAAAATTTAACCGACAAATCGCTTCTAGCTCACGGCGCTGGTCGCCGCCGGAATGTCAGCCGGCTTCGTTGCGGCGTCTGCCGGAATCGGCTTCATCCGCGACGTGTCGAGCGGCTCTTCCTTCTTGATCTGACTCTTCGCCTTGTCGGCAGCCTGGCTCATTTGCAACATTTTGCAGGTACCTTCGAAGATCGCGCCCTGTTCGATGATCAGCGACGGCGTCTGAATGTTGCCATGTACTTTCGCGGCGCGGCCCAGTTCCAACCGCTGCGTGGCGATGATGTCGCCGTTGATGGTTCCATGGATCACGGCCACGGCGACTTCGATATTCGCGTCAACTTTGCCATTTGCCCCCACGATGAGCGTACCGCTCGTCGAGCTGACACGGCCCGAAAGGTGGCCGTCAACTCTCATCATGGCTTTAAAATTAGCTTCGCCGGTGACGACCGTTCCACCGCCTACGAAACCACTGAGCGTCCCCTCCTTGATATCTCGGGCCAGCGTCTCGCTCTCCGTCATTGCACGAGAGCTGCCGTTGGTTGTCGGCTCAACTGCCGGTTTTGACTCCACGCTCGCCGTTGACTGGTACGAGGGGTAGGTCTTGGCAGGGTAATCAGGAACCTCCGGTCTGGAGTTGGAGTTATCATTCTTTTCCTGATCTTGGGCATTCTTTCCTATCCTGAGCATTTTTACCTCCGTAAATATGGGGGCGCGGAAGTTTGGTCACCGGCCGTCGGAACCTTTATGCAACGAAACAGACGCGCTTGCCTTTTGTTAGTGGATTCCTAGCTTGAATGCTAGACAACGATGAAACGCCGCGCAAAAGCGGGCTCCCCATCATAGACAAACTACGCCGTCCGTGTCTAGCTTTGTAATTAAATTACAATTCCGGGGTTTGAAAAAATCCCGGACCGCATGGCATTCTGAGTCGCGGATGATTATGGAAAGTAAAGTTCAACTGAAATTGTTACGGGGAATGGGCGAAGCGATTGCCGATTTCAGCATGATTGAGGACGGTGATCGCGTGATGGTCTGTCTTTCCGGCGGTAAAGACAGTTACACGCTTTTGGACCTTTTAATCGACATCCGGCGTCGCGCGCCTGTGGATTTCGAGTTGTTGGCGGTGAATCTCGACCAGAAACAGCCCGGATTTCCGGCTGGAGTACTGCCGGCGTATCTCAGCACGCTCGATGTTCCGTTTCGCATCGTCGAGCGCGACACGTATTCGATA
>DASYFE010000096.1:0-7284 GCA_036498585.1 Pyrinomonadaceae bacterium | reverse complement strand
GCCCGTTCCATGAAGAGTTCGGTGTTCGAATGACGGGCGGCCACGGAGGGCCGCCCCTACAGTTGTATTCAGGAGTTTTGAGATGCATCTCGACGTTCGAGACTTTCTAGATCTAATCAGAAAACTCGACGAACACCCATTCGCTCCCGCTCGCCGGCTATTCAACAGGAAACCGGATCTCGTCGTCAGTCGTGCGCCTGGGCGGTTGGACGTGATGGGCGGAATCGCTGATTACTCCGGCTCGCACGTTCTTGAATTTCCGATTGCGGAGGCGACGTTTGTCGCTCTGCAACCGATTAAGGAGCGGCTGCTCAGCATTGTCACTTTGTTGGATGACGAACCGCACCATTCTTCGTTCACGATGTCGTTGAACGATCTTGATGGGCCGCTGGAATACGAAGCGGCACGTGAGTTTTTTACCAATAGCTGGGCCGCGTATGTCGCCGGCGTGTTTCTTGTGCTGATGCGTGAGCGCAACGTGAGCTTTGACTCCGGTGCGAATATTCTAATCTCGTCGCGAGTGCCACCGGGAAAAGGTGTGAGCTCATCGGCGGCTTTGGAAGTTGCTGTGATGCAGGCGGTCACAGAAGCTTTCGATATCAAAGTCGATGGACGTGATAAAGCGCTGCTCTGTCAAAAAGTCGAAAACCACGTGGTCGGAGCGCCGTGCGGTGTGATGGACCAGATGACGGCGGTGTTTGGCGAGCGGGACCGCCTGCTTTTCATGCTTTGCCAGCCGGCTGAGCTCAAAAGGATGATCACTCTGCCGCCGCAATTGATGCTTTGGGGAATTGATTCCGGGATACGTCACTCCGTTGGCGGCGCAGATTATGGAACGGTACGCGCTGGCGCCTTCATGGGAACGCGGATTATCGCGGATTTAAAACCGGATTTTTCTCGGGATGGATATCTCGCAAACATCTCGCCGGATGAATTTGAAACGGAGTACTTGGATCTATTGCCGGAGCATATCAGAATGCCGACGGCGCATCCGATTTATGAGAACGTACGCGTGCAGCGATTCGTGGAGTTGTTGGAAAGAAATGAAGGGTATGACGAGCTCGGTGAGCTGATGTACGAGGCGCATCGGAGTTACACAGCGTTGGGACTGAATTCTGCGGGAACCGATTTGATCGTCGAGTTGGTACGAAAAGAAGCAGGACTGTTTGGCGCGAAGATCACTGGTGGTGGGAGTGGTGGAACAGTGGCTGTGCTTAGCGATCAGACGTCACACGCGGCTATTGACAGAGTGGTCGATAGCTACGCGAAAGAGACGGGCCATCAGCCTTACGTCTTCAATGGATCGTCACCGGGCGCGCTTGCGTTCGGGCGCCTGCGATTCTCCATCGCAAGATAAGCGTTTCCAGGAGGTGGGCCATACGCACGGCTGGGCTTCTAAACAGCGGCGATGATTAATCCCGCGAGGATTACAGGATTTTCATGATTGACAAGATTCATCCTGTAAATTCTGTGAATCCTGTAATCCTGTCCAACTTTTCAAACCTTCGCGGAGGGCGTGTAATGGCAGTAGCGCGCATTGCAAACGGGCGGGTTGAATGTTGCTTTCGAGTGCGGATATCAAGCGCTCGTCTGGCATGCTAGTGAGCTCTTCAAGATGTTTACCGAGGACCAGCTCGGTGAGTAGTGAGGCGGCGGCGGTGCTGATGGCGCATCCATCACCTTTGAAACGCGCGTCACTTACTCGCGACTGTTCGAGTTTTAATTCGACCCGGATCCGATCGCCGCACAGAGGATTGAATTGTTCGTTGCTGATGTCGGGCGCGTCAAGGCTGCCGTAGTTGCGCGGGTGACGGAAGTGGTCCAGCAGAATATCGCTGTATAGAGCAGGCATTCCTTTATTTCGCGTACTTCAGTGCAACGGTTTCGGCAAGGATGCTCAGCGCGATCTCTGCCGCCGTTTCTGCGCCGATGTCCAATCCGGTTGGTACGTGAAGCTGATCCAACAGCGAGTCGTCCATTCCGCCATCGCGCAGAAATTCCTTAATCGCCGCGCCGCGTCGCTTGCTGCCCAACAATCCAACGTATGCAGGCCGGGCAGGCAGAGTAACCCTCAGCACCGGCAGATCGTATTTGTAATCGTGCGCGGTCAGCACCACGTATGTTGAGGACGTGTAGGCAAGCGTTTCCGCAATCTCGGAAGGAATGCCGATCAGCAACTCATCGACATCCGGAAAACGTTCGCGCGTCGCAAAGCGTGGGCGGCCGTCTACGACGATCGTTTTGAGTCCCAGATCGTGCGCAAGGCTAACGAGCGGCATGGCGACGTGACTGGCGCCGAAGACAATCAAGGTAGGTGGCGGCCCATGCGTCTCGAAAAAGACAGGCGCGGAGTCTGGGCCGACGCTAACCGTGCTCGACACGCCTTTTCTCATCAGCTCAAGCGCAACGGTTTGCGCTTCGCGATCGAGCTCTGAAGCGCCCAACGATCCGGAGATCTTGCCGCCCTCGACGATGAGCAGCTTGCGGGAACTGTCTTTTAACGAGGTGGCGAGTACGGCCCGCTTGCCCTGATCAACCGCATTGCGAACGGCTCGATAAAGCTCAAACACGTTATCAGGGCGAGTGAGATCCACCGGCTCGATGAACACGTCGAGATCGCCGGCGCATGAGAAACCGATTTCCCATGCGTCTTCGTTGCCGAGCTTCATCTCGACGAGACGCGATTTAAATGACGAGAGCGCCTGCTCCGATTCGGCAATCACACGCGCGTCAACACAGCCGCCGATCGTAACCGAACCCAGGATCCGGCCCTCCTCACCGACCCACATCTTCGCGCCTTCGCGTTTCGGACTCGTGCCCCTGGTGGCGACAAGTGTGGCCATCGCCACGCGCTTTTCCGCGTGCGCCAGTCGCTCGATGTCTTCGAAGAGTTCTTCCATTAGCCACGAAAAAGCACAAAAGTTACAAAACCAGGTGCGGTTCGAGGGCGCGCAGGCTCGCGAGATCGTGCGCGGGGGCGAATACGTTGATGAAAGGTAACGCGGCCTGCATGCCTCGTGTTATGGGCGCGTAATCGGCGCTGCCTAGCAACGGGTTCAGCCAGATCAGGCGGCCTGCCCGTCGTTTTAAGAGCGAGAGCGTTGCCGCTAGCTTTTCGGGTTCGCCTGTGTCCCAACCGTCGCTCAATATGATGACGACTGTGCGTTTATCCACCCGGCGCAGCCATTGATCGTTGAACATCGCGAGACTCGCGCCGATGCGCGTGCCACCGGACCAGCCGCGCACGTTGGACGAAAGACGATCGAGCGCTCGTTTGTAGGTTTTGTTTTTCAAGTCTCCCGTGATGCGCGCGAGGGAAGTCGCAAAGACAAACGATTCGACCTTCGCAAAGCTGTTTTGCAATCCGTAAATGAATTGCAGCAGCAGTCGGCTGTAGATATCCATCGATCCGGAGACGTCACAGATCACAACCAGCTTTGTTCGCTTTGGCCGCCGCTCTTTGTACGCGAGCTCGATCAGCTCACCGCCGGTTTTTAACGACAAGCGTAACGAGCGCCGCAAATTCACTCTAGACCCGTGCTTGACCGGCCGCCAGCGGCGACTGGGCCTTCTCGCCAAACGCCTGACCATGCGGCGGGCAAGACGCGAAACTTCCTCGAGCTCTTCATTCGTGAATTCACTGAAATCTTTTGCTGTCGCCGACTCCGTATCACTCGCGCCCGGAACTTTAACGGGTTGCGCACCACCGCTAAACGAGCTGCCCCAATGTTCGAGAAAGAACCCAAGCCCCTTTGAAGTTTGACGTGGAGCCCCGGCTTGAATGCGCACAGCAGTGCTTGAGCTGAGCGTGCGCGAGCTGTTCCAAAACGTCTTGAATACGTCTTCGAAAATCGGGAAGTCGTCCACGCTCGTGGTGAGAATGCTCCGCAAACTGAGAAAGACCTCTTCGCGATCCGTCGTGTCGATGATTTGTAATGCCCCTGTTGCCGTTACGACCTCTGCGGGCGTCAGTGAGAGACCGTGGGCTCTCAGTTCTCGGCAAAACATGACAAGCTTTTCGACTTTCAGGTCAGACATCCGTGCAAATCCGTGGTAACTCTGCTTTGAATGCAGCGACGTCGCTCTCATCTTTCAGAAAACATCCGAGCGTCTCGGCGACGATTTCTTCATTCAACCCAGTCGCCTTCAAGGCAACGAGCGCGTTGGCCCAGTCTAATGTTTCCGCAACACCGGGGATCTTCGAGAGACTCATCGTCCGTGTCGCCTGCATCACTTCGGTGACACGCTTCGCGAGAGTGGCTTCAATCGCCGGCACCTTCGCCCGCACGATCTCGAGCTCTTTCTCCAGCGACGGGTAATCAATCCAGTGATACAGACAGCGCCGTCTCAGCGCGTCGGACAAGTCGCGCGAACGATTGGACGTCAACACCACGTGCGGCCGGTGAGTGGCTTTGATCGAGCCGATTTCGGGAATCGTCACCTGGTAATCAGAAAGCACTTCGAGCAGAAACGCTTCAAACTCCTCATCACTCCGATCGATCTCATCAATTAACAACACGGGCGCGCGTTCGTGCTCCGTGATCGCCTGCAGCAACGGCCGCTTCAAAAGAAACGCTTCACTGAAGATCATCGCCTCCTTTTCTGTTTCAGACGCCGAAGACGATTCTTCCAGCTTAAGATGCAGCAACTGTTTTGGGTAATTCCATTCGTAGAGGGCAGTGGTGGCGTCGAGGCCTTCATAACACTGAAGCCGAATCAACCGCGTTTGGAGTGCGTTCGCCAGCGCCTTCGCGATCTCCGTCTTGCCGACGCCCGCCGGTCCTTCGATCAGTAGCGGCTTGCCAAGGACTGTGGACAAGTACAACGCGGTGGCAATCGGGGCGTCGGCGATGTAGATCTGTTCTTCCAGCATCTGCTGGATTTGTTTCACTTCTTCTCTCAAGTTGTTACCAGTCGTTCGAAATCTTCGGGCGTGTTGATGTCGTCAGGGTAGGGAAGATCGAATTTAACTTCCTGGACGAGCGCCGCATTTGCATCGACGAGCTTCCATGCGGCCTTATCGCCGTGGAGATCAATGAGCTGGGGAAACATCGAATGCGCGAAGATCATCGGATGACCTTTCCGTCCGTGGTACGAACACAGGGCAATCGGTGCTTGTTGTTTGCGCCACTCGTCAGCCAAACGATTGATGATTTCCGGAGTGACGCCCGGCAGGTCGCCGAGAATGATCATGATCGCCGCCGACTCGGAATTGAGCGCGCCAATTCCGGCTCGATACGAAGACGAACAACCTTCACCGAAGACGGGATTCTCCACGACGCGCGCCGCGCCGAAATCAACCTGCTCGCGCACCTCATCTGCCGCGCGTCCGAGAACAACAACAACTTCGTCGAGGCTTGACGCGCGTCGCGTCTGGTCTACAACCCAACCCAGCATCGTCGTGCCACGAAAAAGCGCAAGTTGTTTTGGTGGCCCAAACCGCTGCGAAGCGCCCGCGCCCAATACTAACCCGGAGATAAACACCTTCATCGTCTGCCAATCTGTGTAATCTGTGGCTGTTCGAATGTTTCCTTGCAGCGCAGGCAGCAGAAATAGAATGTCTTGCCGTCGATGACGGAGCTGTACTTTGCCGTGTCGATGTCGACTGTCATGCCGCAAATCGGATCGGTTGCTACATTCTCAACCGCCACTTGCGGTTCGCCACTCGCCCGTCGCACACGAACAATCTCCGCCATGACACTCAACGCGATCTCAGGCAACGTCTCACTACCGATTTCGATACCGGCCGGACAAGTAATCACCGCGATGTCTTCGTCACTTGCCTCAGTCTCGCGAACGTATTCGAACAGCGCTTCCGACTTCTTCTTGCTTGCAACGAGACCAAGATACTTTGGCCTCGTCCCGATCACGGCCAGCAGTCCCTCCTCATCGCGATTTCCCATCGTCGCGACTACAACGTAGCTGCTCTCATTGATCCGATCTCTGATCGAATTGAAATCTGAATCGGTGACCACTTTGAAATCGAGCAGCGTCCCGAGTTGCGCAAC
The DNA here is from genome assembly GCA_036498585.1 of Pyrinomonadaceae bacterium. Taxonomy (GTDB): domain Bacteria; phylum Acidobacteriota; class Blastocatellia; order Pyrinomonadales; family Pyrinomonadaceae; genus PSRF01. The sequence goes on along the minus strand of DASYFE010000096.1, from coordinate 1,276 downwards.
TATTTCAGCTACTGGAGAAGAGCCGAGGACAACGAGCTGAGGTTTTGGTAAGAAAGGTTCGAGATAAATCTCGAGTGAACCGCCGCCTTCACACGTCATTCGAAACGATTGCACTCCTTTCCAATCATCACGCGGCTCGTCGGGGCTGATCGTCAAAAGCTTCGGGCTACCTGTTTGCAGCGCCTGCTTTGCTTCGCGCAAGACGATCGGTTGCACACACCCGCCACCGATCCATCCGATCATCGAGCCGTCAGGTTTGATGATCGCCTTCGATCCGGGCTTCGCAGACTGCGGACTCTTATATGCGACGACCGTGGCAAGAACGAAAGGCTCTTCCCGCGCACGCAAATCGTTGCATTGATCGTCGATGTTCAAGGTAGTTTCCTACAGGATTTACAAGATTAGACAGGATTTACATGTTAATCCTGAAAAATCCTGTAAATCCTGTCAAAGGCTTTGTTGCTATCCACGCACGCCTGCATCACGCAACAACTTCCACACCTTCGCCGACGTGATCGGAATATCGATATGCCTGACACCGAGATGCCAGAGCGCATCAACCACCGCGTTCACGATCGCAGCCGGCGCGCCAACCGTCGCCGACTCACCGACACCTTTCGCGCCGAGCGGATGATGCGGCGACGGCGTAACCGTCTTATCAGTTTCCCAGTTGGGCGTCTCGACCGCCGTCGGCAAAAGGTAATTCATAAAGCTGCCCTGCAAAATGTTACCGCTCTCGTCATACTGAATCTCTTCGTAAAGCGCAGGCCCGAGCCCCATCGTCAACCCGCCATGAATCTGTCCCTCGACGATCATCGGATTGATGATGTTTCCGCAATCGTCGACCGCCACAAACCGGCGTATCTTGATCTCGCCCGTGCCTTTGTCGATATCAACGACGCAGATGTAACTGCCGAACGGATACGTGAGATTCGGTGGATCGTAATAATTGACTGCTTCGAGTCCGGCTTCCATTCCCGGCGGATGATTCGTGTAAGCCGCGAGTGAAATCTCCTGAATGGTCTTCGCGCGCTCAGGAGATCCCTTGACGAAGAACTTTCCGGGCTCCCATTCGAGATCGTCCTCGTGCGCTTCGAGCAGGTACGCGGCGATCTTGCGCGCCTTGTCTCTGATCTTTCGACAAGCAATCGCACATGCCGCCGCGGCAACAGGAGTGCTGCGACTCGCATACGTGCCGAGTCCGTAAGGTGCCGTGTCAGTATCGCCTTCTTCCACCGCAATACCATCGACCGGAAAACCAAGCTCTTCAGCGATG
>DASYFE010000095.1:0-7612 GCA_036498585.1 Pyrinomonadaceae bacterium | reverse complement strand
TTTGGCGCATCTGAGGGAGGAATTTCCCAACCTCGTAAGCCTTTGGGCCATTCTCTGACAAAACGAACATAGGGAACTCAACCCTCACCTGTTTACTTAAACTTGAAAGGAGTGTTGGCATGCCAGAAATCACCTTTGCCCATCAAAACATCCGTGGGGCGGGGGAAGTAATTGTCTCTCTTATTACTTCTCTCTTCCGCGTTGTACAGCATTTCATAACCATTATCTCCGGCGCCGAAACCGACAGCCGCGAGATTGCAGAATTCGAGAAAGCGGTTCGGACTATCCAATTGGCAGCCGAGCCAGGTGAAAACTATGCTGCCGTAGCAGCCAAGATCCAACGAGAGGCTGAAATCTACAAACTGTTTCTTCAGTATCAACAACCGATCGGAAGAATCTCACTGTACGTCAGAGAGTTGGATCCGAATGAGCCGGAGTTCGGCAAACCACGCACGCAGTGGCTAGTCGATGACCCTTCCGAGGGTGGAAGAGATCCTATCGAAGGACGAGCTTCCGTTACTTACAGACTCAGCCGCTCCGCGACGAGAGTGCTCGAGTTCGTAGTGCACGATCACAACGACGTTCCGCTTTTTGCGATCGCGCGCGTCTATAGCAACTGGCTCGGCAGGAAAAAATTTCCGCTGGGACCAAATCGCGTCTTCTATCTCGAGATGGATGAGTCGTTGCCCGGCTATGTCGATGTCAAAGTGGGTTTCAAACCCGCCACTGCATTTGAGGATGACGCCGAAGACGAAAACATAAGAGAGTTTCCACGGGCTCTTGCGGTTCCGCCTTATACGCAAGCTCGACCGGACTCGCAGGTGCCGGCTTATCAACGACGATTGCATCGCAGCCGCTGGGTCTATGCAGCGGAGTGCGCGGTAATCTCAATCATCGCTTCATCACTCGTCTGTGTCGCTGCAGCAGCGTCATTTACGGGAGCTGTAGCTCAAGGTAAATCCGAAGCAATGGCGGCCACAGCAGGGGCTGAATCGACAAGTAGGAATTTCATGACCTTCGCGGGAAGCGACACCTCCTCCGCCTATACGAAAGACACTCGCATCGGCGAAATGGTTGTCTTCGACCCGGACGTCAGAACCATCAAGGTAAGATCGGTGCAGAAATCAAAGCGACTGGCGGAAGTAAACAGCTTCAGCATTTCAGTCGACAATAACTCATGCAAGCAAATGGAAAGCCAATGTCGCAAGTTGTTGTCGACAGTTCAGCAGGAGGTGAAATCGAATCTCAACAGGTTGAACGTACCGGTGCTTACCCTGGACCAGACGGGAGCCGGCAGGGAGCCTGCGAAGCTAGTGGTTTCCTACAATCCGATAAATCTGCTCCACGGCCAAATCCACCTTACCCTTTACGATCACGAAGGCGATCTTTGGAACGGTAATGGTAACCTCAGCTATGCGGAACTCACCAAGCCAGAAGTTATCAAAACCTATTGCGAAGCAGCCTCAAGCGAGATTGTTTGGGAAATCATCATGGCGAAGGCCCACGTAAGTTCCGGCCATGACATAACTCCAACGGAGAGCGCAAACAGTGACTAGAGCTTTCAGCCAGGATTGGACCTGATGACAACGTGTCCAATCTTTTTAGAGTTTTTCTTCTGGTCGCGACTGCCACGCGCCTGAATTAACTCTTCATCTGTGCAAACCACCGCAATTGCAAATGTGCGGTGCAATGGAGAAATAAATGTCGAAGATTAAAACTTAAAGTAACCTCCCATTCAAAGGGCTCGTTCTCGTTAAAGACTCTGCACGGAGTTGCTCCCAACCAGCTCCGTGTTAACTACACACAAACCGAGAACGAGCCCCCCCGCTCCGTGGCTCACGTCATTCTTACTCACCAACGTGGACCATCACCCTTCAACCAATTCGCGTGTCACAAAACTCCTGCTGGAATGCTTCATACAAGCGTGGCCGGCGAATGCCGATGCGGTGCAGCAGAGGTCATTGAGAAGGAGAAGAAAGAATGAGCATTTTCTCAAACTCAAAATACTTGCAAGCGGATAACAACGGATTGACGCACGTCGTAATCGTTTTGATCACTGCGTGCGTTCTATTGGGACCGAGCGTCCTGCTTTCGATTGTGATGTCTCAATTTTGGCCGCTCTATTTGATGGCTGGAACAGAAACACTCGGCGGGGTCATCGGAGCAGTTAGATTTCATCGAGCATCAGACGGTTTCCTGCCAGTCGACGCGCTGTCACGCGCATTGAACGCGTCGAGCAAAGTTGCGCAGTTTCCCAAAAACAAATTGGCAAGGGCGCATTGAGGTAAGTAGTGCTTCCAACGAATCTCACCTTCCCCTCCAAACGATCTTGGCTGATCGGCCGCATCGAAGAGTCCCGTCTTTAGAGGTCCGATCAGCCAAGACCCGCCTATTTCGCGTCCAGCGCGCGAGTGACGAGTTCGATCTCGACCGTGATGTTGTCGCCAACGAACGTGGGACTGTCCTGGCGGCTGTAGTTGATGCCAAAGTCGCGACGGTTCAAAACCATCGTTGCTGAATAACCGACACTCATCTTGTTGGTCGTTGGGTTTTTGAATGTGCCGGTGATGCTGAATGGCAGCGCGATCGGTTTTGTCATGCCGTGCATAGTCAACGGGCCATGCGCAATAAACTGTTTTCCCTTCTTCTCAATCCGCTCACTCTTAAATGTGATCTCTGGAAACTTTTCGACGTCGAAGAAGTCTGCACTTCTGAGGTGACGATCGCGGCCTTCAATACCAGTATCGACACTCGTCGCTTTAATCACGACGCTCACCGATGATTTTGTAATGTCTTTCTCATCGTTATTGAGCGTGATCGCAAAGTCAGTGAACTTCCCTTTCACCTGCGACAACCCACCGAGGATCGGAACTGAAAAACCGACAGTCGAGTGGTTGTTGTCAATCGGATAAGGTCTCATCGTCCCACCATCCTGCGCGAATGTTGCAACCGTCAACAATAAAATTAGCAACACAATTCTCTTCACCATTCAGTCTCCTTTAACTAAATACTTGTCATAGCCGGCGCGCACCAATTCTTCAAACGCGCCCCACACCTCATCCGGGATCTCCTGCGGGATTTGATAGCCGCGCGCCGGATAAATTCTGATTCGCTGTAAATCACCGACCATGATGCCAACAACATCAGCAGCCGAGAGGGCGCGGTTGGCGTAACTGTCGACATACTCGCGAAACGAAACCTGCGGCGACGTGACGATCAGATCTTTCTCCGGCCAGAGCTGGCGAAACGTGGCGAACGCGCGCCGCTCCATGTAAGGCTTCTGCACGAGGATGAACTTCTGTAAATCGAGATCACGCTCAGCCAGTAGTCGCTTTGTAAACTCGATGTTCTCGCCAGTGTTCGTCGATTGCGATTCGATCAGAAGGCTTTCACGCGGCACACCGAGGTTGATAGCGATGCCAGCGAACCGCTCAGCTTCCGGTTCACTCCAGAGTGTTCTGGTAATCGATCCGCGGCCGCCTGAGAAGATCACGAGCGGCGCCCAGCCTTCGTGAAATAACTGCGCGGCGCGTTCCGCTACTCGCTCGTCGTGACTGCATAGCACAAGGATCGCATCCGCAGCAGCGATCTCGTGCTTCATCAAGTGGTAATCCCAGAGTGTCTCGGCCAGGGCGAAGGTCTGCTGGTCCATGTTCTAAGCGTGCTTGCCCCTGATCGCGCTGAGCGCCACTCGTATTCCGCCGAGGTGATAAGCCGTGTGTACGAGGATCGATAACGCGCCCGCGATCTCGTATTTGCCCTCCCACTTCTCGAACGAGTTGATCGTGGCCATCACACGCTCGTGACTATCACGCAAGCGGCGCTTCAGGTGTTCCCATTCATCGGGCGTAACTGCACTAACCGTTTCCCAGATCTCGCGCCAGTTGTTCGTCTTGTCGACACCGGTGCGCATGTAGTCGTCCAAAACATCGAGGTAGAAACGAACGTGCTCGACCTGCGCCGCAATCGTCGCCGACTTCGGTGAGATCGCCTGTGATGCTTCTTCAGCCGAAACCCCATCGAGCGTTTCGTACAACGTGGCGCCTTTATCGAGATAGATCCCGCGAACACTCGAGAACGTCTCGTCGAGACACGCGAGCAGCGCCTTCTTAAAACGTTTGACGGGAATTTGTGCAGACAACTCTGTTTCCATTTTCAACGTTACTCCTTGATTTAAGCCGCCGCCTCATTGTTTTGTTCCTTTTTCGCGTTTTGGTGGCTTGCCAGGAACTTCTTTACTTCATCACGAGAACGCAGCCGAAAAACCTGTTTCCCTTCGGCATGTTCTCGCAGCAGCTTGATGACCTTTGGTCTTGAACGACGAGGATAATTCCACACCCAGCTAACAAAATCGAAATCGAGTTTTTCAGGACAGCCTTCGGCGACATCAGGCCGGTTTCCGCCTCTATAAAGAACAAACCGCTTAACGATTCGCCACAGGCACAACACGCGCGGCAGGTCCAAAAACACAATCGTGTCGCATTTCCGAAGCCGGAGCTCAAGTGTGCCGGAGTAATTTCCATCCATAACCCACGAATCTCGGTCAATCAATTCTGTGATTGTCTTGATCCATTCATCACGCGCCGGCTCGACCCAACCGGCGCGCCAGTAAAACTTATCGAGATGGTTCACTTCAAGCTCGAGTAACTCGCCGAGCCGGGCCGCAACCGTCGACTTGCCCGACCCCCCGGAACCGATTACCAGGATCCTTCGCATAGAGCTTATTGTGCTTCTTTATGACCCATCGGCGTTTTACCTTCATCAGTTTTCTACGCCGTCCGCAATTAACCAGGAATGGCTGCGTAAGCCGCTTTACATTATGTAAACTCGTCAGGCAGAATGATACTCGTACTCAAAGTGGTGCGGCTTAGATTCGACCTAAAATGCCGAAGACGATCGAAATGGAGCCTAGTTACAGCCAGAGAGTGACGCCGCGTCGCTACCTCGAACTTTACTCTGAAGACCCGCAAGACATCGAGTCGGTTAGGGTTCTACCGCCCCGCATTGGATTGCCCGGCAGTTATGGCCTGATTGAAATAAAGCGCAAAACGCCAATCTTCCAACTGATTGGTTCCGGCAAGAAAATAAGAAAGCCGAAACGACACCACCTGTCCAAAGGCGCCGCACGCCTGAATGGAATAGGGGCATTGACGAAGAAGCTCAAATAACATCTGAACACGAGCAAGAACACCCGATAATCCTCGCATGTCTGATCTCCCCGTCCCCCGCGAAGAAGGAGTTCCTGTTGAGCAAGAAGGGCCTCCGCAATCTCCCGACCCACACCTGCTAGACCGCTTTCTTCAAGTCCAATCCCAGGATCTCGATCTCCGAAAACAAGAAATGGAGACACGTCGCGAAGAGCTTGAATTGCGTAAGCAGGAATCTGAGCAAGCTTACCTATTCGCGAAGGACTCCTTAAAGGTTCAAGCAGAGGATCTGAAAGAGTATCGCCACCAGGAAAGACGAGAATCATGGCAAGTCGTGCTCGTCGTTATCTCTGTGCTTCTCGTTGTAGCGGCAGTATTGGTTTACGCGCTCCGCCACGACAAGGATCAGTTTGTGTTGGACTTGGCCCGCATGGTCTTAAGTGCTGCGGGTGGCGGGGGCGTCGGCTATGCGCTTGGTCATCGGAGAGGCAGTAAAACCGAACCTACCGCAACCGATACTGAGTAACGAGTAGGCGCTTCTGCGGAAAGAATAAATTGTCTGCACAAACTCCCTCTTGCAGAGATTCTGCTGTCGCTCACCGCTCCACCTGCTGTAATGACCGTCTCCAACAGTGCTCCTGACTTTCAGGCAACGCTGACCTGCGTTAATCTGTGACAAAGCGTAACGAAAGGAACCAGAATGGCGCCCACACTCTACCGGATCATTCTCCAAGTCGACAATCTCGACAAGGCTGAAGAGTTTTATGGCAAGCTGCTCGGCGATCGCGGGCGGCGAATTCCCCGTGGCTCGCGACACTACATCGATTGTGGTCCAGTGATTCTGGCCCTCGTCGACGTGACCGGCGAAAACACTAGCGGCCTCGAACCCAAGCCAACGCCCGACTACATCTATTTCTCCGTCAGCGACGTCGACGCCGTGCACGAACGCGCACGCGAGCTGAATTGCTTGTCGACCGAAGACGTTCACGGCGCGAGCGCGGGCGAGGTCGTCAGGCGGCCGTGGGGAGAGCGCTCGTTTTACGCGTTCGATCCGTGGGGCAACGGGCTTTGTTTCGTCGACGAGAACACGCTTTTCACGGGCAAGTAGTATTTATGAGCATGACTCCAACTTACCAGGCGGCGAATACCGCAGCCCCACTCGTTGAAGAACACTTCAAACGCTATCTCGCGGAAGCGCGGCGAATGGGCGAGGACGGATTGGCGCCTCAACCCGACGCGCATTCGATCGCCGCGATCATCAACGCGACTTTCTGGGCCAGCTTTCGACCGGAAGAAGGTCGATTCCCCAAGATCTCGATTGCCTACCTGCCACCGGAACAAGCCGGACAACCGATGCGATTCGAGCACCCGCTGCCGCTGACCGCCGATGTGCTGACTAAACTCGCGCCCGCCGTCGAGCGTGCCGAGATCCACCTCGGGGTTTGGAACCAGGGCGACGAGTTGAGAGTTTGGGGGACAACGCGAACGATTCCGAGTTTCTGTTTTGTGCTCGAAGATATTGAGCCGGGTTTGCTCGTCGTCAAACATCGCCGTCTCGATGGTTTTGGGAAGTATGCGAACGTGGCCGTGCTCAAAGGCGAGCAGGTGAAAGTCATCGACGAGAAAGGCACGAGCTTGCCTGACTGTCCGCAACTGCTCCGAGCGTTGTTGGCGTTCACGGCGGCGGCGGCGAATGGGCCGCAACAGTCGTTGAACATTCTCGTCCAGCTAAGTGCGTCGATGCGCGCGCACGGACATGGCGGCACGTTCCTCGTGGTGCCTTCGCAGAGCGATCGATGGCGTGAGTCGATCGCGCAGCCGATTCTGTATTCAGTTGCGCCCGCGTTTGCTTCGCTTTCTTCGCTCGTGCGCCAGAAGGTCGAGGAGGAAGATCGTCGATCGTGGGAAAGCGCGTTGCGCCGGGCGGTGGATACGATTGGTGGAATGAGTGCGGTCGATGGCGCGACCGTGATCAACGATCAGTATGACGTGCTCGCGTTTGGGGCGAAGATACGTCGCAAGGAAGGATGTCCGCCGGTTGATAAGTGGGTGATAACTGAGCCTGTCGTGGGGAACCTTCCGATCGTCGTGCAGCCGACTGAGCACGGCGGGACGAGACATCTTTCGGCGGCGCAGTTTGTTTTCGATCAGCGCGACGCGCTCGCGTTAGTCGCATCGCAGGACGGAAAGTTCACTGTGTTCGCGTGGTCGCCGTGTGAAGAGATGGTCCACGCGCACCGCGTTGAGTCATTGTTGATGTAGTAAGACTTAGACAAGATTTACAAGATGAAAACAGGATTTACATGTTAATCCTGAAAAATCCTGTAAATCCTGTCTCTAACTTACGGCGTAAACACGCGGCGAAAGATTATCCCGGAGAAATTCAACCGCATCGCGCGTCCGTCGACGATCGACTCGAAGGTCATCCAGTCAGGCCCGTCCGGATCACCGATTCCAAACTTCCC
>DASYFE010000094.1:0-29534 GCA_036498585.1 Pyrinomonadaceae bacterium | reverse complement strand
GAGATGATGAAACGCGACGGCCGATTGGATCATTGCCTGTAGGAACAGCTTCTCCTTTGGTCCAACCTCGCCCATCCAGCGTTCTTCCCACGCGTCGTGCGCCGCATGAAACTCGCCCGCGTTGTAAAGATCGATGCCTGCAATGTACTCGATCGGATACGCCGCAACGTGAACATCGAGATACGCAGTCATTTTGTATTAAGTCGACTGGCGATCACTTTAGCCGCGGTCGCTCCGGCTCCGGTAGCCCCGCTGATCGTCGGCGCGACTGGATTCGAGACGTCGCCGACGGCAAACACCATCGGCACATTCGTCTCCTGTTGACTGTTCACCGCGATGTAGCCGCCCGCGTCTGTTTCGAGTTGCTCGCGGAACAATTCGGTATTCGGCTCGACGCCAATCCGGATTAACACGCCGCGCACTGCGAGCTGAAACGGCTTCAATCCCTGCTTGCGCTGGATCTCAACCGCCTCGACGCGCTCGCCGCCCATGATACGCGTCAACACAGACTCAGTGAAAACAGTGATGCAATGCTGCGACTGAAGCTTTTCTGTGAACTCAGCCCGCGCGCGCAGCTTCTTTCCACGATGGACGAGCGTCACTGTCGGACAAACCTCCGCCAGCAGCAACGCATTCTCGACCACCGCGTCTCCACCACCAACAACGCAAACATCCTGTCCGGCGAAGAGCTCTCGATCGCGGGTAGCGGATTCTATCATCCCCTTGCCAACGAACTCCTTCTCACCCGGCACGCCCAATTTCCTCGACTGCACGCCCGTCGCGATCACAAGCGCGATTGACTGGAGATCTTCACCACTCGCCAACGAAACACGCTTAGCCTTCAAATCCACCGAGCTGATACTTGTCTGCGTCCACAGATCAAAATCAGCACTGTCGACCTCCGCAGTGAAGCGTTCGAGCAACTCCTCGCCGTTGCGAGCTTTGAGTCCGAGATAGTTATTGATCGGATTGTAGACGCGGTGAAGCTGCCCGCCGATCGCTTCGGATTGTTCGAGCACGAGCGCGTCGAGGCCCAACTCATCGCACCAGAAAGCGGTTGATAGTCCGGCTGGTCCGGCGCCGATGATGATCACGTCGTGCATATAAACAGAACCGAGCGCGGTAGCGCCGGGTCAAATTCTGGAATCACGCTCGTTGGACAAGTTGACCCGGCGCTACCGCGCTCGGTTCTGTTAGGGTTCTCGCGACTTCATCCGGCTGTAAACGCGACGCCGCCAACGTGTCGCCAGTATCGAGAAACTTCACTGCCGACGTCATCTCGCGATTGTCAGTTTGCCAGCGTCCGTCCGAACTGGTTTCTTTGCTATTGAGCAACTGCAACAAGGACGAGAGATCTCGCCGCGCAATCCGCGGACGCACCACAGTCTCGGCCCAGGAGTAGTACGGATAATCGATCCGGTAAAACCATCCAGACCTTGTCGGAATCGCGATCAAAAACAACTGGCCTTTGGCGAACTTCGAGATCGCAGTGTAAGGCGCTGAGTGCCTGGTCGGGCTGAAACCCACGCCGTCGAAAAGCTTCGGCGCAAGCGTAATCACCGAAATATCTGAATGCTCGACAACGGTGGATTCGCCTTTCTCAAAACTCTCAACTGCCGCGACAACACTTTCCCAACCCGCGCGCCACAGCGATTCATAATCATTGATATGCGTCAGCAGGTGCTCGACTTTCGGCAGCACGAGCTCATACGCCCGCCGCTCATCATCAACCTCCTCGCCTGCGAGCAGCCGGGCCAGCGGTGAGCCGTCATCATTATTCGGACTCGCCTGGTCCGAACCCTGTATCGCGATACTTACACGAACACCATCGTCGCTCGAGTATTCCGAGAAATCTCCGGCTTCAGCAGCGGAGATCAAGAGATCTCGATAAGCGAGCGCGCGTTCGCCAGTTAAGACAGTCCAGCACGACAGCGTGCCGTCAGTATCGAAATGATTGTTAGTGACTAACTCGAGGCCTTGCGTCAGCGCGGCGCGGTTTGGTGCGGCGACAAGATTGAGTGCGATCTCCGTCGAAGTATCGGCCTTGACCTCGGTTGGGGTACTATTTCCTTCCCAATGCGAGAAGTGAATGCTGTTGTCGACGGTGCCATCGACCGACAGCTTGGGAACGTTTTCGAGGGCCTCTGTGTAAAACTCGAATCTCATGATCTGTAGTGTAAACCAACTAACGGAAGAACAATATGGAAGAGATAACTCCAGCAGAACTCAAACAACGCCTCGATAAGGGCGACGATATTCAGATCGTAGACGTGCGCGAGGACAACGAAGTCGCGTTTTGCCGCATACCGAATTCGATTCACATTCCGCTGGGACAGGTGTTGAATCGCATGAGCGAGATCGATCCGAGCCGCGAGACGGTCGTGCATTGCAAGATGGGTGGCCGCAGCGCCCGCGCGATCGACGCGCTTCAGCGTTCGGGTTATCAGGGAAAACTGATGAATCTCACAGGCGGGATTTTGAGATGGTCGGATGAGGTAGATCCGAGCGTACCGAAATACTAAGCAGAATTTTATTTGGTGATCCCCTCGAGCTCGATGAACCGGCTGAGCTTCGTGATCACCATTCCTTCTTCACACTCCAAACGGCACGACAGCGCCGGACGGTCGCTCTGCCCGGTCTGGCCTTTCATGTGATACCAGACCTGGCAATTCGTGCATTCACCGTTCCAGCAGAAGTCGCCGTAAGAAATGGTGTTGATGGAGAGGAACTGAAAGCAGCGCAGCAGCCTGTTCTTTTCAGGCACGTTGACCTCGCTGCCCATGATTTCAAGACTGATGAGCTTCTCGTACGGATCGAGTAGATCCGATGCACCCGCGTCAAAGCTGCCGCTTTGTTCAGCCATAGGCAGCGGCAGTATAATCGCTCCCTGCTCAAATTTGTACATAATCAACTGCGGGGGTTAACAATTTGGCCTTAGTAATCTACACCAAGCCGGGATGTCCTTACTGTCAGCAAGCTCGCGATTACTACAACTCCAAAGGCATTCCTTTCACCGACTACGACGCCCAGAACGACAAAGCGCGACGCGCCGAGATGTTCTCCTATTCGAGCGGCGACCCGACGGTGCCGTGCATCGTGGAAGATGGAAAGTATGTTGGATCGGGCTGGGGAAACCCGCCCCGTGGTTGAACCGTTCATGATTAGCCGGCCGTGCGCCGTCTGTTTAGCGAAAAAGCAGTCTCCCCTGAGATGAAATTGTGCGTTTATGAGGAAGGTGCTCTATGCGATACCAATCCCGTTGGCTTTTTCTGCTGCTGCTCGTTGTTCTAGTCGTTCTCCCAAACAATAGCGAAGTCATAGCACAGTCAAATGGAGGAGCAAGCGCGCCTCAACCACCTATGGCAGAGAAGAAAACAAAAACTACAAATATCCACGGCACGACGATAGTCGACGACTATTTCTGGCTGCGCGAAAAAGCGAATCCGGCGGTGTTGGCGCACCTGCAAGCGGAAGACGCCTACACTCAAACGGTGATGAAACCGACCGAGGCGCTGCAGGAAAAGCTCTACAAGGAGATGCTCAGTCACATAAAACAGACTGACACCAACGTGCCTGACCGCGTAGGAAATCACTTCTATTACACACGGACTGAGGAAGGTAAACAGTATCCAATTTTCTGTCGCAAGAAAGGCAGTCTCGAGGCGCCGGAAGAGATCGTGCTGGATGTAAACGAGCTGGCGAAGGGCCAGAAGTTTATGAGCGTCGGCCTCTTTCTTCCGAGCGACGATGGGAACCTGCTTGCATACAGCACTGACAACACCGGCTACCGCCAGTACGTTCTGCAAGTAAAAGATCTGCGGAGGGGCCAGCTTTTCCCCGAGCGAATCGAGCGCGTCACCAGTTTCACCTGGGCCAATGACAACAAGACCTTTTTCTACGTCACTGAAGATGCAGTGACAAAGCGAAGCGACAAGTTTTCTCGTCACGTGCTCGGTACTGACAAAACGGATCTCGTTTACGACGAAAAAGACGAGTTGTTTGACATCGGCGTCGGTCGCTCACGCGACAAAGCGGTGATCTTCCTCGAAGCGTTCAGCAAAACCTCGACTGAGTCGCGATACCTTCGCGCCGACGATCCGAATGGAACACCCAAGGTGATCATCCCCCGATCGCCGGAGCACGAGTACGACGTCGATTATCGCGACAATCTTTTCTACATCCGCACAAACAAAGGTGCGAAAAACTTCCGTATCGTTACCGCGCCCGTGAACGATCCATCGGAGAAGAACTGGAAAGAGTTTGTCCCGCATAACCTCGCGGTGAAGATCGAAGGGATCAGTCTTTTCGCCGATCACGCGGTGCTGTCAGAGTGGGAAGGCGGCTTGCAGCAGCTTGAAGTCATCAACTTCAAGACAAACAAACACAATCGCATCGCATTCCCTGAGCCGGTTTACTCGGCCGGTCTTGGTACGAATCCCGAATACAACACGAGTGTGGTTCGTTACAGCTACAACTCGATGGTCACGCCGAATTCAACCTTTGACTACGATATGAATAGCGGCAAATCGACGTTGTTGAAGCAGCAGGAAGTGCCCGGCGGTTTCGATCGAAACAACTATCAATCCGAGCGCGTGTTTGCGACTGCTTCAGACGGAACGAAGATTCCGATGTCGATGGTCTACAGAAAAGGCGTGAAGATGGACGGCAGCGCGCCGTTGCTGCTTTACGGCTATGGATCTTACGGAATATCGATTCCGCCGACGTTCTCGTCAACTCGCTTGAGTCTTCTCGACCGGGGCGTGATCTTCGTGATCGGGCACATTCGGGGCGGCGGTGAGCTTGGTGAAGAATGGCGCCAGGCGGGCAGGATGATGAACAAGATGAATACGTTCACCGATTTCATCGCCTGTGCGGAAACGCTCATTAAGAATAAATACACGTCGAAAGATCGGCTCGTAATCCAGGGCGGCAGCGCCGGTGGTTTGCTAGTGGGCGCCGTGTCGAACCTGCGTCCGGATTTGTTCAAAGCAGTCGTGTCGCAGGTGCCGTTTGTCGACGTGCTGAACACGATGCTCGATGCGAGTTTGCCGCTGACGACGAGTGAGTACATCGAGTGGGGCAATCCGAACGAGAAGGCCGCGTTCGATTACATGAAAACCTATTCGCCTTACGACAACGTCGGGAAGAAGGATTATCCAGCGACGCTCGTGAAAGTGTCGGTGAACGATAGCCAGGTGCCGTACTGGGAAGGCACGAAGCTCGTCGCAAAGCTGCGCACGATGAAGACTGACCACAATCCGCTGTTGTTGAAGGTGAATTTCGGAGCCGGCCACGGCGGGGCGTCCGGACGTTACGACGCGCTGCGTGAATCGGCCTTTGACTACGCGTTTATGCTCTGGCAGATGGGAGTTGCGGACTAAAGAGCTGTTGTTCGCTGAGCAAATAGGTCCTATAGTCGCTATAGGACCTATTTCGTTTGTTAAATGATCGGCTCGACCTTAGGGAATTATAAAATCCTGGAGAAGCTCGGTGAGGGCGGACAGGGGACAGTCTATAAAGCGGTCGACTCGAAGCTCGGCCGCACGCTTGTCATCAAAGTTTTGCCTGCCGAGCTGACCGCACGCGAAGCCAATCTCAAGCGTTTCGAACGCGAAGCGCGGCTTGCTTCCGCTCTCGATCACCCAAATATCTGCACCATTTTCGACCTCAACGAGATCAACGGCATTCACTTCATCGCCATGCAATACATCGACGGGCGAAACGTGAGGCAGCTCGTTAACGGTCGTCCGTTGTCGCTCGAGAGCGCGTTGTCGATCACCTTGCAGACCGCAGACGCGCTCGCCGCCGCACACGCGCGGGGCATCATTCATCGCGACATCAAAGCCGGCAACGTGATGGTCACGCCCGGCGGTCAGGTCAAAGTCCTCGACTTCGGATTAGCAAAACTGCTCGACGAAGAAGCTGCGCGCACGTCGGGAATTCATCACACCGAGATTACTGAAGTCGGTGTTCCGTACGGCACGGCGACATACGCAGCGCCCGAGCAGGCGCGCGGCGATCGTGTCGATGCGCGCGCCGACATTTTTTCGACCGGCGTTTTGCTTTACGAGATGTTGACGGGTACGTGGCCGTTCCAGGGGAAAACGGCGGTGGAAGTTCGTCATGCAGTGCTGAATGATGAGCCCGAGCCGCTGTCGAAAATGAGGCCGGGCCGCATACCTGCGAAGTTGCAAGCCGTACTCGACAAAGCACTCGCGAAGGATCCACGCAATCGCTACCAAAAGATCTCGCATTTGGCCAATGATCTGCGCGAGATCATTCGCGAGCTTGGTAGTGATTCACTACCCGGTCTCGATGAAAGCACGACCCCCGTTGCTCCGAAACATCTCAAACAGGAAAGCCCGGTTACACGTGCACTGCGCTGGTTGACGCGGAGCAAAAGCGGTGACAGCTCTTCGAGCCACAGATCCGGTGGTGAGTCGCAACCGAGCCCGTTAACGAGCCTCGCTGATCGCGAGCGAAAGAGTGTCGCGATTCTTCCGTTCAAGAACGTTGGAAACGATCGCGAAATCGATTTTTACCAGTTCTCGCTTGCCGATGCTGTGATTACGGAGCTCGCGCGCGTGCGAGCGTTGGTCGTGCGGCCGTCGTCGGTCATCGTTAAGTATCAGAATAAGGCTGTTGATGCTGCCGAAGCCGGACGCGAGCTCGCTGTCGACGCAATTCTCACTGCAACGTTTCTGCGCGCAGGGGAACGTTTACGCGTGACTGCACAACTACTAGACGTGCGAACGAGCGAGATTCTCTGGAGCGAGCGAATCGACGCCGACGCCAGCGATATCATCGGCGTGCAAGACACGATCGTGCAGCGCATCGTCGAAGGACTGCGACTCGAGTTGAGTCCTGATGAGAAAGTTGAGCTCGCGCGAAAGACAACCGCCGATGCTGCCGCGTCAGAAGAATACCTGCGTGGTCGCGACTGTCTCGCGACGTTTATCTATCACACGATTGAGCGTGAGCAGCTCGACTCATCTATCGAACATTTCCGACGCGCGATTGAGATCGATCCAAACTTCGCGCTCGCTTACTCCGCACTCGGAAGTTGCTACGTCAATCGCGTCTTGAAAGGGCTGGGCCAGGCAGGCGATCACGAGAAAGCGAAGAATGCTTTTCGAAAAGCGCTCACGCTCGATCCGCGATTGCTCGAAGCGCGGATGCACATGGTGTTCATCTATCTCACCGGTGGGCAGAAGCAAAAGGCGCGCGAGGCGGTTGATGCGCTGCGTAACGAGTATCCGAACGATCCGGGTGTGCAGTTTGTGCGTGGCGTTGTCGCGCGGCTCGATGGCGATTACGAAAAGGCGCTGCGCAGTTTCGATCGCATGGTGCGGCTGAATCCGGGGGAAAAGGTGCTGGCGAGTTACAATCGCGCGCGCATCTTCGTGTATCAACACGAATATGAGGAAGCGACTCGTGAGCTCGATCAGGGCGAGGCGATCGAGCCCGAACACCCGCTGATCAAAGTCTTCCGTGCGCGCGTTCTTTACTACAAAGGTGAGATTGACGAAGCCATCAAAATCCTTCAGCAGGTATTGCAACGACATCCGCAGATCGACGGCGTGCGACCAATCCTTGCGATCGCGTTGAGCGCGCAGGGACAACACACCAAAGCAAACGAGCAACTGACGCCGAAGGTCAGGCAAGTGGCGGAGGCGGATTACGATATCTCTTACTGGCTGGCTTCTGCTTACCTGTTGCAAGGTCGTCAGGTGGAGGCGTTACGATGGCTGGAGACGGCGATCAGTCTCGGCAATGAGAACTACAAATGGTTTGAGTCAGATCCAAACTGGACGGACATGCACGAGGATCCACGTTTCGTTGAATTGATGAATCGCATCAAGAGCAACCGCGAGCAACCCGGGGACCAGACTGAATGAAAACATTCGTCGTTGGCGACATACATGGCCGTTGCGCGCAGCTCCTCAATCTCCTCGACATGCTGCCGCGAGATCCGGAAAACGACACGCTCGTTTTTTTGGGCGACCTGATCGACCGTGGCGCCGATGCGCCCGGTTGCGTTTCACACATTCTCAAACTCACGCGCGAGAATCCGAAGCGGGTTATCTGTTTGCGCGGAAATCACGAACAGATGTTGATGGATTTTCTTGATGGCCGCAGCAATATGTGGCTCTCGGCGGTTGTGGGTGGCGAGAGAACGTTTGAGCAATACACGAATCATCCGGTTCGAGTCGATAGTGAAAAGGATCTCGAAGAGATGCGGGCGTTGTTTGAGCGCTCGTTTCCCGCGGAGCACCTCGCGTTCATGGAGGAGATGCCTTTTTACTACGAAGATGACTTTGCGATTTATGTGCACGCGGGGCTCGACGAAGGCAAACATCCGCGCGAGAGCTCGCAGATGTCGTTGCTGTGGATGCGCGACATGGATTTTTACAAGAACTATCGCGGTAAGCCTTGTGTATTTGGACACACGCCAACGCCGCTCTTGCCGTTACGCGGGCGGCTCGGTCGTCACGGTATCTACATCTCTCACAGCGCGGTCGGTCTCGATACCGGCTACAACCACCACTCGCCGCTAAGCTGTCTCTCGCTACCTGATTTCAATCTCTATCAGACCTATGTTGACGGTCGTGAGGAGACCTACCAGATCACTTCGTTCATTCCTGAGGCGCTAAAGGAAATGCAGCGCAAGGCTGGGATCCTAAGTTAACTCACCCGCTCATACTCGAATCGATTCAGGATGTATTTGTGCATGAACTTTCCTATGGAGTCAGCGGTCATCAATCGTTCGTATACAAACAAAGGGACGTTCTTATAACGATATTTTTCACCTGTTCTGAACACCGCCAGCAGGCTGTGCGACTTTTTATCGTACCCCGCGGCAATTAGCATTTCGGAATCTACAGCCTTTAACTTCATCGTCCTTCTTCCCCCAGATCGATATTGCTATATGTATTTTCGCACACAGGGGTTGTATTCGCGAAATTTGCGTTTAACTTGAACCGTGTTGCCGAAGTTTATGAGCAGGCCGTCGACGATTCCTGTTGCACACAGGTAATGGACAAGTTTCATCTCGTGTTCTGGAGCTAAAGTTACAGTCGCTTTGAGTTCGATGATTAGTCGGCCCTCTATCCAAAGGTCGGGGAAGTACAGGCCGACTCGTTGACCCTCGTACCAGACAGGCAATTTGACCTGCTGGCGAACATCAATTCCCAACTTCTTTAGCTCAAGCGTGAGGGAGTTCTCATAGACTTTTTCCAGAAACCCAGGACCTAATACTTTGTGGACTTTGTAGGCACAGCCAATGACTTTGCGTGTGAGGTGATTGATATCCATCGTACTCCTCTGTGAGGTAAGGGTTGACCAAGATTTACAAGATTTTACAGGATTCACATGTTACTTGTTAATCCTGCAAAATCTTGTAAATCCTGTCTACGAAGATCTTATTGATAAATCTCACCACCAGAGGTTCGAAACTCCTCCGCCTTCTCACTCAATCCCGCCCGCACTTCCTGCGTGATCTTCATCGAACAAAAGTGTGGGCCGCACATTGAACAGAAGTGCGCGAGCTTGGCGCCTTCCTGCGGTAATGTCTCGTCGTGATATTCACGCGCCACTTCCGGATCGAGTGAGAGGTTAAACTGGTCTTCCCAGCGAAACTCGAAACGCGCTTTCGACAATGCGTTGTCACGATACTGCGCACCGGGATGTCCCTTCGCCAGGTCGGCCGCATGCGCCGCCAGCTTGTAAGCAATGACGCCGTCTTTCACGTCCTTCTTATTCGGCAATCCGAGATGTTCCTTTGGCGTCACGTAGCAAAGCATCGCCGTCCCGAACCAGCCGATCATCGCCGCGCCAATCGCGGACGTGATGTGATCGTATCCGGGCGCGATGTCGGTCGTGAGTGGGCCGAGCGTGTAGAACGGCGCTTCCTGGCACGTCTCGAGCTGCTTGTCCATGTTCTCTTTGATCAAGTGCATCGGCACGTGGCCCGGGCCTTCGATCATCACCTGGCAATCGTGTTCCCAGGCGATCTTCGTTAACTCGCCGAGCGTTTCCAACTCCGCAAACTGCGCGTCATCATTTGCATCAGCAATCGATCCGGGACGCAGTCCATCGCCGAGAGAAAACGAAACATCGTAAGCCGCCATGATTTCGCAGATCTCTCGAAACCGCGTGTAGAGAAAACTCTCTTCGTGATGGGCCAAACACCACTTCGCCATGATCGAGCCGCCACGACTCACAATCCCGGTCGTGCGTCGAGCAGTTAACGGAATGTACGCGAGGCGCACACCCGCATGGATCGTGAAGTAATCAACACCCTGCTCCGCTTGCTCAATGAGCGTGTCGCGAAAGATTTCCCACGTTAGCTCTTCGGCTTTGCCGCCGACTTTTTCGAGTGCCTGGTAGATCGGCACTGTGCCGATCGGCACCGGTGAGTTGCGAATGATCCACTCGCGCGTCGCGTGAATGTTTTTGCCGGTCGAGAGATCCATCACCGTGTCAGATCCACAACGAATGGACCAGCGCATTTTGTCGACCTCTTCTTCGATCGACGAAGCGACCGCCGAGTTTCCGATGTTCGCATTGATCTTCACGAGGAAGTTGCGACCGATGATCATCGGCTCCGATTCAGGATGGTTGATGTTGGCCGGAATGATCGCGCGTCCGCGGGCGACCTCCGACCGCACAAACTCAGGAGTGACAAACTGCGGGATGGCTGCACCAAACAACTGTCCTTTGTGCTGATGCAACAAAGAATCACGCGGCGCGTCACCAGTCTCCAAGGCAGCTTCGCGTCCAAGGTTCTCGCGAATCGCGATGAACTCCATCTCCGGCGTGATGATGCCGCGACGCGCGTAGTTAAGCTGCGTCACACACGCACCCTTCTTCGCGCGCAACACGGCGCGACGCAGCGTCGGAAAGTCTTCAAGCCTGCCGACGTCTTTGACACGCGCACGTTTCACAGCGTCGAACGTGAGATAACCATCATCGATCGGCTGCGTCTCACGACCCGCGTACTCTTCAACGTCGCCACGACCCACGATCCACTCGCGCCTCAGTTGCGGCAGTCCTTCGCGGACTTCGCATTGGATCTCGGGATCACCCCACGGTCCGCTCGTGTCATAAACACGGATCGGCGGATTCGGAACTGTAGTGCCGTCGAAATTGCGCGTCTGGCTCTGCGCGATTTCGCGAAACGGAACGCGCACGCCCAGTTGTTCGCCGTCGACGTAAATGCGTCGCGAATTTGGCAATGAAGTGGTTTCAGTAGTATCAGTTTGGTTTAGTTCGATTCCTGCGCTCATAGACAACATTCTCCGATCGGTATGGATGTAGTCTATAATCTTGGGCGCTAGTAATCCAACCCACCCGATCTCCCGGAGACAACAACATGTTGAATCGACGCGTAGTCGCCCTTGTACTGATCATTTCACTGCTCTCGCTTCCGGTCGTCGCTCAGAATGGCAGCGACGATTTGCTGAATCGCATTCGTAAAGAAGCGATGGAACGTTCGCAGATCATGAAGACCATGCATATCTTGACAGATCTTTATGGTCCGCGACTGACGGGTTCGCCCAATCACAAAGCCGCGGCCGAGTGGGCCGTGAAGCAGATGACTGCGTGGGGACTCGAGAATGCGCATCTCGAGCCGTGGGACTTCAAACATCCCGGTTGGTTGAATGAGCGCCTGACTGCGCACCTGGTATCACCCGTTAAGGATCCACTTGTTTGTGAGGTGCTCGCGTGGACACCAAGCACGAAAGGGGCAGTGCAGGCTTCGGCTTTCCAATTAGTCCTGCCCGAACGACCATCACAGGAACAGCTCACGATGGTCCTGAACAATTTCAAAGCGAAGGTGCGCGGAAAGATCGTACTCGTTGGCAAGCCCGCCACGATACCAGTCAATATAAATCCTCCGGCAAAGCGCCAGACTGACGAACAGGCGCAGCACCGTTATGGACCAAACGCCCGGCCATTCAATTTTCCAACGCCGTCGCCAACTCCTACGCCCGCACCCAACGCGCCGAAACCGTTGACGACCCGCCAGGTCGACGAGCAGCTCGATACGTTTCTAAAAGAGAGCGGCGCTTTAGTTCGTGTTAACGATGCCGGTCGTGAGTTCCGCCAGATCCGCGCCTTCAATAACAGGACGTTTGACGTTAACAAAGTGGTCCCTACAGTCGTCATGAGCAATGAAGACTTTGGACGCATCAGTCGCATTCTGGCTGACGGCACCGACGTGGTGCTCGAGTTTAATATCGTCAACCGCGTCTATCCGGAAGGCGCGACGGCTTACAACACGGTCGCCGAGATCCGTGGCACTGACAAAGCCGATGAAGTGATCATGCTTGGCGGACACCTCGATTCTTGGCACGCAGCGACAGGCGCGACTGACAATGCGATCGGTTGCGCGATCATGATGGAAGCTGCACGCATTCTGAAAACACTCGGTGTTCAGCCGCGCCGCACGATTCGCGTTGCGCTCTGGAGCGGCGAAGAACAGGGACTGCTCGGCTCGCAGGCATACGTGAAAGAGCATTTTGGCTCGTTTGAAGAGCCGAAGGCTGGTTACGAGAAGTTTGGCGGCTATTTCAATATCGACTCGGGCACTGGTCGTGTGCGTGGCGCTGGCGTGTTTGGACCACCCGCAACGGCAAACATCCTGCGCGACATTCTCGCGCCGTTCAAAGATGACGGTGTTGCCGGCGCAGCCGCGTCGCGCAGCAGAAGACTCGGCGGCTCCGATAACACATCGTTCAACCAGGCTGGTCTGCCCGGCATCGGCATGGGCCAGGATCCGATTGAGTACGGCACGCACACGTGGCATACGAATCTCGATACTTATGAACGAATTCTCGAAGACGATGTGAAAAAGGATGCGATGGTCGTCGCGTGGGCCGTTTACCAGTTGGCAATGCGCGATGAAATGTTGCCACGCTTTTCGAAGAGCGATATGCCGCCGAAACCGCCTGAGGAAAATCCGCAACCGGCGCCGCGTCCGACGCGTACAGATTCAGGCGCGAACAGTTCACCACGCAGAGGACAATGATCGTTGGCAATAACTCGCCGTCAATTCTTAAGGCGAAGCGCACTTGCAGTTGCCGCTGCGAGTCTGAATCAAAGCGCGGTTAGAGCAATCGTACTGAGTGGCCCGGCCAAAAAGGTGCTCGTTTTGGGCGCCGGAATGGCCGGGCTTGTTGCTGCTTATGAGCTGACGAAGCTTGGTCACGACGTGACTGTTCTAGAAGCGCGAACGCGTCCGGGCGGGCGTGTACACACGTTGCGCGAGCCTTTCTCCGATGGGCTGTTTGCGGAAGCGGGCGCGGCGCGTGTTCCGGACAATCATGATCTCACGCACAAGTATGTGAAGGAGTTTGCGCTTCCGCTCGAACCGTTTTATCCGAGCCAGTTGCACGCGTTGCGGTTTGATCGTGGCAGTCGTGAGGAAGTTCCGATCGACGGTTTCACTGATGCGATGGAAGGGCATTTTGGCTACGACCTCGGGGGGAACCCGGAGCGCTGGCAGAAGATCAAAGGCGGCACCGATATGCTTCCGAAAGCATTCGCAGAGCGGCTTAGGAACAAGATCCAGTACGGCTCGCCGGTTGTGAGGATCGAGCAGGACGAGAAACAGGCGCGTGTTGTTTTCATGAAGGACGGACGGAAGGAAACAATGACGGCCGATAATGTGCTCTGCACGATTCCGTTTTCACTTTTGCGCGACCTGGAGTTGCCTGCGCTTTCCTCGCAGAAACGAGATCTGATCAAGAAAACTCGCTACGATGCTGTTTCACGCGTTTACCTGCAAACTCGCAGTCGTATTTGGGAAGACAAAGGGCTGAACGGGTTCGCGTTTACGAGTGGCGCGATTGAGATCTGGCAACCGTCGTGGAGCCAGCCTGGGCCACGCGGGATTCTGATGACTTACGCGAGGCCGGGCGAAGCCGAGAGAATAACGAAGCTTAAAGAGAACGAGCGAGTGTCCACGACGTTGAAGCAGTTGGATGACATGTTTGGAGGGTTGCGAGAGAGTTTCGAGCGCGGCGCGACGAAGTGCTGGACGGAGGATGAGTGGTCACGCGGTGCGTGGGCTTTTGTTGGATTCGGTAACCTTGCGGTTGCACTCGCGCGCGAGGGCCGAATTCATTTCGCCGGCGAACACATGTCGCAGTGGCCTTCGTGGATGCAGGGTGCTTTGTCGACAGGCCTGCGAGCGGTGAAAGAGATAGATGAGTTTGTGAAAGTTTAAGTTTCCGGAAACAGATCGTCTACGGCCATCGTCCAACCCGGCACCGCCGGCTCAGCTTCAGCGATCTCACCGCGAAGGTAAATCGTAGCGCTTTCCGGATCACTCACACGGTAAACGCGAACCACATCGTCGCTCAATATATCCACATCCCAAACAATAAGAGTTCCCGCGGCGAAGTAATCCGCCCGTTTTTGTGCTCTTTGCCGCTCCACCTTTGGCCCATAATCATCTTCATTACGAACCTCGACCGCGAACACAGGCGCGCCTTCCGGAAACTTCATTCCAGTGTCTGGCCCGACATAGAAAGCCGCGTCCGGACTGAACGATTTGCGGTGCGGCAGATCGACTACAAAAGCCACAGTACCGCCAAGCGCACATCCACTTGTCTTTCCATATGCTCGTAAGGACATTCTGATTTCCAAGGTGGCGAAGTGAGGCAACCCTCCCTGGAAAGGTAATTTTACAATTTTTCCGTTGACGAGCTCGGCCTTACCCTCAACCTTGTAAAGATCTTCAATTTTGGCTTCGAGTTTGGTGCTCATCGGTGTTAGGTAAGCATTGTGAATTAAGTTGACTTAAGAAACAGGTCATCAACGTTGATGGTCCAGTCAGGCACTGCGGGTTCAGCTTCGGCGATCTCACCACGACGGTAAATCACCGATCGCTCCGGATCACTCGCGCGGTAAACGCGAATCACATCGTCGCTCAATATGTCGACATCCCAGACCACCAGCGTACCGGCAGCAAAGTAATCAGCCCTTTTCTTTGCCATCTGCCGCTCCGCCCTTGGTCCGTAGTCTCCCTTACTGCGAACTTCGACTGCGAATATCGGCGCACCTTCGGAAAACTCCATTCCGGTGTCCGGACCGACATCGAATGCTGCATCAGGACTGAAGGATTTGCGATGCGGAAGATTGACTACAAAGCCTTTGTTATCACCGACAGCGATTCCGGCTCTATGACGCTGACTGTAGTTGAATAGTGAGACTAAAATTACGTCGCTCGCATAACCCGGGCGACGGCCTGTTGGAGACATGAGGATGATTTCTCCGTTGACGAGCTCAGCCTTGCCCTCGACTTTGTAGAGATCTTCGATTGTGGCTTCGACTTTGGTGCTCATAGGTGTTCTGTGAGTATTGTAATTCCTGGTGGGCATACTATTCCCTACTGAGAGCTTTGTCAACCGCCGATAAAGCTCATGGTCCGTGAGGGGGTAACAAAACCGGGGTCGTTGATGAAGTGGCGTGGTTCTTTTTTCATTATCACTGAGTGAATGTATTCGATGATCTCTTTGCGCGATGCGCCACTGCGAACTACGTCACGCAGCGAATGCTCGACTGTTGAAAACAAACACGTGCGAATCTGACCGTCGGCCGTCAAACGTATCCGCGAACAAGCGCCGCAAAACGGCTCCGTCACCGGCGCGATAATTCCGATCTCGCCAGGCGCTCCATCAGCGAATCGATACCGCGCGGACGTGTCAGAGCCACGCGCCGCATCCACACGAACCAGCGGAAAGCGCTCATTGATCCGCTCGCGAATCTCCTTTCCGGAAA
Source organism: Pyrinomonadaceae bacterium (assembly GCA_036498585.1). GTDB lineage: Bacteria > Acidobacteriota > Blastocatellia > Pyrinomonadales > Pyrinomonadaceae > PSRF01. The sequence continues at coordinate 13,745 of DASYFE010000094.1, read as the reverse complement.
CAACGTCTTCGCGCGCCCATTCATGCCCTGAATCCAGCGGCATGAACTCGATGTAGCGCATCTTCACGTCGTACTCGCGCGCGAAGGCGGCAAAGTCGGCAACCTCGTCTTCGTTATGCCCGCGCACGATCACGGCGTTGATTTTTATCGGCTCCAGCCCGGCTGCTTTCGCGGCGGCAATTCCGGCCAGCACTTTGTCTAAAACATCGACGCCCGTCATGCGTTTGAAAACGTCGCGCTTCAAACTGTCGAGACTGATCGTCACGCGATCGAGCCCGGCGTCTTTTAGACTCTGCGCACGCTCAGGCAAGTAGTAACCGTTCGTTGTGAGAGCGAGATCCTGGAGACCGGAAGACTTCAGACGCGAGAGTTTTTGAATAATCGTCTCGATGTCGCGGCGCAACATCGGCTCGCCACCCGTTAGTCGCAGCTTCTCGATGCCGAGACTGACAAATATCTCGCAAACGTAGTCGATCTCTTCGTACGAGAGCATCTGCTCTTTCGGCGCGATGGGCGGCTCGCCGTGCGGCAGACAGTAGAAACAACGAAAGTTACACCGGTCCGTCAGCGACACGCGGAGGTCGCGAATCGGCCGATTGTATGAATCGCGGAGGAACTCTTTAGGCACGAGACAATCATAACCCTGACGATCTCAAGAACAAAAGTCAACTTCAGACAGGATTTACAAGAATCGTCAGGATTGACATGTTAATCCTGAACAATCTTGTAAATCCTGTCTAAAAACTGCCATCGGCGGCGCGTTTACGGATCAAACACATCTATTTACTCAAACAGATCATCGTGCCGAGCATCGTCGCCACCAGATCTCGCCGCTCTCGATCAATCGCAAATACATCAGCGCGAACGACAGTCAGCGTCTTGCCAGACTTAACAACTTCGGCCGCGGCTGAAAAGGTTTCGCCTTTTGCCGGCCGCAGGAGATTCACTTTGAACTCAACACTGAGGACTTCAGAATTCGGCGGCATCAGGCTGTACGCTGCGTAGCCGCACGCTGAGTCGGCAATCGTCGTGACGATTCCCGCGTGCAGATAACCGTGTTGCTGGGCCAGGTCAGCGCGATAGGGGAGCGTAATTTCAATCACACCCGGTTCGACGCGCGTTAGTTCGGCGCCGATGAGGCCCATGATCGTTTGTCTGGCAAAGCTTTGCTTGATTTCGTCAGCGAAGGAAGGGTTAATCATGTATATCTTGCGAATACTGTAATCCTGTCAAAGAGCGCGCGTTGCGCTGGAGTCCCGCGAGCTTCGCGCGCTTCATCGCACTACCACGATATCGCGCCGCATAAGTCTCAGGCGTGAACTCGAGCACCTCGTCCAACTCAACATCAACATTCCCCTCACGAGGCTCAAATCGCGCTTCACTCGTCGCCTGCTCAAACCGGTTCCACGGACAAACATCCTGGCAGATGTCACAACCGTAAAGCCATCCAGCCAAATCCATCTCCTCCGGCAACTCCGGCTCGCGCAGCTCAATCGTCGCATACGAAATGCACTTGTTTGAGTCAACGACGTAAGGCTCAGTTATCGCCGCCGTCGGACACGCATCGATGCAGAGCGTACACGTCCCACAGTGGTCCTCAACACGCTCGCGGTCATACTCGAGATCGAGATTGAGCAACAACTCACCAATGAACACCCAAGATCCGTGCTCCTGCGTGATCACATTCGAATGCTTGCCCAGCCAACCCAGCCCCGCACGCACGGCCCACGCTTTGTCCATCACCGGCTGAATGTCGACACACACTTTCCCCTCTGCACTCGGCTCCTGCTCCTTGATCCATGCAAGCAGCGACACGAGCTTCTCTTTGACGACGTCGTGATAATCGTCGCCCCAAGCATAACGTGAGACCTTCCCCGTTGCAGGACTTTGCTGGTGCCGGTGAGGCGTAAAGTAGTTGAGCGCAACAACTACGACTGAGCGCGCTTGTGGAAAGATTTCGCGCGGATCGATGCGCTTGTGGAGGTCGCGCGCCATCCAGCGCATCTCGCCATGATGACCTCGCGCAAGCCACTCTTTTAAACGGCGCCCTTCGTCTTCAAGCGACTCGGCGCCAACAATTCCGACCTTGTTGAATCCCTCGAAAAGAGCCCTTTGCTTGATGTTCTCTGCCAGGGTCACTGCGACGGAAGTCTCTGGATCGTCACCGTTATGATCGGAGTGTCGCCCGCTGTTCGACTATACGAAACCCAGTAACCGGCTTTCGGATAGCGCACGAGTTTATACTTCGAGCCATCGGGCTTCGCGTCGAAATCGGACCCAAACACCTGCTGCGGGGTGATAACTTCCTTGGCGCCGTTCATGAAATCAACGGAGATCGCCGTCACCTGGCCCTTGTCGTAAAGGACCTGGGCAGTTTCTTTTTCACCAAAGACGTAAAAGTCCTGCTCATCACCCTTGTTGGCCGGACTGCCGAGCTTCTTACGGACCTCATCCGCAACCCAGCCGATCTTCACTCCACGATATTCGTGAAAGACTGGATCTTCATCCGGAGCTAAAGCCGCCCGTTTTTGCGCGGTTTGAGCTTGATATGCTCCGGCAATCGAAAAACCGATCACCACAAGCAAAGCTCGGCTTGGTAACCAAAATTTGGAGGATCTCAAAAGGCGAGTCATGGTTACTCCTTTCCACAGTTAACGTGTTCACTAACAAACAGGTAGGAAACGTACTTTTATGCGTCGAACAATAATCCGAAGAATTGGGCGCTGTCAATGTCTCGGAGGCGCCGAAAAGTTGACTCAAAACGGTTGTTTATCGTAGTAATAATCTAAATGAACAAAATAATACTCTCCCTGTTGACCGTCGCCGTCTTTGCGGTGATGAATGGATGCCAGCCCGCACTCGATACCAATCGGAATAATGCAATCGCAACTGCGAGCCCTGCGAAGGAAACGTATGATGCGGCGGCGATTGAAGCGGAGATAATCAAACTCGAACGCGAGTGGGCGGACGCGAACAAGACGCACAGTTCCGAAGCCGTCAAACGTATCTTGTCGGACAGCGCCGTGATTGTTTATCCAGACGGTTCGACAGCGACTAAGGCTGACGAAGTTAAGACGATCGAATCCGGATCGATTACGGCTGAGTCGTACGAGATACTCGATCCGAAGGTGACGGTGATTGACGGCGATTCAGCATTCATCACAGGACGCGGTGTCATCAAGAATGGAAAGAACGTTGTTCCGGGTCAAAAGAAGCCGATCGACATCAGTGGTGAATATCGATTTCTTGACGTGTACGCGAAACGCGATGGCAAGTGGCAAGTCGTAGCATCGCAAGCCACCAAAATTCTTCCTCAATAAACAACGGGTGGCCACGGAGGGCCACCCCTACAGTTGTAGTCCACCACGCTAGTTCGTCGGAGTCGCTCGATGAGGAACAACTGTAGGGGCGGCCCTCCGTGGCCGCCCGTCGTTATTTCCAAATTCCGGGAATGACTGTCGCGCAGGTTGGGCAGCAGCCTTCGGAAGTGACGTTGACTTGCCGGATCAAATAACCGAAACGCTCAACCAGCAACTCGTCACACGACGGACAGTAAGTATTCTCCCAACGACCGACACGGCCCGGAAGGTTTCCAGCATAGATGTAATTGAGGCCCGCCTCACGACCAATCTCACATGCACGGATCAACTGCGCCGCGGTCGTGTTTGAGTTTTCAGTCATGCGGTAGTCCTGGTGAAACGCCGTCACGTGCCACGGGATATCGGGCGACACTGCCGCAATAAACTCCGCCGCACGACGAAGCTCATCTTCAGAATCATTGAATCCGGGAATGACGAGCGTGACGATCTCTTCCCAGAAACCACGCTCGTGGACCATCTTCACCGTATCGAGAATATTGTCGACGACGCCTCCCAGTTGCCTGTAGTTCTTATCATTCATCGACTTCAAATCGATCTTGTAACAATCAGTCCACGGACGCAGATAGTCGAGCACTTGCGGCGTCGCATTTCCGTTTGATATGAACGCCGTGCGAAACCCCTCCGGACGCGCGCGCTTGAAAACATCGACCGCCCACTCAGCCGTAATCAGCGGCTCGTTATAACTGCTACCAACCATCGCCGCGCCGTACGCTTTCGCCATCGCTACAAGTCGCTCCGCTGACACGATCGTGGGCTTCGTACCGGCTGCGTCGTCACGCAACGCCTGCGACGTCAGCCAGTTTTGACAATAAGCACAATGCAGATCACAGCCGAGCATGCCGAACGTCAACGTGTCTGAACCCGGTAAAACATGGAAGAACGGCTTCTTCTCGGTTGGATCACACGCGAGTGCAGCGACGTAGTTTGCCGGCACGCGAAGATGCCCGCCTTCGTTGAACCGAACTTTGCAAATGCCCCGTTTCCCGGAGTTGATCAGGCAGCGATGGCCGCAGGCATAACACTTTAGCGCGCCCGCGTCGAGATGTTCGGTCAGCTCGGGCGCACCTTCCGTCGTCATCGAATCGAGGACAGCGGCGAGCGGTGCTGATTGAGTGCTTACAGGCATTCTGTGCAGTATTATACAAAGCCAATGATTATCGAAGAAATCACCGTCACAGCATTTCAACAACACACACGCATCCTCGGTTGTGAAGAGACAAAACAGGCGATCTGCATCGATCCCGGCGATGAAGCGGAACGGATCGTCGAGACGCTCGAGCGCCGCGGTCTTCAGCTAAAGGCGATCGCGCTGACTCACGCGCATCTCGACCACGTCGGCGGCGTCGCAGCTCTGAAAAAGCTGCAACCGAACGCGAAAATCAACCTGCACGAAGGCGACGAGTTCATGTACCAGGCGCTGCCCGAGCAGCCGGCGTGGATCGGTATTCCACGTTCGCAGTGGGCGGCGCTCGGGTTTACTTTCGAGCAACCGCCGCCAGTCGATCATCATTGGACTGATGGCGAGAAATACGCTGTTGGTAAGCTTGAATTCGAAGTGCTTCACTGTCCGGGACACACGCCCGGTCACGTTGTGCTCTACGAGCGAAATGAAGGGGTGGTGTTTGTTGGTGATGTGCTGTTTGCCGGATCGATTGGACGCACGGACCTGCCCGGCGGATCGACAGAACAACTGCTCAGCTCGATCAAGAATAAATTGATGACGCTCGATGATGATGTGAAGGTTTACTCAGGACATGGACCCGTGACGACCATCGGTGAGGAGAGATTAACCAACCCGTTCTTAACTCATCGGTTTGTTTAAGGCTTCAACCGCTTCGACTTCATCTCTTCCCACAATTCCTTCTGCTCATCATTCAACTGGCTAGGCAAAGTGTCGACGGGAATTTGATACTGCGCGCAAAACTGCCGCCACAAAACAAACCGGAGATCGTACTGCCCGGTTGAGTCCGAGACAGAGTTATCGACTGGTGGTAGATTCTTCCCCTTGTCCATGATGCGTGAGTTTAGCAGCTAGAATGAGCGCAGGTAAATCGGGCTAGTGGGGATAGTCGATCCGCTCTCAGGTTCCACCGTAATCGCAAAGACGTTCGCATCGATCGCCTCTCTCGGCATCTCGTCCTTCAACACCGCATTACCCGCGCTGTCCGGCACAAATGTCTTCCCAGGCATCGGCGGTTTGTTTCCAACGATAAACCACAACTGGTACGCCTTTCCCTGCGGCACGCTCGGAAGTTTGCTAGCCATCAATATCGCGCGACCAGTTCGATCATAAGCAAGTTTGGCGGTTGCGTTTCGCCCGGGCTCAGTCCCACTCAATTCACTCACTCTCGCGCCCGGTGTCTTTACAAGCTCGACAAACTCCTTCGAACGCACGAGTTCCTGATTCTGACGCCATAAGACTGCCAATCCGATACACAGTGCCGCAAAGAGCACAACGGCAGCTATCGCGCCGAGCGATCCGAACGAGCTCCAGATGTTCCGCTTCGGAGTAGATCTAAACGGAATCACTTCCGGTTTCGACGACGACAAATCTTTTCGCACTTCGCTCAGAATGCGTTCACGAACTTGCGGCGACGGCTCAGCGGGATCCGGCGTGAGCGAGAGGGCGGCAGCAGTCGCTTGCCAGTCTTCAAGCTCCTTGCGGCACTCAGCACAATTTTCGAGATGCTCGTTCAATGCCTGCTCTTCCGCTGCGTCGAGCGCCGAAAGCGCGCGCGCCGGAATCATCTCCTTGTAGTCGTCGTGGACCATCGTGCTAAAACCCGAAACTCTCTCCTTTGCCGGCCAATTGCTCGCGCAGGCTCATCAGACCCGTGCGCATGCGCGTCTTCACGGTTCCGAGCGGCGCGCTCAAATGCGTTGCGATTTCAGATTGGGTCAGGCCGTCGAAATAGGCGAGCATGAGTGGCCGCTTTTGCTCGTCGGGGAGTTGGGCGAGCGCTTTACTGACGAGGCCGCGCTGTTCTGACTTGAACGCGTCGGTGGCTGCGTCGGAGATCTCTTCAACCGCTTCTCTCGCGCCCGCCTCGGCGACGCGATCGCGCACAGCGAGTGTGCGCAGTCGATCGATGCCACGACTGCGTCCCAGGGTTACCAGCCACGTAAACGGGCGACCGCGATTCTCGTCAAAGTCCTCCGCCTTGCGCCAAACCTGCAGAAACACTTCTTGGAGGACGTCTTCCGCTTCCTCGCGGTTGTTTAATATACGCATCAGCAGCCCGAAGAGGATGGCGCGATAGCGATCGTAGAGTTGTGCCAGGGCCGCCTCATCCCTCGCGGCAATCGCTTTCAGCAATTTAACGTCGTCTTCCGGTTGCAAGCGTGAATATACGGGCCGACGCCCGAAATCGGTTTCACGCAAAGGCGCAAAGATCGCAAAGACGCAAAGGCGAGTCAAATTCTTCTTAGCGCAATCTTTGCGATCTTTGCGCCTTTGCGTGAAATCCTAATTAAGCTACCGTGATCTGGTCCGCGAGGTAAACGTCCTGGATGGCGTTCAGCAGTTGCACGCCTTCGCTCATCGGGCGCTGGAACGCCTTTCGTCCGGAGATCAGGCCCATGCCGCCGCCGCGCTTGTTGATTACGGCCGTGCGAACCGCTTCAGCCATGTCGCTCGCGCCCTTCGACTCGCCGCCGGAGTTGATCAAACCACAGCGACCCATGTAGCAGTTCGCGACCTGGTAACGAACGAGATCGATAGGATTGTCAGTCGTGAGCTTCTCGTAAACGAGCTTGCTGGTCTTGCCGTATGAGCCGCCCAGCGCCTGTTCCACGGCTTTGTAACCACCGTTTCGCTCGGGCAGTTTTTGCTTGATGATGTCGGCCTGGATCGTGACGCCGAGGTGGTTTGCCTGGCTCGTCAGATCCGCTGCAGCGTGCATGTCGCCTTCCGGGGTTTTGAACTTCGGATTGCGCAGGTAGCACCAGAGAATACACGCCATCCCGAGCTCATGCGCCTGCGCGAACGCCTCGCTAATCTCGGTGATCTGCCGCGTCGACTCGTCAGAACCGAAGTAGATCGTCGCGCCCACAGCAACTGCGCCGAGGTTGTGCGCTTCTTTAACCGTTCCAAACAAAACCTGGTCAAACTTGTTCGGGAGCGTCAGCAGCTCGTTGTGATTGATCTTTACGATGAACGGAATCTTGTGCGCGTACTTCCGCGCGACCGTGCCGAGCACGCCGAAAGTTGACGCAACCGCGTTGCAGCCGCCCTCGACCGCGAGCTTCACGATGTTTTCCGGGTCGAAATACTGCGGATTCGGCGCAAACGAAGCGCCGGCAGAATGCTCGATGCCCTGATCCACCGGAAGGATCGAAACATAACCCGTGCCCGCGAGCCTGCCGTGGTCGAAAAGCGATTGCAGCGAGCGCAGCACAGCCGGCGAGCGGTCGGAAATGCTCCAGACGCGGTCGATGAAGTCGGGACCGGGAAGATTCAGATCGTCCTTCGAGATTGTTTGCGACGTGTGCTTGAGTAGCTCGTCAGCGTTAGGGCCAAGCAACTCGACAATCTTGTCAATCGAGTCCGAGCGTTGTAGTTGAGTAGCCATTCTGGTTTCCTCCCGGTTGGCGGTTAACAGTAATTTTGTGAGCCTGAGATTATACTGTTAACCGTATTTAGCCGCCAATTAGACGGGCAATCGCGAAGGCGGCGCCGGCGGCGAGACTGCCGATCAAGGCCGTTTGCAGCGAGCTTCGCACCGGACGCGTCCCAGTAAAGCGGCCTTTTACAAACCCAAAAACCAGCAAGGCGACGAGCGTGAACGCGACGGAATACAGCAAAGCGGTGGACGTCGTGTGGGCGAAGAAGTAGGGCGCAAGCGGGACGAGGCCGCCGGCGATGTACGCGCCCGCAATCGTCAGCGCACTCGCCACGGCGCGACCCGGTTCGGGTTTTTCGAGGCCCAGCTCGAAGCGCATCATGAAGTCGACCCAGTTGCGCGGCTGGCGTCTTAGCGCCTGAACGATGGGCCACGTTTCCTCTTCGGTGAGGCCGTAGGCTTGAAAGACTTCCGCGACCTCGCGCATTTCCTCGTGCGGAATCTCCACGACTTCGCGTTTCTCACGCTCGCGCTCTTTCGCGTAGTGCTCGGCGTCGCTCTTTGCGGCCATGTAACCGCCGAGTCCCATCGCGATCGAGCCGGCGGCAATCTCGGCGAGTCCTGCGGTGATGATGATTGCGGTGTGATCGATAGCGCCTGTCAGTCCGGCGGCGAGTGCGAACGGAACCGTCAAACCATCAGCCATTCCGATAACGATGTCGCGAACGACTTCACTCGACGTGAAGTGACGTTCGATGTGGGGAGTCTGGGGCATGTGTCTAAAATTTACCGAGAAGCATTAACACGCCTATCACGATAAAAGCTACCGCCGCCACTCTCTTTACCCACTCGATCGGCACATAATTACCAATGACACTGCCCACCAAAACGCCCAACGCCGACACCGCCGCAAGCGCGAGACTGGCTCCGATAAACACGGCCCACGGCTTCTTCGAGTCAGCCGCCATCGTCATCGCCGCCAGTTGAGTCTTATCGCCCATCTCGGCCAGAAAGATGATCCCAAACGTCGTTAGCAACACACGCAGATCCATTTGTCTTCTCCCAAGCACAGAACCGAGCGCGGTAGCGCCGGGTCAAAGTTTCAACTCTGGCGATGACAAGATCTACCCGGCGCTACCGCGCTCGGTTCTGATCAGTCACGAGGACGGCGTCACGAACTAACGATCCGCGAGTGCACGCCAACTGCTTCCCATCATGCGACCACGCAAACCCGGTCATCAGCAAATCGTTGAAAGCTGTCACTTGTTTCGCCGAGCCGCCATCGAGCGGCTGGCTCCATATATTCGTCACGTTATTCGAAGTGACTGAATAAAGAATCGACTTGCCGTCATGCGACCAGTGAGTTACCGAAAGAACTGTGCCGACAGCAGGCACTTCAAAAGTTTTCGCAATCGGCCCACCCTCGACAGGCATAACAGCAATGCGGTTCGGTGGCGCAAACGGATCCGACGCCTCAGGATAAGTGAATGCGATCGATCGACCATCAGGAGAAACAGCCGACGTGAGCGCCACATGGTCCGTGACCTGGATCGGCGCGCCACCGTCAATCGAAACTTTCCAAAGCGTTGGCTTGATTCCGTCGAGCGACGAATAAAGCACCCAACGACTATCCGGCGAAAGACTCGGAAACACATCTGCCAAACCCGATGTCAAACGCACCGGATTGCTGCCATCCATATTCATGCGCCATACGTTTTTCTTATTGTCTTCCCACGACACAAACACCACATAACGTCCATCCGCAGTCACCACGGGCGAAACGTCAGTTGTGCTGGTCGCCGTCAACTGTTTGCGATTGCTGCCATCAGCATTGGCAATCCAGACATCAGCGTTCCCACCTTCGTTTGAAACGTAAACGATCCGACCGTCAGGCGCCCATGAGACGTTGCTTCCCGTCGCTGTAAAGAAACTGCTGACGTTACCCGTCGGCAGCCTGACGGCCTTGTTTACGTCGCCTTCCGGCACGACCCAGAGATTCACGAGGCCGTGCGATTGAATGCTGAGTAATTTCCTGGCGTCCTGAGTTAGTGCGATGGTCCGATATGAATTGAGATCGTTCGTGATGCGCCGGGCGTGACCATCCGGATAGCTGACGAACCAAAGCATCGCGTTGACGGGAGTGTCACCAGCGACGATCAGCAGTCCACTCATGTCCGGCATCCATTCCACACGCGAAGCAAACACCCACGACTGGTTCGTCAACTCCGTCTCACTGCCATCAGCAACTGAGAAAGCAACGGGTTTTGTGCGCCCGCCAATAGTCGTTACTGACGCAGCGATCAGTTTTCCGTCAGGCGACCATGATGGGCCAGTAAAAAAGTTCGGATAAAAGCGTTGCGGCACTTTCACGACAACCAGATTCCGCTCACCGCTGCCGTCGACATTCGCAATCACGATCGCGCTCTGGCCTTCATTCGGATAAGTGCCGCGAATTAGCGCGAATTGTTTGCCGTCTGGCGAAAAAGTTACCGGCGCATCGATTTTCTCCAACACCTTGACTGGAATGCCGCCGAGCACGGGAACTCGATAGAGCGCGCCGGCGCTGAGATTCTGTTTGATCGCGTAGTAGATTTCAGTGCCGTCCGGTGAAAACGTGATGCCGAAATATCCGACCGGTGCGGGCGGCACGACCTCTTTGTCGTTCGCAGTGCTCACCTGGCGGATGTAAAGACTCTGACGACTGCGATCGCTCAACACATAAACTATGTACTTGCCATCCGGCGAGATCGTGGCGTCGATTGCATTGCCTGAGTTGGTGAGCTGCGTGAGATTGAAGTCCGAGAAGTGGGCCACGGGCGCGGTGCGATTGAGCCACTTGTAAACTCCGAAACCACCAGCGCCGACGATCAGCAGCACAAACAACAACGCCAGCGCCGCGCCGGCTTTGTGTCGTTTGATCTCAATGCTGATCGATTTGCTGATGTTGCTGATGGCGCTGCGTTCTGTTGTCCGTCGTGGTCCAGACAATAATTCGGTCGGTTCACCCGCATGGTTCACACCCGTTCCATCGAGCTTGTCCTGAAACTCGAGCTCCTGTTTGAGCGCCTTCAGATCGAGCCAAAGGTCTTTGACGACTTGATATCGTTCTTCGCGATCTTTCCGCAGCGACTTGTTGACGATGCGCACCAGCTCTGAAGGAACGCCGTGCGCGACGCGTGCAAGCGGCGGCGGCTCAGTCTTAAGGATTGCTGCGAGCGTGTCGCTCGGCGTGTCGCCCTCAAACGGTTTGCGACGCGCCAGCATCTCGTAAATAACCGCGCCGAGACTGAAGATGTCAGAGCGATGATCGACACCGAGGCCGCGCGCCTGTTCGGGCGACATGTAGCCGGCGGTTCCGATCACGATGCCGGAACCCGTGCGCACCTGAATCGTTGGTGCTTCCGCTGCGACTGCCGGTGTCGCTTGTTCACTCAACTTCGCGAGCCCGAAGTCCAGCACCTTCACGTAACCGTCGGGTCGCAGCATGATGTTTTCGGGTTTGATGTCGCGGTGGATGATGCCCGCTTTGTGTGCAGCGGAAAGTGCGTCGGCGACTTGGATCGCGATGTTCAGCGTCTCTGAAAGCGTGAGTGCGGCACGACTCAAGCGATGTCGCAGCGTTTCACCTTCGACGTATTCAGTTGCGATGACGTGTGAGCCGGCGGCCTGGCGAATCTCGTAGATGGTGATGATGTTCGGATGATTCAGTGCGGAAGCGGAGCGAGCTTCCTGTTCGAAGCGTCGGAGTCGATCTTCGTCGGTGGTGAACGAAGCGGGCAGGAGTTTCAGAGCGACTTTGCGACCGAGCCGTTTGTCTTCAGCGAGATAAACCTCACCCATTCCGCCGCGACTGATGAACGAGATTACTTCGTACGAACCGATGGACTGCCCGGGGTTTAATTCGGCTTTTTCGTTTACGAGCAACGACGCGGCTGCTTCGAATGCCGGCTGGTCGATAAAGTCTCCGCTCTGTTCGTGCGAAGCGATCAGCGACTCGACTTCGCTGCGCAACTCCTCGTCTCCCGAGCACGCCCGCGAAATGAACGGGCCGCGCTCCTCTGGGCGATACGTGATCGCCGAGTTGAAGATTTCTTTGACTTGTTGCCAGCGCTCCGGGGTCATGATGATTGGACAGGATTTACAAGATTTTTCAGGATTTACATGTAAGAACAATCTTGTAAATCCTGTAAAACTGCCCTCCTGAATATGACGCGCAGAAATTAATCGAAACCCCTCACCCTAATTGTCTTCGCAGCCAGGCGCGCGCCATCTTCCAGTCGCGCTCGACCGTCGCATGCCCGATCCCCAGCACTTCCGCAATCTCTTCAATCGACAGTCCACCGAAAAACTTCAGCTCAACGATCTGGCTCTGCTGCGGATCCATCCGCGCCAATTCATCAAGCGCTTCATTCAACGCTAAAAGATCGATTTCAGGCTCCTTAACGAGCTTCTCGACCGTCGTGATCGACACTCTTTGCTGCGCCGAGCCGCCGCGCTTCACTGCCTGATGCTGGCGCACGTGGTCCACCAGTATGCGCCGCATCAACTGTGCCGAGATTCCGAAAAAATGAGCGCGATTCTGCCAATTCGCATTTCGCTGATCTATTAGCTTGAGATAGGCCTCGTTGACGAGCGCCGTGGGTTGAAGTGTGTGTTCGCCGCGTTCGCGGCGGAGATAGTTGCTCGCAAGGCGTCGCAGCTCGCTGTAGACCAGCGGCATTAGCTTTTCAAGCGCTGCCTGATCGCCCTTACCCCAGTCGATCAGAAGCTGCGTTATGCCTTCGGAGGAACGCATGAGTGCTGAGTTTACAACAAATGTTTCGGCCCCGTGAGGGGATTCGGGCCAAACGTCCGCGTGAATAAGTGGAGGCGAAAAACATGAAAAGATTCTTCAACATCTCCCTAATCGTAATCGTGTTCGCAGGCATTCTCGCCATCAACGCCCACGCGCAAACAAAAGTGATCGCCAGCATTCCGTTCGCGTTTAATGCCGGCAAGACGACGCTGCCGGCCGGCAGGTACACAATCACCGTGCTCAACCCGAGTTCGGATCGGAAAATACTTCAGATAAGAAGTATGAATGGCCGATCGAGTGTGGTGGTCATGACGACGGGAATCATCGGCCATCCGAGTGATAACGCGAAGCTCGTGTTTGAGCGCTATGGTGATCGATACGTGTTTGCGCAGGCGCAGTTGGCGGGCGATGAGACGACGCTCGCAGCCGTGCGGTCCAAAAACAAGAAGGCGAGCTTGGTAGCGATCGTTGCAGAGTATTTGTAGACAGGATTCACAAGATTTTGCAGGATGAACAAAGATGAGTTCTGATATCCTGTAAATCCTGTAAAAATCTTGTAAATCCTGTCTAAATGTCTCTTCGAACCGAAGCAATCGCCGGCATCACCACGTTTTTCACAATGGCGTACATCGTTGTGGTGAACCCGACGATCCTCTCGACTCCCGGCACAGGCATGGCTTTCAGCGGCGTGTTGACCGCCACGGTGCTCGTCTGTTTCGTGATGACGCTGTTGATGGGCCTCTACGCGAAACTTCCGTTCGCCGTCGCGCCCGGCATGGGCATCAACGCCTTCTTCACGTTCACGATCATTCTGACGCAAAAAGTCTGGTGGCAAACGGCGCTCGGGATCATCTTCTGGGCCGGCGTGCTGTTTCTGCTGATCTCGGTTACGCCAATTCGTGAAACGATCGCGAAGGCGATTCCCGCTGAGCTGCGCATCGGCACCGCCGCGGGCATCGGCATCTTCCTGACATTCATCGGTTTCAAAAACGCCGGTTTGATAATTTC
>DASYFE010000093.1:0-10442 GCA_036498585.1 Pyrinomonadaceae bacterium | reverse complement strand
CGTGCCTGCCAAGAAGGACATGGTGATCTCCTCTGCCTGTTTTGGTCGTTTGGCAACGTTATCTTAACAGTCAGCAGTTCATCGCCATGTCTTTTCTTTTTCAAAAAGCTCCCCCATTAAGGAGTTTTGCAAGAGCTTCAAGATTACAGGATTTACAAGATTAACAAGATAAATCCTGTAATCCTGCAAATCCTGTCATCCTGTCTAAGGTTTTACCTGCTACTCACAGCGTCCCCATTCTTCAAATAACGATCTAAGAAGTCGAGGATGGATTTATACGCACGAATCTCGTTCGCCTTCTTCGTGAACCCGTGCCCTTCGTTATCGAACAAGACATACTCGACAACACCATTGCGCTTCTTGATGTTCTCGACGATCTCATCCGACTCGGGCTTGATCACGCGCGGGTCGTTCGCACCCTGCAACACGATCAACGGCTTCACGATCTTGTCCGCATGGAACAGCGGTGACACGGCGCGCAGGTTTTCCAGGTCCTTACTCGGGTCGCCAATCTCCTTGTAGAGCGACTTGCGAAATGATTCCCAGTAGGGCGGAATCGACTGCAAGGTGCGCACCCAGTTCGAAACACCAAACAGATCGACGCCGACCGCAAACTCTTGCGGCTTGAACGCGAGCGCGGCCAGGACCATGTAACCACCGTACGAGCCGCCCGCAATTCCGATCTTCTTCTCGTCAACATAACCAAGAGACGCGAGATACTTCTTCGCCTCGACACAATCCCACAACGGCTCCCGACCATGCTTGCCGTCGTCTGACGCGAAGAACGACTTGCCGTAACCACTCGAGCCACGATTGTTGACACCTAGAATCACGTAGCCGTGGTTCGCGAGATACTGCGCGATCACGTTGTAACCGACACGCGTCTGCCCACCCGGACCACCATGGACCAGCAACAGCGCCGGGACTTTATTCGTCGCACTCGCGTTCTTCGGTTTGTAAAGAATCGAGGGAATCTCGACGCCGTCGAACGACTTGTAACGAATGACTTGCGAGTCGACGAGATCAGCCGTGTTGATCTCAGGATTCAGACTCTCAGTTAACTTCGTGGCTTTCTTCGACGTGAAGTCGTAGACGTAGAGATTGGCCGGACTGCGATCGCCGTTCAGATAAAACGCCATCAGCTTCTCGCTCGGCGAGATGTTGACGCCGGTGATGTCTGCATTCGGCAGTTGCGGGAGGGGAACGAGTTTGCCCGTCGCGGTGTCGTAGATCTTGATCTTCGTACGCGCGTCTTCGTTGATCGCCGTCACGCGATACTTTCCGTTGCGCGAGAAATAAGTGTAAGAAACGTCCCACGGCGCTTTTTCCACGACTTCACTTTTGCCGGTCGCGAGATCGTAACGCGCGACGTATTTGTACTCGCTGCCTGAATCAGTCAGGTAGTAGAGATATTTCGAGTTGACGTCGAATGCCTCCGCGCTGTTGCCGACATCACCGGTGTGCTCGGTAATGTTCTTCATCTCTTTGGTGGCGACGTTGTAGACGAGGATATCCGAGTCAGCCGGCGAGCCGCCGTTCTTCTGAAACGCGATGTACTTCTTGTCGTCAGACATCGCGCCGGTCTCGAGGCCCGTTTCGTCTTTGTAAACGAGGGTCGACTTGAACGTATCGATCGGCATTTCATAGATGTCGAAGAAACGCGGGTCGCGCTCGTTGGTCGAGTAGAAGAACGACTTGCGATCGTGGGCCCAGCCGAGGAAGTTGGCTTTCACTTTCTCACCGGGCGTGAGATCGCGCTCGCTGCCGTCGAGCTCGCGCAGGTAGAGGTGGCTGTTTTCATTGCCGCCACGATCGTACGAGTAAAGAAAACGCGAGTCGTTCGGGAAGTAGGAGACGGCGAAGGTGCTCTCCTTGGTTGAGTTGGTCAACTGCGTCGCCGCGCCTGCGTTCACCGGCACGGAGTAGACGTTGAAAAGGCCCGACTTGTTGTTGTGAAAAAGGATCGACTTCTCGTCAGACGAAAACGAGCTGCCGCCAATGCGAACAGTGTTCATGAACTGCTCGATTGTGTACTCCTTGACGGCGGTCTGCTGCGCAAAGGTAGTTGACGCAGCAAGAATCAAGGTGAAAATGAGCAGGGAAAGGCGCTTATTCCGATTCATGGAAAGATATTCCTTTCTTTGGAGATTGGCGACGCAGACGATGTGACAGCATTACACGGTTAGAAGATCAGGTCAATACCCACGCTCGCAAAGCGATGAGCGGACGTCCATTCCGCATGTTTTATTAACAGTGCTAACTCGATCGTGCGTCCGAGCGTGAGACTAAACCTTCTCGCTCCTGCTTCAAGCGCCTCATCCTTCGCGTCCGCCAACCAATTCGCCGCATGGTCCAACGCCGAATTCACAACACTTACGAGCCTCGCATCATCAACACCCTCCAAACACCCCTTGATCGCCGCATCAACACGCTTCAATCCGTGGCTTGGATCCGTGTCATCCGTGCGCAATGCACGCAAAGTATCGAGCGCGAGCACGTTCGTCGTGCCCTCCCAGATCGGAAGCACCTGGCTATCACGCAACAGGACCGGCAATCCGGTGTCTTCCACATAACCCGCACCACCAAAGCTTTCGAGCACTTCACTCGCAACCATCACCGCCTGTTTGCCTGTCGTGAGCTTCATGATCGGAGTCAGCACTCGCAGCAGCAACGCCTCATCATCTGAAATCTCATGCGTCTCGCTCTTGCCCGTCAGCTCAGCAACGTAAAACGCAAAATGGAACGCCGCTTCGAATTCTGCTTGCAATGTCGCCAGCGTGTCCCGGTGCAAAGCTTTCTCAGACAGTGGCGCACCAAACGCGACTCGTTTGTTCGCATAATCGAAACTGAGCGCGAGTCCACGACGCATGAGCGCCACAGCACTGATACCGTTCCACAAGCGCGTGATGTTCAAGAGCGGCGCGATATTGCGCACACCGTCAGTTGGTCCTTTTACGAGTTGCGCAGGCGTTCCATCTAAAGTCAGCTCCGCGGTCGGAACTTTGCGCGTGCCGAGCTTGTCTTTCAGACGATTGATCTGAATGTTGCGCGGTCGCCCGTGTTCGTCTCTTGTTTCGAGATAAAACAGCGCGAGCCCGCGACCGCCCGGCGGGTTCCCTTCCGGACGCGCGAGCGTGAGCGCCATCTGCGATGTTATCGCCGACGTGAACCACTTACGCCCGTAAAGTCGAAAAGTTTTCGAGTCCGATTCCTGCTTCGCGATTGTCTCTGCGAGTCCAACGTCGGATCCGCCGGTGAGCTCGGTCATCCATTGCCCGGCAGTCCAAAACTGTTGCGGATCGCGCGTGATCAAATGTGGCACTGCGCGATCGATCAAAGCCTGGTTGCCGGAATTCAAGAGCGTGCGTGCAGCGCCGTCAGTCATCGCGAGTGGACAACTGTAGATGTCGGTCGAGGGCGTGAAGAGATACGCGAGCGCGCATTGATGCACACGCGACAGACTGCCGTGTCGTAGCTCATAAGCCGTGGCGACCACGCCGTGCTCGGCCCCAATGCGCTCGGCCCGGCGCCACAACGGCGTCAGCTCGATCTTGTCGATGCGGTTTCCCCATGCGTCCCATTGCGTGAGTGTGGGCTCGTTCAAACGGTCGGCTAGCTGTAGCTCGTACAGCTCACCTCCGGCGAGTCGCCCCATCTCGACGAGTGATTCCTGTATATCACTCAGAACATCAGTCGGGAGCACGCGCGCGAGATACGACCGCAACACACGATCGTCGTCGTACTGATTCTTAAGAGCCGGAGGAGTCTGCTGAAATTGCGCCATATTTAGGGTAATGCCTATTTAGATCTCTCTGCGGCCCTCTGCGTATCTCTGCGTACTCTGCGTTAAAGGGGCGATTTCAACGCAGAGTCCGCAGAGATACGCAGAGATTCAATTTAGGGCACCACTATATTTTAACCAAAGATTTACACAGATGAAGACGGATTGCTATTATGTCAGCCTTTTCCTCTTGGCTGAAAAGATTGCCAGTTCTTCCTTAAAACAATGTCTTACGAAGTCCAGGAACAAGACCTCTTTCTTAAATGCCTGCTCGAAGCGAACGTCGACGGCATCATCGCCTTCGATCGCGAGTGTAATTACACCACCTGGAACCGCGCCATGGAGCGCATCTCCGGCGTGAAGCGTGAGATCGTGCTCGGCAAAAACGCTTTCGAACTCTTTCCTTGCCTGACGGCAACCGGAGAAGACAAATATTACTTCGAGGCACTCGCCGGTGAAAGCGTCGTCGCTGAGAATCGCCCTTACGTCATTGCGCAGTCTGGTCGCAACGGTTTCTTCGACGGCTACTACTCGCCGCGCCATGACGAGCGAGGCGAAGTGGTCGGCGGCGTCGCGATCATTCGCGACGTGACCGAACGCAAACTCGCGGAAACAGCGCCACCGGACGAGCACCGGCGTCTCGCGTTCCACGTCGAGAACACGCCACTCGCAGTCATCGAATGGGACCATGAATTTCGCGTACTGCGCTGGTCGCCCGCCGCCCAGCGACTCTTCGGATGGAAATCTGGAGAAGTGCTCGGCAAACGTTTCAGCGACTGGGAGTTTGTCGTTCCCGATGATATGGAAGTCGTCAACCAGGTGGAACAACGACAGAACCGCGGGCAGGAGCATCACGGCATCTCGCGCAATCGCAATTACACGAAGCTCGGCTCGATACTCTATTGCGAGTGGTACAACTCAGCGCTCTACAACGAGCACGGCAAGCTCGTTTCCGTGCTCTCGCTCGTGCTCGACGTGACGGTCGCGACGCGTATCGAAGAAGCGCTACGAAAGTCAGAAGCGCAGTATCGTCTCCTGTTCGAATCAAACCCGCAGCCGATGTGGGTCTATGATCTGACCACGCTTCGCTTCCTCGCTGTGAACGATGCGGCGGTGCGTCATTACGGCTACTCGCGGGCAGAGTTTCTTGACATGACGATCAAGGACATTCGCCCGCCTGAAGACGTGCAATTGCTCGAGGATTACATCACCGCTGACACATCCGGCACCGGTCCCGCCGGTGAATGGCGGCACCGGAAGAAAGACGGCACGGTCATCAACGTCGAGATCACTTCGAATCGTTTGACGTTTGGCGGACGCGCCGCGGAATTTGTGCTCGTCGATGACGTCACAGAGCGTAAGAAAGCCGAGACGGCATTGCGCATCAGCGAAGATCGTTATCGCGATCTCGTCGACAACAGTCACGAGCTGATCTGCACACACGATCTCGAAGGACGCGTGTTGTCAGTCAATCCGTGGGCGGCGCGCGTGTTGGGCTACCCGCAATACGCGCTCATCGGCATAAACATTCGGGACGGGCTGCTGCCCGAATATCGCGAACAATTTGATGAGTATTTACGCACTGTAAAGACGGAAGGCTCGGCGGGCGGCGTCATGAAAGTCCGCACCTCAACCGGCGAAACGAGGCTGTGGGAGTATTACAACACGCTCCGCACCGAAGGTGTTGAGACACCGATCGTGCGCGGCATGGCCCACGACGTAACCGTGCGGCGCCAGGCCTTGAAACGGGAAAAAGAAGCGCGCATGGAAGCCGAGGCGGCGAACCGCGTCAAAGATGAATTTCTCTCGACGCTTTCGCACGAGCTGCGCACGCCCCTGACCGCGATCATGGGTTGGGCCGATCTACTTTTGAACGACGAAGTCGAGCCCGACAAAGAGCGCCAGGCGATCGAGACGATTTTCCGTAACGCCAACTCGCAATGCCAGCTAATCAACGACTTGCTCGAAGTGTCGCGTATCATCACCGGCAAGCTGCGACTCGAGTTTGTCGCGTGTGAGCTCGATTCGGTGATTGAGGCGGCGGCTGAAAGTATCCGGCCGACTGCGGAAGCGAAGGGCGTTCGTTTGCAAGTGCTGCTCAAGCCGAGTGTTGGACCAGTGTTCGGCGATCGCGAGCGTTTACAGCAGATCGTCTGGAACCTTTTGTCGAATGGTGTGAAGTTTACGCGCAAGGGCGGACTCGTCCAGGTCACTCTGCAACGTATCAACTCGCACGTCGAGATCGTTGTGCACGACACTGGCATCGGTATCAATCCCGAGTTTCTGCCGCACGTGTTCGATCGCTTCCGGCAGGCTGACGGATCGACGACGAGAACCTATGGCGGTCTCGGACTCGGGCTCGCGATCGTGCGCCATCTTGTCGAGCTGCACGGCGGCACCGCACTCGCCGACAGCGCGGGGGACAATCAGGGCGCGAAGTTCACCATCAGGCTACCTGCGATGATCGCGAACGAGCATCCGCTACCGGCCGAGTTCAAACAACCGGTGCTGGCCGAAGTCGAGGCGCGCGATCGGAAGCCGTCGTCACTGAATGGATTGCGCGTGCTCGTGGTTGACGACGAGATCGATGCGCGCACGTTGTTGACGATGATGCTCGAGAAGTGCGGCGCGCAGGTGGTTGCGGTCGGCTCGTCACGTGAAGGGTTGGAGTCGATCGAGAACTGGCTGCCCGATGTACTGATCGCGGATATCGGGATGCCGGTCGAGGATGGCTACGGGCTTATCAGGAAGATTCGCAAGCTACCGAAGAAGAAGGGCGGGCACACGCCGGCGCTCGCGCTCACGGCGTATGCGCGAACTGAGGATCGCGTGCGCGCGCTTTCCGAAGGTTACCAGGTGCACCTCGCGAAGCCTGTTGACCGGTATGAGCTCGCGGCAGTTGTGGCCAGCCTTGGACACAGATAGCTGTGGACAGGATTTACAAGATTTTTCAGGATTGACATGTTAATCCTGAAAAATCTTGTAAATCCTGTCTAATCACAACCCGCTTGAGTTTCCATTAGGCGTCGCCATTTGTGGCCGTTGCCAATGGGAAGGTCGTCGGCTTCGGATGGGCCATCGCTGCCTGCGGCATAAAGCGGTAAATCTTTGACGTTTTGTGCGGCCCAGGCTTCCTCGATTGGAGTGATTAGTCTCCACTGTGCTTCGGCTTCGTCGCTGCGGATAAAGAGCGTCGCATCGCCACGCATCACGTCCAGCAGCAGCATCTCGTAGGCATCGGGCGACTCAACACCAAATGCCGTCTGATAACAGAAGTCCATGTGGACCGTGTTGGTGACCATCTCGAAGCCGGGACGCTTGGCGCCGAACGTCACCGTGATGCCTTCGTTCGGCTGAATGCGCAGCACGATTACGTTCGGCTCGATCTCGTCCACGGGTGTCCGCGCGAAGAGTGCCTGCGGCGTGCGTTTCAGGTGTACCGCGATTTCCGTGAGCTGGCGCGCGAGACGTTTTCCGGTGCGCACGTAAAATGGCACTCCCGACCAGCGCCAGTTTGAAATGTTGAACTCAATCGCCACGTAGGTTTCAGTCGTAGATCCTTTTGCGACTCCTTCCTCTTCCTTGTAACCCTTCACCTGCTCGCCGTCGACCATGCCTGGGCCATACTGCGCGCGCACGGTGCGCTCAGCGACCTGCTCGGGGCTCATGCGGCGGATAGATCGCAACACTTGCACTTTCTCTTCACGCACGTTATCGGCATCGAAAGCGACTGGCGGCTCCATCGCCGTGAGCGTCAGCAGTTGCAGGAGATGATTCGCGACCATGTCGCGCAAGGCGCCGGCGCCTTCGTAGTAACCGGCGCGACTGCCCACACCGAGAACTTCCGCGGCGGTGATCTCGACGTACTCAACGTAGTTGCGATTCCAGATCGGCTCGAACATCGAGTTGCCGAAGCGAAACACGAGGATGTTCTGAACCGTGTCTTTGCCGAGATAGTGATCGATGCGATAGACCTGGCTCTCCTTGAACACTTCGGCAACGGTTGCATTCAGCGCTTTCGCTGATTCGAGATCGCGTCCGAAAGGTTTTTCGATGATGATGCGGCTCCAGTGGCCGTCTTCTTTGTTGAGTCCCGCTTTACCCAACTGCTTCACGATTGTTGAGAAGAGCGGCGGCGGCGTGGCGAGATAGAAGAGATGGTTCTTGCTCGCGCCTTCGCTCGCCAGCTCTTCGAGACGTTCGGCGATTTGTTGGTATGTAGACTCGGTGTCGAGCTCGCCTGACATGTAGTGCAGCCGCTTTGAAAAGTCGCGCCAGGTTTCTTCGTCGAGGTGATCGATCTTCTTCGAGTCGTTGAGGGCTTCACGAACTTGTGCCTGGAACTCCTCATCGGTCATCGGACTGCGACCGACACCGAGAATACGCACGCTCTCGAGGCAACCTTGATCGGTCAGACGGCAAAGCGCCGGCATGAGCTTGCGTTTCGTCAGGTCGCCCGTCGCACCAAAGATCACTACGACGCATGGCTCTGCATTTGGTAACTCAGGTTGTTCGAGTTGAACTGGATTCGGTTCTATGACTACAGACATAATTTTCTCTCTGCGTAACTCTGCGTATCTCTGCGGCCTCTGCGTTTAACTGCCCTATAACGCAGAGAACGCTGAGATACGCAGAGGGCCGCAGAGTAAATTATTTCTCGTGATGACCACCGAATTGAAGTCGCATCGCCGACAAGATCTTATTAGCGAAGTCGGCTTCACCTCGCGAGCTGAACCTTTGAAACAGCGCCGCACTCAACACCGGCACGGGCACGCCTTCGTTAACCGCCGCATTGATGGTCCAGCGTCCCTCACCCGAATCCGAAACACGTCCCGAAAAATCTTCAAGGGTCGGATTCTCCGCAAAAGCGATCGCCGTCAAATCGAGCAACCACGAAGCAATGACACTGCCGCGCCGCCAAACCTCCGTAATGTCTCCGATATTGAAATCATACTGGTAGTGCTCGGGATTGCGCAGCGGCGACGTTTCCGCATCCGCAGTCCTTTCCTCATTGCCCTCGTTCGCATGATGCAGCACGTTCAACCCTTCAGCATAAGCAGCCATCAACCCATACTCGATTCCATTATGGACCATCTTCACGAAGTGTCCGGCGCCCGCCGGCCCACAGTGCAGGTAACCTTCCGCCGCCGTGCCTGAATTAACTGCTCGTCCGGGCGTTGGTGGAACCGCATCACTCCCGGGCGCAAGCGTCTTGAAGATTGGATCGAGATGAGCGACGACGTCCTTCTCACCGCCGATCATCTGGCAATAACCGCGCTCGAATCCCCAAACACCACCACTTGTTCCGACATCAACGTAATGAATACTTTTAGTGCGTAACTCTTGTGCGCGTCGTATGTCGTCGATGTAACAAGAGTTTCCACCGTCGATGATGACGTCGCCGGCAGATACAACAGCGACGAGCTGATCGAGAATCGTGTCGACAAGCGCCGCCGGGATCATCAACCAGATCGCGCGTGGCGGCTTGAGCTTTGCGATAAACTCGTCGAGCGACGCTGCGCCGATCGCGCCTTCATCGACCAGCGCTTTCACTGCGTCAGGGTTGCGATCGTTGACAACACACTCGTGGCCGCCTCGCAGCAGGCGCTTCACCATGTTGGCGCCCATGCGGCCGAGTCCAATCATTCCGATTTGCATGAAGAATGCTCCCTTGCTTAGTTTGGGGGTTTACATGAAGATAACAGAAACCTAACGCTAAGGAGCACTCCACATGAAGTGTTGGCGCGCGCTTGTTGTCGTTCTCATTCTCGTTGTTCCGGTAATGGCGCAGAAATCGCTTGTTCTTCCCCCTGATCGTATAGTCGATCTCACGTATGCGTTCGATGCGAACAGCGTCTATTGGCCCACGGCCGAGCAGTTCAAGCTCGAAACAGATTTCGAAGGGATGACTGACAAGGGCTACTTCTACTCAGCGTATCGTTACTCGGCTGCGGAGCACGGCGGCACGCATCTCGATTCGCCCGTGCACTTCGCAAAAGGACATTACACGGTCGATCAATTACCGCTCGAACGATTGATGGGTCCCGCGATCGTGATAGATGTGACTGAGAAGTGTGCGACGAATCCCGACTACCTCGTGAGCGTGGCTGATTTTGAGAACTGGGAGAAGCGCAACGGGAAGATCCCTCCAGGAACGATCGTTTTACTACGCACGGGGTTTGGGAAATTTTATCCGGATCGGAAGAAGTATCTCGGGACTGAGGAGCGTGGCGCCGAAGCAGTTGCGAAGCTACACTTTCCGGGATTGGATCCGGCAGCCGCACGCTGGATAACGACGACTAGATCGATCAAGGCGATTGGGTTAGACACAGCGAGCATTGATTACGGGCAGTCGACACTGTTTGAGAGTCACAGGGCTTTGTTTGAGAAGAATGTTCCGGCGTTTGAGAATGTGGCGAATCTGGACCAGTTGCCGCCGAAGGGCTTTTCGGTGATCGCGCTGCCGATGAAGATCAAAGGTGGAAGTGGCGGGCCGTTGAGGATAATCGCTCTCCTATGATTGAGATCTACGCAGATGCTAAGGAACTCGCGTCGGCGGCGGCGGAGTATTTTGTGGCGCAGTGTCCGGAGACTGTGGCGCTGTCAGGTGGGTCGACGCCTAGACGGACGTTTCAAGTCCTGGCGGATCAGTTTCGCGAAG
>DASYFE010000092.1:0-15625 GCA_036498585.1 Pyrinomonadaceae bacterium | reverse complement strand
CGTGCCTGCCAAGAAGGACATGGTGATCTCCTCTGCCTGTTTTGGTCGTTTGGCAACGTTATCTTAACAGTCAGCAGTTCATCGCCATGTCTTTTCTTTTTCAAAAAGCTCCCCCATTAAGGAGTTTTGCAAGAGCTTCATCCTGTCTAAGGTTTTACCTTCCCAACAACTTGATCACCTCGGAATGCAGCAGCACCACATCCGGCGACTGTTGCAACGCGAGAAAGTAATTCTTCTGAAACTCACTCCCGCTTTCCGACGGCGCTAACAAAACCTTCGCTCTTTCGATCAACGCAGTGGCATCGTCCTCCGTCGCGGGTGTCTCCGCGTGCGGATCGAGCGTCTCGTCGATCTGCACGATCAACTCGGAAAGACGATGCAGCCAATCGAACCACGGGTCCTTCAACACCAACTGCAAAAACTCATAACTATTCCCAATCCGCCCGCGCGCACGCTCGTAATCCCTGCGCTCGAGATCCAGCAGCGCCTTGTGCAGCCGCAACAACCCCAGCCGCAACACCTTCAAATTTTCTCTCGTTCCATCCGATGCTCGTTCGTTGTCCATAAACCTTCCCTCTCAGCTCGCTATGTTATGATCCCGCCGATGCTTGGCGCCATCTCCCTCAACACTCCGATTGAGGATCTTCACAGTTTCAAGATCGCTCGTTTAGGTCAGATTCTCTCTCAAAAACTAGCGAAAGCACTCGCTGCGCAAACACACAAGAAAAACTCCGCCGACGCCACAGTCGAAGATCTGCTCAACTACTTCCCGATGCGCTACGAGGATAGATCTCGTCCGGCTTTGATCAAAGACCTGCACGACGGCGTCGAGGCTTCGCTCGATCTCACCGTCACCAAGACAAACGGCTACGCGGTGAGAAATCCGCGCGGTTATGGGCGTCCACAACTTTACATCTTCGAAGTCTACGGCATCGATGGGCCAATGACCGGGCGCGAAGTGATCGTCTGGTGGTTTGTCTCCGGGCGTCGCGCTTACGACATCGTCAAGTATTACACCGCGAAGCTCACACGCGGCACACGCTTCATTACGTTTGGTCGTTGGGAATGGGAACCACGCCGCACCACGTTCAAGCTGCGACTGAACAGCGCTGCCGATGAGCTCGAGATACTCTCTCCAACAGCCGATGATCCCGAGCAGTCAGAAGAAAACCAGCCCGATCCGTCGCTCGCGGCGATTCACGTGGGACGCAGAGTGCCCGTCTATCGCAAACTCGGCGACTTCAATTCGAAGCGCGTGCGTGAGATCGTCCACGCTGTTCTCTCGCTCCTGAATAACAAAGCGATCGAGGAAACGCTTCCGGCTGACTTACGACACCGCGCGAAGTTGATTGGCCGCGCTGAAGCAATGCGCCAGATTCACTTCCCACCGCCGGACATATCAATGCTCGATTACGAGCTATCTAAAAGCCCGGCGCACCTGCGGATGATCTTCGAAGATTTCTTCTGGGTCACGTTCGCGATCGGTCTGAAGCGCGGCCAGCGAGAAAAGGAGGTTAAAGCGGCGCCGCTGCGCATCGACAAAAACGTTAAAGCTCATATTGCCTCTGTCATGCCGTTCAAGCTGACCAATGCTCAGGTCAAAGTTACAAAGCAGATCTTCAACGACATGCAGTCGAGCGCGCCGATGAATCGCCTCCTGCAAGGTGACGTCGGCAGCGGTAAAACTATCGTCGCCGTCGTCGCGATGATGGCGGCGATGGAAAACAACCTGCAAACTACGCTCATGGCGCCGACCGAGATCCTTGCCGAGCAACACGCGCGCAGCATCAAGCGTCTGCTCGCGAAGACGCCTTATCGCGTCGAGCTCCTGACCGGATCGCTTCGCGCCGCTGAAAAGCGACACCTGCAAAATGCTTTGAAAGAAGGCGAGGTCCACGCGTGTATCGGCACGCAGGCGCTGATTCAGGAGGCGGTCGCGTTTGAGAAGCTCGGGCTCGTCGTCATCGACGAACAGCATCGCTTCGGTGTGATGCAGCGAGCGGAGCTGCGCGCGCGTGGGCTCAATCCCGATGTGCTCGTGATGACTGCAACGCCGATTCCACGCTCACTCGCGATGACTGTTTACGGCGATCTCGACGTGTCGATCATCGACGAGCTGCCGCCCGGCCGGACGCCGATCAAGACAGTCGTCTTTGGTGAAGATCAGCGCCAGGAAGTGAAACGCTTGATCACACGGGAGGTGAAGGCGGGCCGGCAGGTTTACGTCGTTTACCCGCTCGTCGAAGAGTCAGAGAAGATGGATCTCAAGGATGCGACGCGCCGTTACGAGTACCTGCGCGACACGGTCTTTCCAAAACTCTCCGTCGGTTTGCTGCACGGAAAGATGAAGCCGGCTGAGAAAGAGAAAGTGATGAGCGCGTTTGTCGCAGGCGAGATCAAGATTCTGGTTTCGACGACGGTGATTGAAGTCGGCGTGGATGTTCCGAATGCGTCGGTGATGATCGTGGAACATGCGGAGCGCTTCGGATTGTCGCAGTTGCACCAGTTGCGTGGGCGTGTCGGGCGGGGCGCGGAGAAGAGTTATTGCATACTGCTGACGAGCGACAAGAAAACCGCGGTCGCCGAGGAACGTCTGGGCATCATGGCGCAGACCAACGACGGATTTAAGATCGCCGAGAAGGATCTCGAGCTGCGTGGGCCGGGCGAGTTGCTCGGGACGAAGCAATCCGGACTGCCCGAGTTTCGCATCGGAAACATCGTGCGCGATCAGGAGATACTGGAGACGGCGAAAAAGGAAGCTGAGTTTTATTTGGCGAAACCGAAGTCAGTGGTGACAGCAAAAATGACCGCACGCATTAAGCAGGACCCACGCTTCGGCCTCGCAGCAATTGGGTAGAGCGGGGGCTCTTGCTGGGCTTTGCACAAAAAGTCTCGAGCGCGCTCTTCTCTGTGCAACCTCAGTGTCCTCTGTGTCTCTGTGGTTGATGAATTCCGAGTAGAACCACACCACCGAGACACAGAGGACACTGAGGTTGCACAGAGAAATCCCCAGAACAAGGACTTTTTGAGCCACTGAGAATAGAACAAGTCAGGAAGAAGAGGGGCTTGCCCCCGCTGGTTGAAAAGATGCGCATCATTGCAGGGTTGTACAAGGGGCGGAATTTGAAGAGTCCGCCATCGATGAATGTGCGGCCGACGTCGGATCGGTTGCGCGAGACGCTATTCAATGTCATTGCGCCGCGGATCGAGGATGCTCGATTTTTAGATTTATGTGCGGGGTCGGGCGCGGTTGGGATCGAGGCGCTTTCGCGTGGCGCAAGTCACGCTACGTTTGTCGATCGGTCGCGACGGATGTGTAAGTTGATTGAAGCGAATTTGGAGCTGTGCCGGATTCCGGAGGAGCAGTGGGATATTTATTGTTCCGAGGCGAATGAGTTTTTACGGCAATCTAAAAACGAGCGGTGGGACATCGTCTACTTCGATCCGCCTTATAAAGAAGACTATCTCAAAACACTCCAGTTACTCGGCAACAATGATCTCGTCATCGCCGAGCATCATCACAAAACCGAGTTGCCTGATACTGTTGGCGATCTCCAACGCACTCGAATACTCAAACAAGGCGACTCGGCACTGAGCTTTTTTTCTTTGTCTTGACCTCGTCACGCGAGGTCTCAGGTGGGCCTTATCAACCCTCTATCGTACTCATCGCCGTTACGGCGCGTTTTTCGTACGCGGCAATGGTGGCGATGTTTTTCTTCTCCACCTCCGTCAACGCCGCCTCGGTGAAGTTTGGATCGGCCTTATACCAGTCGAAGCTCGAGAAGTATTTCAGGAGCCACGGCTCTTTGAAGACCTTGCCATGACGCGCGTAAATCTCCTGTCGCATCTGGCTCGCGTCTTCGATGAACAAGCCTTCGAGCAGCGCGCGCGTGATCGGCGAGTTGCTCAGGTCCTGGTGAATCTTGTTCTCGTACTTGACGATCGTCTCGACGTTCAGCTTGTCGTTGCCGGATAGCTCTTCGTCTTTGAAGTTCTCGTCAGGCGCGTACCACGGTTGTTGGAAGAAATACTGCTGCAACCACTCCGCCTTGAACATGCGACCATGCCGCGCATAGACCTCATTTCGCAGCAGTCGCAGTTCGTGCAGGCTTAATCCGCGCAGCATCTGATCGGTGACCAGGCGGTTCTCGAAAAACTCCATGTCGCCCGGCAGTAGCGCCACGTTGCGCTGCTTCTTCTGCGCGTCGCTCAGGATCTGAAGGTTCTTCTGCTCGATTGCCGAGAGCTTTTTCGAGTCGTACTTATCGCTCGGCACGTACCAGTAACGCTCCTCGAAATACTGCTGCAGCCAGGGATCATCGTTGAAACGTTTTCCGTGAATCGCTTCGACTTCCGCCACCAACACTTTCCACTCAGCGCCACTATGCTTGCCGAGTTTGCGCAGCGCGATCTGTCGATCGCGCCAGTAACGCATGTCTCCTGGCTGGATGAAATCGTGTTTGGAAGCTTCGGCGATACGGATCAGATCGAGATTACGACGCTCCATGTCATTGAGCATGGAGTTTTTGAAATCGGGATTGGCCTTGTACCACGACTGTTCGTCAAGATAGCTCTTGATCTCACTGTCTTTGAAAACACGACCATGGCGGCCGAAGATGATGCCTCGCAGCAGCTTCAGCTCGTACATTTCCAGCGGTTGAATCTGGGTCTGTTTGAGCGAGGTCTTGCTGAAATCGAGGTCTTTCAGTGGGTCCATCGGGTTCTGGGCGAACACGTTGATGGACATCAAGGCGATAACTGCGAGGAGTAACACGTGCCGGGAGTTAATCATTGAGTTTTACCTCAACCAAAAATATCTCTGACTTTATCGACCAGTCCTTTGCTTTCAAGATCCTTATTCTCAACTTCTGCTAACTGCTCGAGCAATCGACGCTGTTCGCGCGACAGCGTGGTCGGCGTGATGACGGTCACTGAAACAAAGAGGTCGCCTCGACCGCGCCCGCCGAGTGCAGGCATGCCCTTTCCGCGTAATCGAAAGACGGTGCCGGTTTGAGTGCCCATCGGGATCTTCAACTTCTCTTCTCCGTCGATGAGCGTCTTGACCATGACGTCAGCGCCCAACGCGGCCTGCGCGAAGGTGATCGGGATCGCTTCGTACAGGTTGCTACTTTGTCGCTCAAACATCTCGTGCTCGGCTACGTGGATAACCACGTAGAGGTCACCAGTCGCGCCACCCTGAGCACCGGCTTCCCCTTCTCCAGTAACGCGTAAACGAGAGCCGGTTTCGACCCCTGCCGGAACTTTTACTTCCAATTGTTTCTCGCGCTCGACCCGGCCCGTGCCTTTACAATCGGGACAAGGGTTCTTGATCACTTTCCCCGTTCCGCGACAAACATGGCACGTTCGCGCGACCGAGAAGAATCCCTGCTGGTAACGCACCTGGCCCGTTCCGGCGCAGGTCGTACAGTTTTCCGCATGACTTCCCGCCGCCGCGCCCGATCCTTTACACGTGTCGCACGACTCGAGCCGCGGAATACGCAGTTGCGCCGTCATTCCATTCGCGGCTTCTTCGAGCGTGATCTCCAGGTCGTAACGAAGATCCGCTCCGCGTTGCGCTGAGCTGCGACGCGTTCCGCCGCGCCCGCCAAACACATCTCCAAACCCAAACAGGTCGCCGAGAATGTCTTCGATTCCACCAAAACCCGGCGCGCCCCACGAGCCTGCGCCAGCTGCGCCGCTCGAAACACCTGCGTGGCCAAAACGGTCGTAACGCTGACGCTGCTCAGTATTGGAGAGGACGCTGTAAGCTTCGGCTGCTTCCTTGAACTTCTCTTCCGCCCCCGCGTCGTTCGGATTTTTATCCGGGTGATATTTGACTGCGAGACGCCTGTAAGCGCTCTTGATTTCCTGGTCCGTAGCGGTGCGGCTAACGGCTAAAATTTCGTAATAATCTCTTTTGCTCATAACTTTGATTTAACTATTTTGATAATCCTGTAAATCCTGAAATCCTGTCTAAAGTCTTCCACAAGATTACAAGATTTACAGGATTATCAAGATTCAACTGCGTCGGCTTCGGGGTCCAACATTGCGGATGTGAGTTGCCCGGCGACGCGCTCCACCTTGCTCAAAGCGATTTTAATCTCGTCCAACTTGTCTGATTTAAGCACGGCCTCGGCTTCCGTGAACGCCTTATCAGCGCCCTCCTGATCGATCTCCGGCAGTAAGCCGCCAAACTTCGAAAACGACTTCTGCGTGTTTCGCAGCAACGAATCGAGCCTGGTCCGCAACACCAATACTTCTTTCGTGTTCTTGTCGGTTTCCGCGAAACTCTCCGCTTCGTGGATCAGCCTGTCGATCTCTTCGGGCGTCAGCCCCGACGTCGGAATGATCCGCATCTGCTGCTCACGACCGGTGGCTTTGTCCTGCGCGGAAACTGACACGATACCATTCGCGTCAACTTCGAACGAAACCTCGATCTGCGGCACGCCACGCGGGTTCGGCGGAATCCCGACGAGCTCGAATTTTCCGAGCGAGCGATTGCCGTCTGCGACTTCGCGCTCGCCTTGCAGCACGTGAATCTCAACTGACGACTGGTTATCGACCACGGTGGTAAACGTCCGGCTTTCGCGCAAGGGAATCGTGGAGTTTCGTTCAATGATCTTCGTGAACAAGCCGCCACGCGTCGCGAGCCCCAAACTCAGGGGCAATACGTCGAGTAGCACGATGTCTTTCACATCGCCACTCAACACGCCGCCCTGGATCGCCGCGCCCATCCCCACCACCTCGTCAGGATTGATCTCGGATGACGGCTTGCGACCGAAGATCTTCTCGACTGTCCGCTCAACGATCGGAGATCTCGTTTGGCCACCGACGAGAATCACCTTATGAATGTCTGACGCCTGTAGCTTCGCGTCTTTCAGTGCAGTCTGGCACGGCTCGATCGTCTGTTCGACGAGATCCGAAACGAGCGTCTCCAACTGTTCGCGCGTCAGCGTCTTGTTGAAGTGCTTCGGACCGGTCGCATCGGCGGCGATGAAAGGCAGGTTGATCACAGTTTCGTTTGTGGTCGACAGATCGCACTTCGCACGCTCAGCAACCTCTTTCAGTCGTTGCAAGGCGAGACGATCCTGCCGCAGGTCGATGCCGGTGTCCTCGAGAAACTGGCCCGCCATCCAGCTCATGATGCGCTCGTCGAAATCCTCGCCGCCGAGAAACGTGTTTCCGGAAGTCGAGAGCACCTCGAAGACGCCGTCATTCATTTCAAGGATCGAGATATCGAAGGTGCCGCCGCCGAGATCGTAAACGGCAATCCTTTCAACGTTCGCCTTGCCGAGGCCGTAAGCGAGCGCCGCTGCTGTCGGCTCGTTGATGATGCGCTCGATCTTCAGGCCCGCGATCTTGCCGGCGTCTTTGGTCGCCTGTCGCTGCGTGTCGTCGAAATACGCGGGAACGGTGATGATCGCGTCAGTCACCGATTCGCCCAGAAACTCTTCAGCGGCTGCTTTGAGACGTTGCAAAACGATTCCCTGCAACTCGGGCGGGCTGTAGTTGCGGCCCTGTACGCGCACGCGCGCGTCGCCGTTTGGAGAATCCACGATCTCGAAGGGCGCGCTCTGGCGCATCTTCCCGACTTCGGGCGAGCTATACTTCCGGCCGATAAGTCGCTTGACAGCGTGAACGGTGTTCGCAGCGTTTGTGACTGCCTGGCGTTTGGCGATCTGGCCCACGAGCCGCTCGCCTTTCTCAGTAAAACCAACCACAGTCGGAGTCGTGCGACCACCTTCTTTGTTCGGGACAATCTGCACCGTGCCGCCTTCGAGCACGGCGACACAGCAGTTGGTCGTCCCTAAATCAATTCCGATCGCTTTTCCCATTGTTTGAATTAGCCACGAAAAGGCACAAACCTACTTACGTGTTGCAACCTTCACGAGCGCGGGTCGAATGAGTTTGTCGCCGAGGCGGTAGCCGGTGACTAACTCCTGCATCACTGTGTCGGGCGCATAGTCGTCAGTCGGTTCAGTTACCACAGCCTCGTGAATATGGGGATTGAATGGTTCACCAACGGCCGCAACCGGCTTGACGCCAAGCGCGTCCAGCACGCCATTGAGTTGCTTGTTGATGAGATCCACGCCGCTGAGAAAATGACGAAACTCGTCTGACTCCGCGGCTTCGACCGACGCTTCGGCGTCCAACGCTCGTTTCAGATTGTCTACCACCGGCAGGAGCTTCGCGGCCACGTCGGCGACCACGCGATTGTACGTCTCGCTTCGTTCCCGTTCGACGCGCTTTCGATAATTCTCGAAGTCTGCCTGGCGTCGCGCAAGGAGATCCTTGAGCTCAGCGTTTTCAGTTTCGAGCCGCTTCAGCTCCGAGCGCGCCGCAACCAGCTCGGCTTTGTCGGGTCCACCAACTTCCGGCTCGACGTCGCCGGCCGAAAAGAGGTCCTCCTCGTTGAGGCTTTCGTCGGAAAGGTCAATCTCCTCGCCTTCGTAATCGGGATCTTCGCGCGGCATATCGTCAGCGTCGTCGGTGAACTTAATTGGGATGCGGTGCGAACTCTTGTCGCGTCTGTCTGATGTCATTAGGTAGGATCGATTCTCGGACTAACGTGCAGTTTGTTCGCCCAGTCGATGTTCAATCAACCGCGCCATGTAGTTTACCATAGCCATTATTCGTGCATATTCAATTCTCATCGGCCCAACAACGCTGAGCGAGCCGATGTTATCGTTCGAGCCGACGCGATAGGGCGCAGTGATCAAGGCGCAGTCGCGCATTGAGCTGGCGGGATGCTCGCGGCCGATGATGACGTGTACGTCGCCCGGGTAGCTCGCCGCGTCGTGAACACACTCGTTGAGTATCTTGATCAGGCGCGACTTCTCTTCAAACGTCCGGAAGAGCTCGCGCATACGCTCGATGTCGACAAATTCGGGTTTCGTCAGAATGTTTGACGTGCCGTCGACATAAACTCCGGCGCTCGTATCCTCGCCTTCGAGGCTTCGCTCACACAACAAAATCGCGTTTTGCAGGAGACGGTCGTAAAGCGCCTTCTCTTCTTTCATCAGCTCGACGATCTCGGTCCGGATCGCGAGCAGGCTCTTGCCGCTGAACTCCGTATTTAAGTAACGCGCGGTGTGATCCAAGTCACTCTGCATTAGATCATCGGCGACGCGAATCACCTTGTTATGAATGATGTTTGCCGTTGACACCAGCACCACGAGGATGCGCTTGTCCGGCAGCTGCATAAACTCGATGTGATTCAGCCGGTTGTCTGCGAGCGACGGCGACACGACGATGCCGACGTTCTGCGAGAGCGCCGAGAGCACGTGCGACGCTGTTTCCATCAGCCGATCTGGCGACGAACCCGCATCGATTGACGCGAAGAGATGGTCGATCGCTTTCAAATCGGTGCGCGACAAACGCGCTTCACCCAGCATGTTGTCGACGTAGTAACGATAACCCTTGTCGGTCGGCACTCGTCCGGCGGAAGTATGCGGCTGTTCTACGAAACCTGCCTCTTCGAGGTCTGCCATGACGTTCCGAATCGTCGCCGGGCTCCAGCCAAAGCCGTGCGAGAAGCGATCGGAGAGCACACGTGAGCCCACTGCCTCGCCTGTGACGAGGTGTTCTTTGATCAGGGCGGCGAGTAGCACCTCCGCGCGGGAGTCTAAGCCGGCCTTCTCAGTAGTTTGCAGATTTGAGGCTCTCCGAGGCATTGCGGGCAGTATACAAACTTATCCACAGATTGCACAGATTAGCCCCTTTCTGTGTAATCTGCGTAATCTGTGGAAGACTTTAAGTTATTGAAGATGTGGCGGTTATCCAGAGCTCCCGCCAAAGGTTGACGGGCTGCATCTACCATCCTTAAGATTAGTCACCCGAACCGCTGTTTGCCTCCGAGTTAACCGCGATGAATGAAGTTACTAAATATTTCGCCGACGCATTTCGACATATGGGCGGGAATCGTGGTGTGCCCGCGATTGAAGTCCGCTTTTATCCTTACGCTGGACTGCGTCACACCATTCGTTTGCGCTCGGGGCGCGTGTACGTGCGGCTCTCGGATATCTGTAAAGACTCGCCGCCTGAAGTCTTGCGCGCGCTGGCGTGGATTCTTGTTGCGCGACTGCTCGGCAAGCGAGTGCCGACGATTCACGATCGAGTTTATCGAGATTATTCGCTCGAGCCGTCGGTTATGCGCTCGTCTGATCTGGCGCGTCGCGGTCGCGGGCGAAAGATGATCTCCACCGCCCAGGGCGAGGTTTACGATCTTGATCGGATGTTTACCAAGTTGAATCGACGATATTTTGACGGTGCGATCCCAAAACCTACGATTACGTGGTCACAGCGCCGGACCAGGAGCATTCTCGGTCATCACGATCACATCTACGACAGCATCACGATCAGCAAGACGCTTGATTCGAAGGAAATTCCGGACTGGTTCGTGGAGTACATCCTCTATCACGAGATGCTGCACATCATTCATCCGGCACGTTTGATCAATGGGCGACGCTATTACCACACGAGCGCATTCCGTCAGGACGAGCGCAAGTTTCCATACTACGAGCAGTCGCAGAAATGGCTCGAGCGCCTCGCGCGACTGCGCCGCGTCCCGCGCGCTCGCGCTGCGTAAGTCTGGGAACAAATCCAGGCCAATAGCGTTCTAATAAGCGAGGTAGGTGGGCTCCTCAAAAAGGGCGGTCTCTCTGGAGTGGTTTCAGGAGGCCGCCCTTTTAATGTAGCTAATGCCTTACCTATCTTCGAAACACCTCGGGTTGCGGAGTTTATTCCAATCACGACACGACACCTGAAAAAATTTGACATTTAAGATGTATAGAATTATCTTGCACGCGCCTTTCGATAACTGAAGACAGTAATATTCGTCTCACAAACCTACATTTGATGTAGGCGCCTCTGCACTGTCTATTTACACGACCTCATGAACTCTCAAAGAGGTTATTACAGTTCTGTAGTACAGCAGTTCGGCATCACCCTTACCCGCTTGAGCGAGAAATTGGTGCCGGACTCTATGATCATCGTCTGGATTCTTACCTTCGTCACCTTAGCACTAACGATATTTTTGGGAGCTCCTCTAGGTGAAGTGAAACCAAACTGGGTGTGCAAATCCCCTGCGGATTGGGGAATGGGCGTCGAATGCTCGATTAGAGCGTGGGGTCAGGGGTTTTGGGCGCTACTCGGCCCAAGTATGCAACTCTGCATCATGCTTATCACAGGCTACGTCGTGGCTCGCGCACCTCTTATGAAGCGCATGTTGGGATGGCTTGCGTCAATTCCGAAGAAGCCAGCCCAAGCTGTTCTGATGCTCAGCATCTTCTCGATGATAACAGCATGCGTCCATTGGGGCCTGAGCCTGATGGCAAGCGGCATGCTAGCTGTGTTTATCGTGCGTAATGCCCCTGAGCTGAAGGTTGACTATAGACTGCTTATTGCCTCAGCCTATCTCGGCCTTGGCTGCACCTGGCACGCCGGACTTACCGGCACCGCACCGCTCTGGGCCAACACGCCCGGCAACCCTACACAGAATATTCTTAAACAGGCTGTCCCCC
The DNA here is from genome assembly GCA_036498585.1 of Pyrinomonadaceae bacterium. GTDB lineage: Bacteria > Acidobacteriota > Blastocatellia > Pyrinomonadales > Pyrinomonadaceae > PSRF01. The sequence continues at coordinate 4,103 of DASYFE010000092.1, read as the reverse complement.
AGACTCAGACCATCTTCACGCTCTTTAATGTTGTTCTGTTGTTGATCGTCATCGTTTCGATCGCAACGCTGATTTATCTACTTCACCCCTCCCAACAGGGCACGTTGTCCATTTCCAAAGAGCAATTAAAGACTCTGGAGACCTTCGACATCCCTAAGGAGCGGAACGACACTTCGTTTTCGAATCGCTTATTGTGGTGGCCCGGCTTCAGCATCGGGGTGGTATTACTTGGACTCGCGTGGCTTTGCACTCTGTGGCGAATTTCCAAGCAAGCCACTGAGTTGTTCACCTTCGATAATATAAACTTCGTTTTTCTGATATTGGGAATAGCCCTCAACTACCGTCCTATATTGTTCCTCAATGCGGTTGAGGAAGCGGGCCGGGCTGTGTGGGGCATAATCATTCAGTTTCCTTTCTATGCAGGAATTTACGGGCTGTTTACCTTCACCAACCTGGGCGTGGCGATCGCCCAGAGATTCGTGTCGATCAGCACGCCCAAAAGCTTTCCTTTAATAACATTCTGGTATACCGGGGTCCTTAACTATTTCATTCCTTCAGGCGGAGCGGAATGGCTAGTCACCTCTCCTTACCTCGTGCCTACGGTTGAGACTCTACACGTGCCCATGAGCCAATTAATTTTGGCTTTTGCCTGGGGCAACATGATGACGGACATGATCCAGCCTTTCTACGCTATCCCGCTGCTGGCAGTCGCCAAGCTAAAATTCCGTGACATCATGGGTTACTTGCTCGTGGTCTTTTTACTTAATTTTGTGATCACAACAACGGCCTTTTTTATTATGCCGAGGCTTTGAAACTACACGCTTTCGCCAAGCGAACCTTACGACTTTGACTATGACTACACACCAATCGCACAAGCCCCCAGAAGGAGCAGACAATAGGGAGCGAACCCCCGAAACTCCCTTACATCTCAGCACAAGAGTCTCGTCACATAGGAATGCAGGCGACCTCATCCCCCTTGAAGTCATTGAGTCGTGGTTGCGGGGTGAATACCTCGTAGGGATCACGCAAAGCACCGGCTACCAGTACATCGGGTGGAGTTTGATGCTCAGGGGTTTCTACGAGTATAAGAACCACATTGATGGCCAGCTCGCCCATTGGGGATATTCTTACATCGACTTAAAGGACGGTGACCTCTACTTCGCGGGAGTGAGAGTCTTTTCTGGCGAAAGCTGGGGACTCGGAAAGTTTTACCACCCCATATACTGGCGCTCAATTTTCTCCAAGTTCGTTGAATTAGATTCTGAAGACATACCGCGTCTCTATTTCGGGTATATTGCACACCTTTTTGAGGATGACCCAGATCCGTCTTCCGGAAATTTGAGCTACCGGCAATACGCTCAACGAGCCGGTAATGATAGGCAAGGCTTTTTCGAATGGTATTTCAATACAACTGGAGGCAGAAACCTGTCTCCTCGAGAGACCGAGCACTTGCAAAGGATTGACAAGTTCTGGCTGGAGGCCTGCCACTCGATTGGCCAGGACGAACTGCCTGACCGACCCGATCTTAATTACCTTGAGCCTTTCAAGCGCATGGTGCTAACGTACCTGTCCGACCGCGACCAGTTCGACTCAGATCTAACTCTTATCGACCGGCTTCATCCTAACCAAAGAATTTTGGCGCTGGTCGATTTGGAACTGGCCAGTGCACCTATACAGCCAGGAACAATCGAAGCCAGCTTGCAGCCTCTTGAACGGGATATCCCAGCTGGGAAATTCTTGTTCAGGCGGTTAGAACAACCACAGTTTGATTAAACTGATAAGCATCCCGTGAGATACGAAGTCGAATACCTGAGCATTTTCGGCTGTAATCATTTAGTAAGCCCCAATGTCGAAAATTTCGACATGTCCGGGCCCTACTCCAACGCAGTGTGCAAGCTCAGTGATGTTGTCGCTGGTAGTGAATCCTTAGGCAATTATCGAACCTGTAATCCAGCCTTTCAGCAAGAGCTGGAAAACGGTCAGAACATGCTCCGAAGCTATTTCGAGAAGAGCAAGGGGCAGAAGCGCCCGCTGAATTGTTTACTACTTGGACCACCCGGTTCCGGCAAAACTTTTCTCGCGAAGAAACTTGGCAATACACTTCCCGATTCGATGTTTCTAGAGTTTAACCTTTCTCAAGCCGACCATCCTGGCCGCCTCGCCGAGATATTCCGCGAGATTGGTCAGATTGGACGACGCATAGACGCTCCTAAGATTGTCTTTCTGGACGAGTTCGATGTCACCATCGGCGGGACTTCTATGATCCGTTATCTGATTCATTCAATGTATGAGGGGAAATTCGGAGACGGCCAGGAGTTAAAAAAGACCGCCTTTATCTTCTCGGGTAGTTACCTCAAAAACAAACAACTGCTTTCGATTCTGCAAGAGAGCGCATCTAATTTCGACTTCTTACGCTTCCTCCATGATATTTATCTACACCTGCCTGAGCGCGAAGATGATCGTAGACAGGTACGAGACTTTTTCGACCTCTCCCTCAGATACAGAGAGGCTAAAAATCAGATGTCACCTGATCGAGATGCGCTGGATTACTTACGCAGACTCGACAAACTTGTAGATTTCCTTTCAAGGATTAACGGCTTTGTCATCGAGATTCCGGATGTGTCCGCCCCCTTAGAAATAACCTCTCCACCATTTTGGGTAAGCAGGGAGGAATGTAAAGCGACCCCCAACTCATTCAGGAATCTACAAATCAAACGGGGTCAAGGGCGTTCCATCGCGAAGGATGTCTTGAACTTTGTGCGCGCGGCAGAAGAAAGGATGCTAACCGATAAGCATAAACAGAATTTAAGGTTGCCGGGCGGGGCCCACATCTTTAAAGAGTACCAACATAGCCCGTTTCAACCGATCTTATCCTTCAAAAACATGCTTCTGTGTGAGCGCCTTGCTCGCGTGATCATGATGCTCGAAGACAAATTCGCGTCCGAGAGTTGTCGTGGAATTAAGATCAGCCGGAAACTACTCAATTACCTGTCGGTTGTACCCCTTATCCACGGCATGAGGAGTCTCGAATATATTATTAGCCAACTTTCAAGTAGCGGTAACGCTCCAGACGAAACACTAATCTACCTTGACCGTTCCCGATTGAACGAAGATCTAGTCAAAATGCACCTGCGTATGGAAGGTGATTACCGAGATGAATCATCGGTCTGGGCTGCAATGCGAACCGGCAACCCCACGGCATTCAATCCGCATGCACATCGAGTTTTGCAGCAAGAGTTCATTAACATCTCTTTTAGGTAATGCTTCCTATATTGCTCCGTGGTGTGATATTTTTCAGAATGCTACAGTGGCAAACTGCACCTTCGGAGCTGATGGCAATTTGACACCCCCTGTGATTTGTTGATATTTGAGAGGGACAAACCCAAATAGCGAGTGGTCTACATGGAGAAAAACATGAATGGCGATTTCGCAAAAACCGGTACGACTGTGGCTACAATCGATGACTCCCGATGTGCGGTTCAGGGTAGAATTGTCGGCACGTGGATGTTAGCCGCACTTGAGGGCGAGGGCGTTTTAATCAAGCGCCTAGGGGCCAATCCTGTTGGCATACTCATCTATGACCCTCACGATAATATGTCCGTGCAGATAATGAATCGAGAGCATGGCAAATTTCCTCTCAACACGGATAATGACATTAAGACCGCATTTCAAAGCTACATCGGATATTTCGGCAAGTATAGTATTGACCCGGAAGAAAGAAGCATCACCCACCACGTAGTCGGCAGTTTATACCCCCGCGATGTGGGCCGCAGTTTTAAGCGCCATTATGAGTTTCGCGGCGATCAACTAATTCTTACAGCCATCGGGCTTATTGCTGGCGATCCTATAGCGGCGCAACTTGCTTGGGAGCGCACAGATCAATAGATTTCAATTTCACGTTCCCGCCGACCGCTGAATCGACAATGAACTAGACGGTTGCGTTTTTTCTTCCGTTCTTAGGACATGCTTGCCTGTATGTGGATAGTTCCCCCTACTAGACGGTAGTGGGGTATTAGTGTGTTGCTGGTTACTTTTTCAACCAGCGGGGGCAAGCCCCCGCTCTAATCGATCGCTGCGTGGATCCGCTGCAACACACTAATACC
>DASYFE010000091.1:0-28464 GCA_036498585.1 Pyrinomonadaceae bacterium | reverse complement strand
GTACGAAGTTTTTTTAGCACTGCGCTACTTGAAATCGCGACGTAAAAGACGATTGGCGAGGGCGACGTCGGTGGCTGCGATACTCGGGATTGCGATGGGAGTCGCGGCGCTGATTGTCGCGTTTGCGTTGTCGAATGGGTTCCGCGATGAGATGCGAGAGAAGATCTTGCAGGGCACTGCGCACCTCAGTGTTGTTCGTGCGGATGGGCGACCGCTCGAAAATTATTCGGAGCTCGCGAGTCGAGTGAAGCAGGTTAGTGGCGTCGTCACCGCTTCAGCAACGACGTATGACGGCGCACTCGTGCGCGGAACGAAGGGATCGAGCTACGCGGTCATTCGTGGTGTCGAGAAAGATGCTGTTCATTCAAGCTGGGTGAAAGAAGGCTCGTTTGGACCGCTTTTTGAAACGTCAGCGAATCCGAGTGCTGTTGTTGGCGCAGATCTCGCAGCACGGATCGGGCTTTCGCTCGGCGATGTTTTTCAGGTGCAGCCCGCGAATGATTCGACACCACGTCGCTTGCGCGTCGCCGGCGTCTTTAGTTCCGGACTCTTCGAATACGACTCGACGTGGATCTATGTAGGCATGGAAACGGCGAGCGAGTTTGCCGGTAACAATCACGCTGCCTCCGTTATGAGCGTCCAGGTAAATGACGTTGACAACGTGAAGCAGGTCAGCGCCGATGTTTCAAGAGCACTTGGCAACGGTTACACGATCATCGACTGGCAACAAGCAAACCAGCCACTCTTCGCTGCACTCGCGCTCGAACGTCGCATGGGCCTGTTCATCATTGGTCTAATCATCGCGATCGCAACACTCAATATCACAACGATGCTGATTCTCGTCGTAGTCGAGCGTCGCCGCGACATCGCTATACTCAACGCACTCGGCGCGACGCGCACTGGCGTGATGTTGCTATTCATCATCGAAGGAGCGGTCGTCGGTGCGATCGGCGCGGCAGTCGGAGTCGCTATCGGATTCATCGCGTGCGCGATCGGAAATCATTACAAGCTCGTCAGCCTGCCTGCTGATGTTTACTCGATCAGCAACGTGCCGCTGATCGCGAGACCGAGCGAGATGTTGATAGCAGCCCTCGTTGCATTCCTCTTGAGTGTGCTCGCGACTATCTATCCCGCGCGGGCGGCCTCGCGCATGCGACCGGTCGAGGCGCTGCGCGACTCATGATCAGCGTCGTCGATCTGCGGAAGAGTTTCATTGCGCCGAATGGTGAGCGCATCGAAGTCTTGCGCGGCGTCACGTTCGCCGCGAATGTGGGTGAGAGCATCGCTATCACGGGTGCTTCGGGATCGGGGAAGTCGACGCTGCTTCATTTGCTAGGCGGCCTGGAAACGCCGGACCACGGCGCCATCTCGCTCGATGGTCACCGGAAAGAGATCGGGTTTGTTTTTCAGTTTCACTACTTGTTGCCCGATCTTTCGGCGGTCGAGAACGTCGCGTTACCGCTATTGATTGCGCGTTGGAAGAAGCGGCGTGCGTTTGACCGGGCGATGGAGTTGTTGGGACACACTGGTCTAGCCGACAGGGCTGAGCATCCAATTGCACATTTATCAGGCGGCGAACAGCAGCGCGTGGCGGTGGCGAGGGCGTTGATTACGGAGCCGAAGCTGTTGTTATGCGATGAGCCGACGGGCAATCTCGACGAGGCGATTAGCGAGCAGATCGGGCGTACACTTGTCGATTATGCGCACAAACATTCAGCGATCACGATTCTCGCGACGCACAGCGCGAGTTTGGCGGGGATGTGCGACCGCCGACTGACGCTTGAAGCAGGAAAGGTAGGTTAGACAGGATTACAGGATTTGCAGGATGAACAAGAATGTCCTGTTAATTCTGTAAATCTTGAAATCCTGTCTAAGGCTTGCTCATCACTTTGAAAACATCGCTTCGTTACTACTTTTATCTAGGTTATAATGCGGCGTCGGTAATTATAAGGACGTAGTACAGATACCAAATGTTCGAACGCTACACTGAAAAAGCGCGACGGGTGATCTTTTTCGCGCGCTACGAAGCGTCACAGTTCGGAGCTCCGGCCATCGAACCGGAACATCTTTTACTGGGACTGATGCGTGAAGACAAGACCCTCACGGGCCGCTTTTTCCCGCGCGCACAAGTTTCAATCGAGTCAATTCGCAAGGAAATTGAGGGTCGGACGCTCCTGCGTGAGAAGATTTCGACCTCCGTCGAGCTGCCGCTCGCGCCGGAAACCAAGCACGTTCTCGCTTACGCACACGAGGAAAGCGACCGCCTCCAGCATCGACACATCGGGACAGAACATCTCCTGCTCGGCCTACTGCGCGAGGAGCGTTCCATGGCCGCCGAGATTCTTTACGAGCGCGGCCTGCGACTGAACGCCGTTCGCGATGAGATTGCCCGCCAATCAGGAGCGGACGCGCGCACGTCGCAAAAAAAAGACACACCCCACCTGGTTGAGTTTTCCCGCGATCTGACCGACGACGCGGCGAATGATAAGCTCGATCCGTTGATCGGTCGTGAAGCCGAGATCGAGCGCGTCGTACAGATTCTCTGCCGCCGCACGAAGAACAATCCGGTGCTGATTGGCGAGCCTGGCGTCGGTAAAACAGCGATTGTCGAAGGTCTCGCACAGCGCATCGTACGCGGCGAAGTTCCCTCGTTCCTCGAACACAAACGAATTCTTTCACTCGATCTCTCGCTGATCGTTGCCGGGACGAAGTATCGCGGCCAGTTCGAGGAACGACTCAAGCAGATCATGCGCGAGCTCGTCGAGAATCCGCAGTACATCGTTTTCATCGATGAGCTGCACACGCTCGTCGGCGCTGGTTCCGCAGAAGGCTCTCTCGACGCTGCGAATATTTTGAAGCCGGCGTTATCACGTGGCGAGATTCAGTGCATCGGCGCGACCACGCCCGCCGAGTTTCGCAAATCGATCGAGAAAGACCGCTCGCTCGAACGACGCTTCCAGGCCGTGAAAGTTCCGCCTCCGTCAGAAGCCGAAGCAGTGAGCATTCTCGACGGCGTGCGCGAACGATACGAGAGTTTTCACCAGGTCCGCTACACCGACGAAGCGCTCGAAGCCGCTGTTTACCAGTCGCATCGCTACATTCCAGATCGTTTCCTGCCTGACAAAGCAATTGACGTGATTGACGAGGCCGGCGCGCGCGTGAAGCTGCGCGTGCGGCGCGAGCAGGGCAATCTCGCTGACTGGAACGAGCTGAATGAGTGGTCGCGATCTTACGGCGACACGTCGAGCTTACGCATGCATCACGAAGATGCGCTCGTCTCCGCGGAAGTGACTCGCGACGATGTTGAAGACGTGATCGCGCGCTGGACCGGCATTCCCGTCAACTCGCTCAAAGAAGAAGAGACGCAGAAGCTTTTACGAATCGAAGCCGAGCTTCATAAGCGCGTGATTTCTCAGCGGCCCGCGATTTCCGCGCTCGCGCGTGCGATCAGGCGCTCGCGTGCAGGACTGAAGAACCCGCTGCGCCCGGTCGGTTCGTTCCTGTTCCTTGGCCCAACCGGTGTCGGCAAAACCGAAGTCGCCCGCTCGCTCGCGCAGTTCTTATTCAGCAGCGAACGCGCGCTCATCCGGTTCGATATGTCGGAATTCATGGAGAAGCATTCCGTCTCCAAGCTGATCGGCTCGCCGCCGGGTTATGTTGGGCACGAAGAAGGCGGCCAGCTCACGGAACGGATCAAACGCTCCCCGTATTCAGTGTTGTTGTTTGATGAAATCGAGAAAGCGCATCCGGACATTTTCAATATCCTTCTGCAGGTGTTTGAAGACGGCATACTGACGGACGCGCTCGGCAATACGGTCGACTTCAAGAACGCCATCATCATCATGACCTCGAACATCGGCGCGCGCTTCATTCAGAAGAAGGGCACGCTCGGTTTCCAGGCCAACACCGACGCCACGCGCGAAAAGGTGGAAGAGATGGTGATGTCGTCAGTGCGGCAGACGTTCAATCCTGAGTTCATCAATCGTCTCGATGAGATCATCATTTTCGACCAACTGCTCGACAACGAGTTGCTCGAAGTCGTTCAGTTGCAGCTCGACCAGATCAATAAGACGATGAGCCGGCACGGGTTTGAGATCAGACTGACGCCCGAAGCCAAGGGCTGGATCGTCGATAAGACCTGCGCCGATCGCTTGTATGGCGCAAGACCGATCCGGCGTGCGTTGCAGAAATATGTGGAAGATCCCCTATCTGAAGCGTTGATTCAAGGCCAGCTCGAAGGCGCGACGCTGGTTGAAGTTTTCCTGAATGGCCAGGAGCTCGATTTCCGTCCCGAAGGCGTGGAAGCGGCCGACGACGCTTTGCTGATTCATTAATAGCCACAAAAAGGCACAAAAAGCACAAAAGTGTTTCTCTTCTCCCTTTTCTGCTTTTTGTGCCTTTTTGTGGCTGATTACGGTTTTGGAGTTTGCTCTTTTTTGGCTTATAATGCGCCACTTTGCTACTCAAAAGCTGGCAACTGGCAATTCTGACAGTGAATCAAAGGGCTGTCTCGTAACCAGTTCAGCACTCATAAGCTCCCCGAAGTTTCTGAGGCCCGGAAAGAACTATTGAGGGAATTGGTGCCTATGCACTCATATCGCGCGTTTTGGCTCTTCCTTTTGAGCCTCTTAGCTGGAATCTCAGCAATACACGTAATACCGGGATTAGCCCAGCAACAAACTCCACCGCAACAACAGAGACTCGTCGAGAACGTGGACATCATCGGCAATCGCCGTCTGCGTAAAGACGATATTCTCTACTACATCCAGACCAGGCCCGGCGATCCCTACAACGTTGAAACGGTCCAACGTGACTACCAGACGCTTCTCTCGCTGACTTTCTTCGACAAGACCGCCACTCGTGTGTTGACTGAAAACGGTCCGCGCGGCGGCGTGAATATCATTTTCGAAGTCAAAGAGCTGCCGATTATTCGCGACCTGACGTTCGACGGTCTCAAGAGCGTGGCCGAATCGGACGTGCTCAAAGCCTTCCGCGAAAAACGTGTCGGTGTGTCGAAAGAGAGCATTTACGATCCGGTGAAGGTCCGGAACGCTATGCGAGTCATTAAGGAACTCCTCGCCGCGGGCGGACATCCGAACGCGACTGTCACTGAAAGCACCGAGGAAGTTTCGGCGACGTCGCTCGCTATCACGTTCGACGTTAACGAAGGCGATCGCGTCCGCGTGGTCGACATCCAGTTTGAAGGCAACACGGTTTTCAGCGACGGACAGCTACGCGGGGCGATGAAGTACGTGAAAGAAGCGGGACTGATCACACGCTTCAAGAGTCTCGACATCCTCAACCGCGAAAAACTCGAATACGACCTGCGTCTCGTCGACAACTTCATGCGCTCGAAGGGCTACCTCCAGGCGCGCCACGGCGAACCGCGAGTCGAGAGTGTCGGTCCCAAGCGCACCGGTTTCCCGGTGCTGCCGTTACCGTTCTTGTCGTCAGTTGATGAGGGTTTGCGCGTCACGGTTCCGATCGTGGAAGGGAAAGTGTATCGCCTCGGTGAGTTCAAAGTCGAAGGCAACTCGATATTCTCCGAAGCGCAAATCAGGGCAGTAATCGGTCTCAACAAGGGCGACGTCGCTGACGGTGAAAAAGTCAGCAAGGGCTTGTTTGAGAACCTCAAGAAGTTTTACGGGCAACAGGGATTCATCGAATACACCGCCGAGCCCGTTCCGACATTCAAAGACAATCCGGCCAATCCAAACGAAGGCATCGTCGACTTCACTGTCACGATTGAAGAAGGCAAGCAGTTCACACTGCGACGGCTCGAATTCGTCGGTAACACGTTCACGCGCGACAACGTGCTGCGTCGTGAAGTGCTCATCAACGAAGGCGACATCTATAACGATGCGTACTGGGAATACTCCGTCGTTAAGCTCAACCAGCTCGGCTACTTCAATCCCATCGACAAAGACAAAGACGTCGATCGTCGCACAAACGATGAAGAAGCGAGCGTCGATCTTTCGCTGAAGGTCAGCGAGCGCGGTCGCCAGCAGATCTCGTTCAACGGCGGTATCTCGGGTATTGGCGGCTCGTTCTTCGGTCTCGAATACTCGACGAACAACCTGCTCGGACGCGGTGAAGTGCTCTCGTTCAATCTCGCGGCAGGCAATCGCCAGCGCTCGTTCCAGTTTTCGTTTACGGAGCCTTACATTAAAGACCGGCCAATCAGCGCCGGCTTCTCGGTGTTTGCGTTCTCACAGAAGTTCTTCGGTGAGGGTACGTTCCTTTCGCAGAATGTAAACGCTCAGCAAGATCTGCTCACGTCGCAGTTCAACCTTAACGACATCAACGAAGAGAACCTCTTCACACGAGATTCTTACGGCGGATCGCTCTTCGTCAGCGCGCCGCTTTCGGAGTTTTATCGCAAACGACGCTTCACGCAGTTCTCGCGTGTGGGCGCTTCGTACCAGTTGTCGTTATCCAGCGTGAAGGATCCGCAATCCAATGCCGATCCGAATAATCCCCAGGCGTTCATTCCCGTGGTCTACCGTCAGCCAAACATTCTGACGAGCCGCGGCACGCTGACGTTCACTTACGACACTCGTAATGCGAGCGTCGACCCAACTAACGGACGTGAGCTTTCGGCCGCGGTTGCCGTCGCCGGATTGGGTGGCGACGTGCGCACGTACCAGCCGACGCTGTCTTACACGCAGTTCTTCCCGATGCGACGTAAGAAGTCGGCGCATCCGGAAGTCTTCGGATTCCGTATCATCGCCGGAACGGTCGGCAGCTTCGCCACGACCTCGAAAGTGCGGGACGCCAACTCGCTCGCGTTTGTCGACGGCGTGCCGATCTTCGAGCGCTTCTTCCTCGGCGACGAATTCACGATTCGCGGTTACAACGTGCGCTCGATCAGCCCGATTGCTCCGGTCGACACCTTTATCACTTCTCAGAATGTCGTCGTCGCAAACAACGCGATTGGCACGCCGACGCCGGTTCCCGGTTTCCCGCAGTCAGCAGCGATTCTCGGTACTTTCACTGGTTCCAGCGGCAACAACATTGCCGGACTTCCGCGTTCGTTTACTTCAGTCGGTGGCGACACGCAGCTACTCGGCAACTTCGAATACCGCATCCCGATCATCAGCGACGTAGTGCAGCTCGCGGCTTTTGCTGACATCGGCACTGCGTTCAATATCAGGACCAAATCCGATCAATCGTTCTCGAGTGAGTTTTTGGACGACCAACCATTTCTTGGAACGGTTGGCGCTTTGAATACTGCGGCGTGTCCGAGATCTGCTGTACCCGTAGGCATCAGTTTGAGCTCGCTTGCGCTGTGTAACAATCCGCTTCTCGCGGGAACGCCGGGTCTGCAGAGTTTGGTGGCGCGTGATAATCGCATCGTATCGCAAGCCGAGCTCGAGGCCGCGCAGAGGCTCGATCCGCCGGATCCGTTTACAGGACTGCCTGCAGGGTTCCAACCGGTTTTCCTTCGCGGCCAGGCACAGACAAATAGCGTCGTGAGGCTGTCTCAATCGCTGTTTGACAGCATCGGCGATTACCGGTCGAGTCTGGGTATGGAAGTCCGAGTGCAGGTCCCCGTCATCAATGTACCGTTTCGTTTAATCTTTGCGTATAATCCAAATGCCCGGCCAAACCAATTCATTGACGGGTTTCCGTTCTTCTTTAACGAAAAAAAGAGAGTCATACGCTTTAGTGTCGGGCGCACTTTCTGATTGCCCGAGCCAACCCATGGTGGCTGGATGAACAACTAAAGGCTTGTCCAATCGCCCTCAACTTAAGGAGTACCACAAGAAAGTCATGAAGATAGCTCGCTTATTCGCTGCGGTTGCCGTGCTGACGGTTGCTGCATTTTGCGTGTCAGCACAAACGAAGCCCGCGACGCCCGCAGCTCCACAAGCGGCGGCGCCACAGAACGTGGCCGTCCCGGACAGCAAGATGGCAATGATCTATTCGGACGCGTTTCTCGATCCGAAAACCGGTATTGCCCGGTTCAATAGTTTGCTGAGCACTCTGAATCGTGAATTCCAGCCGCGTCAGGCTGAGCTGCAAGCCCTGCAGACCAAGATCAACACGCTGACCAAAGAGATTGAAGACACTCAGACCGTCGCTGATCCGAACGCCATCCGGACAAAGAGAGATCAGCTTGCGCAGATGACCACCGAGTTCAAGCGCAAGGGTGAGGATGCCGAAGCGGCTTATGGAAAGCGCCGCCAGGACATCTTTCTGCCGTTGCAGCAGGACATCGGTAAAGCGCTCGAAGTGTTTGCCAAAGCGCGCGGTATCACTGTGATTGTTGATGGTAGCCAGGTGCCGGTGGTTTATGCGGCGGACAACATCGACATCACCCGCGCCTTCATCGCCGAGTTCAACAGCAAGAACCCGGCAACTGCGTCAGTAACGCAGCCATAACTGTTAATAGGTCCTATAAGTCCTATAGGACCTATAAAACAACCATGAGACAGCGCCTGTTTCCAGTCAGCGTGTTGCTCGTCGCGGCTTTTGTTGCGTCCATCAGCGCACAACAGCCTGCGGGGCGTCCTGCTGCTCAGCCCGCTCCGACTCCGGCAGCGACCGCGCCGGCGGCCACTGTGCAGTTGCCGATGAGTAAGATGGCCGTCATCTACACGGATCTCTTTCTCGATCAAAAAACGGGGATCGCGAAATTCAGCAGCCTCGTGACCAAGCTGAACAGCGAGTTTCAAAAGCCCAAGGACGAGCTCACGCAGTTGCAGACCCGCGCGACGACGCTTGACTCTGAAATCACCAAGCTCCGCGAAGCGCCGGAAGGAACACCGATCGATCAACGCTCGCTGCAAGCCAAGATCGATCAACAGGACCAGTTGAAAAAAGAGATTCAGCGTAAAGCTGAGGACGCTCAGGGCAATTACACTCGCCGCCGCCAGGAGCTCTTTCTGCCGTTGCAGGAAGAGATTGGCAAAGCGCTCGAAGCGTTTGCCAAAGCGCGTGGCATCAACGTGATCATTGACGCTGCGCAAGTGCCTTTGCTGTACGCCGCGGACAGTATCGACATCACGCGCGCGTTCATTGCCGACTTCAACAGCAAGAACCCGGTAACCGCAGCGACAACTACGACGCCGCCTAAGTAGGGCCGCAAAAAGGCACAAAAGCAAATCTTGGTGCTTCTTGGGCTTCTTTGTGGCCTTGATTGCTAAATGGAAACAGTTCTCGACGCACTGGCTATTCAACAGCTCCTGCCGCACCGCTATCCGTTTCTCCTCGTCGATCGAATCGTAGAGCTCATCCCCCGCGAAAGAATCGTTGGCATCAAGCAGGTAAGTATCAACGAGTACTTTTTTCAGGGCCACTTTCCCGGCGCGCCAGTGATGCCCGGTGTGCTGGTTGTCGAAGCATTGGCCCAGGTCGGCGCCGTGTTGGCGTTGCGTGAGATCGAGGATCGCGATCAGAAACTCGTTCTGTTTACTGGTATCAAAGAAGCGCGTTTTCGGCGGCCGGTCGTTCCGGGCGACACTTTGGTGCTCGAGGTGACTGCGTTACGCATCGGCTCGCGCGTGCAGCGCATGCGTGGTGAGGCCAAGGTCGACGGGCAGCTCGCGGCTGACGCTGAGATCATGAGTATCGTCGCCCCGAGAGAATAGGACCTATACGACCTATATTTTTTTATGTCTACAGCCACTCACCCGACGAGCATTCATCCCACCGCAGTGGTGAGTCCGGGAGCGCGAATCGGCGACGATTGTTATATTGGCCCGTACTGCACCGTCGGCGATGAAGTCCAGCTTGGCGAAGGCGTCAGACTCGAATCACATTGCGTCGTCGATGGCCGCACTTCAATCGGAGCCGCCACGCACGTCTTTCCATTCGTCTCGATCGGTCTCGCGTCGCAGGATCTGAAGTACAAAGGCGAGCCGTCGGAAACAATCATCGGCGAGCGCAACAAGATTCGCGAGTTTGTCACCATTCACCGTGGCACTGCCGGCGGCGGCATGCTCACCAAAATCGGCGACGATTGTCTGATCATGGCCCAGGCCCACATCGCGCACGACTGCGTGATCGGCAACGGTGTCATCATGGCAAACGCGGCCACGTTTGCTGGTCATGTCACGATCGAAGATCGCGCGAATGTCGGCGCGTATTCCGGTGTGCATCAGTTTTGTCGGGTCGGCAAAGAGGCTTACATCGGCGGCTACTCGGTCGTCGTAAAAGATGCGCTGCCTTTCGCGCTCACAGTTGGTAATCACGCGAAGTGTTACGGACTCAACATCACGGGCATGAAACGCCGTGGTTACTCGCGCGCGACTATAGACTCGCTACATCACGCATTTCACCTGCTGCTTTCCGCAAAGCTCAACACCACTCAAGCCGTCGAACGTATCAAGCACGAAATTACCGGCTCTCCCGAAGTCTCCGATCTAATTCGTTTCATCGAAGATTCCGATCGCGGCGTCACCAAATGAAGTTCGGATTGATCGCCGGCAACGGCAAGTTTCCCTTCATGGTCGTCGAGGGCGCGCGCCGATCAGGCGTGCCGCTCGTCGTCGCTGCGATCCGTGAAGAGACTGATCCGGAGATGGATCAGCGCGCCGACCGCGTGAAGTGGGTTGGCATCGGGCAGCTCGGCCGCATGATTCGTTTCTTCAAGGAAGAAGGCGTTGAGAAGGCGATCATGGCCGGGCAGGTCAAGCATGTTCAGATCTTCAGCCGCGCCGTGCCGGATGCGCGCATGTTGCGAGTGTTACTCAAGCTGCCGCGCCGCAATACTGACTCGTTGATCGGTGCGATTGCTTCCGAGCTCGAGAGCGAGGGAATCGAGTTGGTTGACTCGACTTGTTTTCTTCAGGACTCGTTACCGCAGAGCGGAACGCTGACGCGTCGCGAGCCGTCGAAACAGGAACGCGAAGACATCAATTACGGATTGGAGATCGCGCACGAGATCGCTCGGTTAGACCTGGGCCAGACAATCGTGGTTCGTGGTCAGGCGTGTGTGGCGATTGAAGCAATGGAAGGCACTGACGAGACAATCCGCCGCGCCGGACGGCTCGCGAAAGGCCGATTGACTGTGGTGAAAGTGGCGAAGCCCAATCAGGACATGCGCTTCGACGTGCCGGTGGTTGGCGTGCCGACAATCGAAGCGATGATTGAAGCCGGCGCGACCTGTTTATGCATCACTGCAGGAAAGACCTTGATGTTCGATCGGGATCAAATGATCAAGACCGCCGAGAAGAATAAGATCAGTATTTTGGGCGCGGATTAGACAGGATTTACAAGATTATTCAGGATTAACATGTAAATCCTGCAAAATCCTGTCTAATCCGCGCCTAAAATTAGTTTCCTTGTGGGTTAGCTTCGGCGGTTTGCTCGGCCTTCGGATCGTACGGTTGGGCGAGGTATTTCTTCGCGATCGCCTGAGCGTTATCGTAATCAATCCCCGACTGCACCGCCTTATTGTACTCATACACCGCACGATTGCGCTCGCCCTTCGCATCGTAAGCATTGCCACGTTTGATGTGGGCCCACACTTCGATCCACGACGGCTTCAAATTGCCGATGAGCGAAGCTTCAAGATTGTCGAGCGCCTGTTGCCAGTTGCGCTGTTCGAGAAACAGCAGACCGAGATTGTAGTAAACCCACGAATTCGAGCGATCGAGCTTTAGCGCCGCTTCAAACTGTTGCTGCGCCTCAGCGTAAATGCCTTCCTTCATCTGCTCGATTCCGCGCCGCGCGATAATCGAAACACGCAAATCATCCGACATCCGCAGTATCTTGTTGTTCGGATCGACAACCACTTCAATCGGCTGTCCATTCGATTCGAAGTCAAAATCCTCGCTGCGACCTTCAATGCGAATGATCTTCTGCTGGTTGTCGCCTTCCGCGCGTAACAGCAGCTCGACCGGCATGCGCAGCGTCTCGAGGTTCTGTTTCACGGTGCCGCGCGTGCGGAACTTGCCCGAGCGTGTGCGAATGATTTGATAGTCGACCGTAAACTCCGGAACACCCGTTCCTTCAATCCACTGTGCGAAGAAGTATCGTAAGCTCTGCTGAGAAATCTTCGACGCGAGTTTTTCAAAGTCGTCGATCCCCGCGTTCTTGCCTTTGTAAGTATCGAGGAACGCAGCGAGCGTTCGATCGAAGTCTTCTTTGCCGATCGTCTCGCGCAACATGCGGAAGATCATCGAGCCTTTGTAGAAGACGATCGACTGGTACGCTGCTGACTGGTCGTCGAGAGCGCTCGGCGCGCGCGCGATCGACGCTGTTTGTTCGAACGTGAGGGCACGTTCCTGCTGCTCGCGCTGAGCCGCATCGAGACCGCCTGCACTCAACGTGCTCTCGCGATAAGCGAACGCGCTCCACTCGGCTAGTCCCTGCGAAAGCCACGCGTCGTCAAACGACTTCAGACCGACAGACTGTCCCCACCACTGGTAAGCAATCTCCCGCTCAATCTTCTCTTCGGGCACGGGCCGATTCGTATCGAACATCTTGCTCGACAGGTAAATGATTCCCGGTCCGGAGTAAGTGTCGAGACTCTCGTCGTCGATTTGGACCACTACTAAACGATTGCCAAAAAGTGGCTTCCCGTATTTCTTCGTGTAGAACTCGAGCACGCGCCCGGTAAGCTCAGCATACTGTTCCAGCCGTTTCTCACTGCCCGGCATGGCGTACAAATTAAGATCGTAGTTCGCGTAGCGCAGGTTCTTGTTGATGTACTGCCCCGCGGCGAAATTGCCGATCAGCACGGGCTGGCGGTGTACGAAGTGGTAGCGAACCGCGCCCTCTTTGGGCGTCGGTTGCGCCACTATGGCGTCGTCGCTCGTGCCTGCCACCTGCAAACCTGCGGGCACGATAAACGTGATGTCCGAGGTCGCGCGGTCGGCGGCATAGTCATGAAACGGGAACCACCGCGAGGCATACATCAGGTACGACCCCTCGGTGCCGACGTAAGCCAGTCGCTTGGTCGCGAGCGGCCCGCCTTCCGGCGAAACCAGTGCGCCGCTCCAGCGAATTCGCAGTGTTATCGGCTGGTTTGCTGGAACTACGCTGCCGAGGTCGATACGGACGCTCGGGCCCAGCGAGCCGACTCCGACCGCGTCCTGAACGTAGCCCGTCAGGGGCTTGCCGGCCATCTCGATGCTCTCGACTTTCAGCGAGCCGTTGAGCTCGAAAACGACCGAGCGCGTTGCGTCCAGCGGCACAAACGTCACGTCAGCACCGGCGCGAAGCATATGTTGATCGGGAATAATTTGAGCTTCGATCCGGTAGTGCGTCACATCAAAACGACTGGCGGCTTGCTGAGGCGCGGGCTGCTGAGCATTGATCGCGAGGGCCAGCATAAGGACGGCAAAAACCGCCACAGTGCTGGGATAGATGAGCTTGATTCTATTCATGGCTTTATTGCGACGATTATACAGTCGAGGACTTTGGATGGTAAGAAGCCAGAAGGCGTTGGCTGACAATCAACGAACGGGGCGGCCACGGAGGGCCGCCCCTACAGTTGTTGCTCATCGGGCGGCCTCCAACGAAGGTAAATGGTGGACTACAACTGTAGAGGCGGCCCTCCGTGGCCGCCCGTGGGCTGTCGCTCTCGTCGCTTGACACTGTTCTCTCCAGCGCATAAATTCAAACTACCGGTAGTAGTCCAAAAATCTTCGACCGATATACTTCCACCATTCAAAGGAGTTTGAGCATGAGACGCGTCTCTAAGTTTTTGTCCCCGCTATTTGTCTGCGCGCTCGCGGTTCTCTCTGCCCAGGCACAGGGCCCTCGCAACGTGCGAGTCGATTTCAAAGAGACCACTTTAAAGAACGGCCTGCGCGTGATCACTGTTGAAGATCATTCCGCACCTGTAATCGCAGTTTCCATCACTTACAACGTCGGTTCGCGCAACGAACGCCAGGGTCGCACCGGCTTCGCGCACCTCTTTGAACACATGATGTTCAAAGGCTCCGAGAATGTTGGCTCTGGTGAACACTTCATGCTCGTTTTCAATAACGGCGGCAACATGAACGGCACCACCAACGAAGACCGCACTAACTATTTCGAGGTTCTTCCCGCCAACCAACTCGATCTCGCACTCTTCCTCGAATCCGATCGCATGAAGAGTTTGGCTATCACGAAAGAAAACCTCGACAACCAACGTAATGCGGTCCAGGAAGAGCGACGCCTCGGCGTTGACAACCAACCATACGGCAAGAGCGGAGAGCTCCAGCAGGAGCTGATCTACGACAACTTTGCGTACAAGCACACGACGATCGGTTCCATGGAAGACCTCAATGCGGCGTCTGTCGAAGACGTGGCTGCGTTCTTCAAGATGTACTATGCACCAAACAACGCAGTGCTCGTGTTGGTTGGTGACTTCAAACCGGCAGAAGCTCTCGCGAAGATCAAATCCGACTTCGAGAGCATTCCACGCCAACCGGATCCACCGGCAGTCGACATGGCTGAGCCCACGCAGAAAGCTGAACGTCGCGCGAGTGTTGACGACATGCTCGCACGCGCGCCGCGCGTCGATCTCGCTTACAAAGCAGTCGCGGGAAACACGGCTGACTTTTACGCGTTGCAAGTGCTCTCGGCAGTGCTGCAAAGCGGCCAGAGCTCGCGCTTGTACCAGAACCTCGTGAAAGACAAAGAGATGGTCAGCAATGTTGGTGGCTTCATGGATGAGAAGCGCGGCGTCGGCGCGTTATACACAAACGCGACTCTCAGACCAGGCGTCAAGACCGAAGACATCGAAGCAGCGATCTATGCCGAGATCGAACGGCTGAAGACAGAGCCGATCGCTGACTGGGAACTCCAGAAAGCAAAGAACACGACACGACGCAACCTGATCAACGGCCTGGCAAGCTCGATTTTACGAGCGATCACGATTGGCCAGTACACGGTCTACTACAACGATCCGAACCTGATTAACGAGCGGCTCAATAAAGTCGCCGCAGTCACTAAGGAAGACGTGCAACGTGTCGCCAAGCAGTATTTGGTCGACACCAATCGCACCGTTGTAATCACCATGCCGAAGGCGAAGTCCGCAACCGGCGCATCGGGACAGTAAAGGAGTTAGAGCAATGAGAATGATGAAGACTAGAAGGAACGTTATCGTCGCGCTGATCCTGATCGCGTTGGTGTCGTCTCTGGCATTCGCACAAGCTGGACCAGGTCAGCAAACCACAAAGGGCGCAGTCATCAAAGGCAAAGCGCCTGTTAACAAGGAAGTTCTGAAAGTAAAACTTCCACGCGCTGAAGAGGCGACGCTGAAGAATGGATTGCAGGTCATCGTGCTTCCCTCGCACAAAGTGCCGACCTTCAACATGCAGCTCGTGGTGTTGAGTGGCGGACTTTCAGACAAGCCGGACTTTCGCGGTCTCTCGGGCTTCACCGCGTCGTTGTTGCGTGAAGGCACCGCCAAGCGCTCCAGCAAAGACATTGCGGAGCAGATTGACGCTCTCGGAGCTACGTTGACTGCAGGCTCCGGTCTGTCGTCGATGATTAGCACGATCAGCACGAGCGGTCTGGTAGAGAACCTGGACCAGACGCTCGACTTGTTTGCCGACGTCATTCGCAATCCGACGTTCCCGCAGGCCGAAGTCGACAAGTACAAAACACGCACACTCGCACAGCTTCAGTTTCAACGATCGAATCCGCAGTTTCTCGCGACGGAACAGTTCCAGAGAGCGATCTACGGCACGAGCCATCCGGCTTCGTTAAATGCCGCGCCCGTCGAGTCGATCAAGAAGCTGACGCCGAAAGACCTCGCGGGCTTTCATTCGACCTACTATCATCCGAACAACGCGATTCTCGCGATTGTTGGCGACGTCACCTTGAAGGAGATGCTGCCGAAGATCGAGAAGGCGTTCGGCGACTGGCAGAAGGGCGATGTACCGGCGGTAACGATTCCGCAAGCGCCCGCGCAGTCTGAATCACGGATCTTTCTGATCGATCGTCCCCACTCAGTGCAAACCGTGTTGCAGCTCGGTACACTCGGCATCGAGCGGACCAGCCCGGATTACTTTTCAGTGTTGGTCGCGGATCGCGTTCTCGGCGGTGGTCCAACCGGACGTCTGTTCCTGAACCTGCGCGAAGACAAGGGCTACACGTACGGCGCGTACAGCAACTTTGGCGGCACGAAATTCAGAGGCACGTGGACTTCGAGCTCTGACGTTCGAACCGACGTGACCGAAGGCGCGATGAAGGAGTTTATGTACGAGCTGAATCGTCTCCGAAGTGACACGGTGCCGGCCGAGGAGCTCGAGAATGCGAAGCGCGCGATTATCGGCGGCTTCGCGTTGTCACTCGAACAGCCGCAGACGCTCCTGCAGAACATCATCACGCAGAAGCTCTACAACCTGCCCGCGGATTACTGGGACACGTATCCGCAGAAGGTTTCGGCGATCACGGCTGCTGACGTGCAGAACGCGGCGAAGAAATACATCGACATGGGCCACCTTCAGGTGGTTGCAGTCGGAGATGCTGCGAAGACGCGTGAGGTCCTGAGCAAGTATGGGAAAGTTGAAGTGTACGACGCTGAAGGAAAACCAGTGCCGGCTTCGGATAACAGCAATAACAAATAACCAATCGAAAGCCATCCACAGATTACACAGCTCTGTGTAATCTGTGGATTAAGGCTTTGCTCCTACGAAGTCGATCTCCTTCAAATCCTCAAACAATCCTGGCAGAGCGCGATCGATCGGAGTGAAGGTGTAACCATCCTTCGAAGGGATTACTCTATAAGTCTTCTCGGTTGGCGCAACTTTGAACGAGTAGATTCCTTCGTTATCCGTCGTCGCCGCCATCACGCTGCCGGACGGACTAATCAACACGACAGTCGCGTTCGAGATTCCCACCTTGTTCGCGTCCACAATGCGTCCGGTGACTTTTACCGTTGTTCGCAACCGTGCCGCAGCGTTTTTGAGCGCCTCGTCAGAAAGCGTTTTCGGCGGTGCGGGTTCTGACTTCGGAGTTTCTGACGAAGTTGGTTTGGAGGTTTCCGGGGCCGGTTCGGGATTTGTGGTTGGTTGCGGAGCAGGTGTTGTTGTTTCCGGCGTCGTAGTAGCCGGTGTTGAAGTGCTAACCGCTGCTCCTGTTGCCGCCCCAAGTTTTTCCTCGAGTCCATCGAGCGAGCCGTTGATGCGTTTGTAGAGTTGTTCGATCACCGATCGACGAACTGCTGACGGCTCCGGCTCACCTTTATAACTCTTGATGTACGCCTCAAGCGCCTGTTCCTTCTGACCCGACTGCTCGAGCGTTACGCCGAGATGCCAGAGCGCGATGCGCCATGCAGGAGTTTCTGCCGGCAAGATCTCCTCAGCTTTTTTCAGGTGAACGACGGCTTCTGAATACCTCTCGTTGTTGAAGAGCGCCCAGCCTTCGAGATCTTCCAAACGTCCCTTGTAAATATTCGCGAGCACTGCCGCAGGCGCGGGCGCGACGTCGGGAACGCTGCCTGACGAAATCGCACTCGCGCGCATGTCACGAAATTCATCAGCTTGCACAGCGAGTGTGAGCACGGGGACTTTCAGCGCTTCGTCAGTCGCTCTTCTGGCTTGTGCGATCAGATCGAGTGCAGTCGTGATGCCGACTCCGTTACGCGCGAGTCGACTTGCCGCATACACCTGGCGGAAGGGACGCATGCTGTCGCTGCCGGATGCAAACTCCTTCGCAGCGGCGACTGCAGCCGGCTCGTCAATCTTCTGTCCTTCAGCAGGCGTGATTGCAGTGCTGAAGGCAAGCAACGCCTTCATCGTCTTTGCATTCGCGGCAGTGTCGGCTGACGCCGGTTGGTAAATGCCGGCGCGTCGTTCCGGAGCAAGCAGATCGATAAAACTCGCATCATTCACCTGCACGCGCCCGGCGAGGTAAGCCTGAATCTGATCGTCTTTTATCGTGAACGACTCGCGCAAAACTTCCGCCGCTTCCTCATACAAACCCATCGACGCCAGCACACTCGCGAGCTCGTAAGTCAGCGTTGGAAACTTGCCGTACTGTCGCGCATAACGCAACGACCGTTCGGCATCCAGGGGCCGCTTCACACCAAGAAGCGCACGGGCCAACGCGATCTGCGCCCATGTGTAACGTGGTTCGATCGCAGTTGCTTTAAGCGCCAGCTCGAGAGCCTTGTCGTTGTTGCCGTGCGCGGCAAGCCAGTAGGCGGCTCCGGAAAGTAACGGCAGGTTGCGTGGCTCGGCAGCGAGTGCAGATTCGAGCGCGCTGCTGGCTTCATCTGCGCGATTGAGCTCATACAACGCGATCACTTTGCCGGCGCGCGCTGCCTTGTCTTTCGGATCGGCGGCGAGTTGCTCGTTGTAGAGTGCGAGCGCCTCTTCGTTCTTACCCGCGGCGCGATAGAGATCCGCGAGACTGCCACGCGAGACTTTCGACGTCGGATCCAGCTCGAGAGTCTTCTTGTACTCAGCCGCGGCTTCGTCGAGTCGCAAAGAAATGTGCAGTCCGACCGCGAGCATTCGATGTGCTTCGGCGAGATCGGGCGCGAGCTTCACGGCGCCCTCAGCGACGCGGACCGTGTCACTGCCTCGTTCGACGCTGAGATAAAAGCCCGCCATCTCGAGCAGACGCTTCGGATCGCCACCAAACTTCGTTTCGATACTCTGCGCCGCTTTGTACGCCGCTTCACGCTCGCCGCGCAGGTACAAGTTCGTCGGAATCTGCGCGATCACGCCAGCGAAAAGTTTTTCGGGGATGCTGGTATCGGCCTCGTCGATCGCGTGCATCATTTGCTCGATGCCCCCCGCGATGTCGCCGTTTTTCAGCTTCTGATCGCCTAAGCCTGCATGCGTGCTGATCAATAATTCGATAGCGCGTGGTCTGGATTTCGAATCGGGATGCGCGTCGAGAAACTCTTTCAACTTCACCGCGCGTTCCGGCAACGGCTTTGTGAGTGACAACTCAACTTCCTCTGACTCATCGGCGTCTTGTTCCGCGATCTCGGCGGCGGTCTTCTGTTTTACGGGAGCTGACTTCGGAGCGGCGGCAGGCGGCTTTTTGCGCCCGGGTTTCGTGGCTTCAGTCTTAACGACGTCGGGCTTTGGCGATTCCTCGGGAGTGGATTCGGTCTTTGGTGACTCAGCAGGTGTTGGCTCCGTAGCCGGACTTTCACTCGGCGTCGGTTCTGGCGTCGGTTCTGTTTTGGGCGCTTCGACCGGTGGCGTAGCTTGCGCTTCGGCCTTTGGCGCCTCACTCACTACGCGTCGGCGGGTCCGTGGCGTGTCTTTCGCGCTGACAAGGACCGGTTGCGGCGAGTTAGTCGGGACAGACGTATTCGCTGCAACTGACGTTTCGATATCAGAAACTTTGAAACCGATCTTTTCAGCGAGCGCATTCGCGAACACGTGTAAGCCGCTATCAACAGCTTCAGCGAAACGACCATCATTCAGCGGTCCACTCATGCGATAGCTCATCTCGCCCAGTACGCCATCGGGCAAGTCCGCCTGCACCACGCGAGTAAATTGCGTGAATGACGATTTCGAGGCTGTTGACACAACGAGCAGCAGGCTCTTCGTGCGGCCAGTCTTGGCTCCGATGTTCCAATCGCGCGCGAGTTGTTGCGAGAATGGAGCGATTTCCCGCGCGCCGGTGCTTTCGACGACAGCGACGTAGAGATCGATCTTGCTCTTTTCCTTGAGCCCCTGGAGAAGGCTTTCCAGCCGCGTCTTCGTGTCGGCATCGATCACGCCGGCAAAGTCGCTGAGGTGACTGCTGGGCGCAGGCAGTTGGTTTGACTGTGCGAACGGGTTTGCGCTGATTAGGAAAAACAGCCCAACCGCTGGGATTACGGTCAAGAGGCGCATTAGCGCTCGATGTGATCGGGTCATTGTCGATATGTTCCGCATTTGGGATTGTGGGGGGACGATTCGGCGCTCATGATACCATCGGCGAGCGAATATGAGCGAACTAGATGAAGCGTGGGTGGCGGCATTGTCCGAAGCGGAGCGCAAGGCTCGGCTGGCCGGGCGCGGCGAGGTCGCCGAGTACCTGTCGCTGAAGAATTCAAACGATCTGCTGCGCAAAGCGGGCGTCGATTGGCTGCTCGCGGAGTTTACTGTGTTGGCAGGCGACGCAAACCGCGCGGGCGCGAGTATTCAGATTGCGAGACAGGAAGGGCACCGGTTTCCGACCGGGACTTCGACGATGGTTGGACACCTGCTGACGCTCACGAACGGTGTCCGCACTTTGTATGTAGAAGCTGGATGGCCCAGGACGCCACGCGATGGCATCGTGCGTGGTGGCGGACTCGCGGCGGCGAACATTCGTCACCTCGGAATCAAGACTGCGAACGAGGAGTTGCTGCTAGCCAAGTCTCACACCGGCGCGCCCGCTTGGAAGTCGATCGAAAAGAACTACTTCCTCCTCGAAGCCCACATTCGTCGCCACCTCTTCATTCTTCTCAATCACGCACAGAACCGAGCGCGGTAGCGCCGGGTCAGCCTCCATTATCACGACTCTTCATTGAACCTGACCCGGCGCTACCGCGCTCGGTTCTGTGCGCTGCGCAACGCTCACGTTTTCAGTAGTCAGTGCACCTTTCGCGTTACCTGCCTATCAAACACGTCCATTTTCCCGCAGTTTCTAAACAGGCACAGCGCTTGCCAAACGTCCGGCAACGACATCGGTCGGACTTACTGAGGAGAATTTCAAAACATGACGAACCGGCACACACTGAAGTTTTCAATATTCGCTGCGGCCATTCTGGCGCTCGCTCTGCCCGCCGCAGCCTCTGCCCAGTACGGACGTTACCCCGACGATAATCGCGGCTACGGACGCTACGACGACCGCGGACTCAAGGACTCCGTGCACCGTCTCGATCGTCTCGCAAAAGATTTCGAGCGCGACATTGACCGCGCCCTCGATCACAGCAGAGCCAACGGCTCGAACCGCGAAGATCAGATCAACAACCAGGTCCACCAGTTTCGTGATGCGGTTGGCGATCTGAAGTCGCGAGTCGGCAACGGTCGTGACTTGAATCGTAGTGCGAATGAAGCTCGTCGAGTGCTCCAGGAAGCCGATGACCTGGATCGCTTCTCACGTCGAGGATTTGATGGCCGCACTGCTTCGGAGTGGTCGCAGATTCAGCAGGAGCTGCGCTACATCAGCAACGTCTACGGTGTTGGCTACGGCGGCGGTTACGGCCGAGATCGTGATGACGACTGGCGTCGCAACGACCGCAACGACCGTAACAATCGCAACAACGATTGGTGGAGACGAATTCCAATCCCTCGGTATTAACCCGCATCTGACTATCCGCCTGTTATCTGCTGGTCTACCCTTCCAGAAGGCCTCGGTTCAAACGCCGGGGCCTTTATCTTGTTAATCGTGTCAATCCTGTAATCCTGTCTAAAACTCGTCTAAGATATGCGCGAACATGCCCGGCACTCTATATCTCGTCGCCACTCCCATCGGCAATCTCGCAGACATCACGCACCGCGCGCTCCAGGTTCTCAGCGACGTCGATCTCATCGCCTGTGAAGACACGCGCCACACACACAAGCTCCTCAATCACTACGGTATCGGCACGAAGACGATCAGCTATCACGAACACAACGAACAGCAACGCGCTGCCGAGTTAATCGCTCGACTAAAACAGGGGACTAATATCGCTGTGGTTTCAGACGCGGGCACGCCTTCAATCAGCGATCCCGGCTTTCGTCTCGTCCGTGCGGCGATCGAGAACGAGATCGTAGTTGTTCCAGTGCCTGGCCCAAGCGCCTTGATCACTGCACTGATTGCAGCAGGTCTTCCGACTGACGAATTCTTCTTCGCAGGCTTCCTGCCATCGCGCACGAGCGCACGCCGTATTC
The DNA here is from genome assembly GCA_036498585.1 of Pyrinomonadaceae bacterium. Taxonomy (GTDB): domain Bacteria; phylum Acidobacteriota; class Blastocatellia; order Pyrinomonadales; family Pyrinomonadaceae; genus PSRF01. The sequence goes on along the minus strand of DASYFE010000091.1, from coordinate 6,709 downwards.
GACTCACCGAATTGCAATCAATTCCCGGCACATTGATCTTCTACGAAGCCCCACATCGTCTCGCCGCGACACTTGCAGACGCCCACGAAATACTCGGCGAACGCGAAGCCGTCGTCGCAAGGGAGCTCACGAAGTTACACGAAGAGATCAGGCGTGGACTGTTGAGTAAATTAGCCGCGGATTACACGGAAAAGATGGATATTCGCGGAGAGATCGTCGTGCTGATCGATCGACACGTTCTTGATCTTCCGATGAATCAAGCAACGAGTGTCTCGACGTTAGTCGAGCAATTCGAGCGCGACGGTCTGGACCACCGCGCCGCCCTAAAAAAAGCGGCGCGTGAGCTGGGTCTCTCACGCGCCGAAGCTTATAGAAAGTTACTATCCGAAAGATCTAATCCGTGACACTGATCTGCACCGGCAGCGGCTTATCCACCTTCAACCGCGTAGGCCGATTCGCAATCTCCCACAACGTCATATAGACCGTCCGCGTAATCTTCTCCATCTTCTGATAATCGATCTTGTCAGCCGTATCGCCTGCCCCGTGATAGTCTTCGTGAACACCATCAAAGAAGAAGATGATCGGAATTCCCTTGCGCGCGTAATTGATATGATCGCTGCGGTAGAAGAACCGGTTCGGATCCTTCGGATCGTCGTACTTCGTATCAAAGGTGAGTTTCAAATACGAATTATTAACACTATTCACGAGCTCACCGAGCTCCGTACTCATCATCGTCGAGCCGATCACATAAACGGCGTCTGGTCCGGTAAGCTCACTGTTGCTTCGGTTCGTGTCGCCTTCTTTCTTGCTGCGACCGATCATGTCGATGTTGAGCTGCGCCACGATCTGGTTGAGCGGCACAGTCGGAAATTGAGTGAAGTAACGCGAGCCCCACAAACCTTTCTCCTCGCCGCAGTGCCACACGAACAACACTGAACGCTTCGGCCGCACGGGGGCCTTGGCCAGCGCTTCCGCCATTCCCAGCAACGCGGTCGTGCCGGAGCCGTCATCGTCCGCGCCGTTGCAAATCGTGTCCGTGCCTTTCGGCGGACAACCGCTACCGACGTGATCGTAATGCGCGCCGAGTGCAACGTATTCAGCCTTCAAAACCGGATCGCTGCCTTCCCAAACTGCAACCACATTCTGCGTAGGCACTGTCTCGGTCGTGTTCACGACATTCATCGTGATCTTCTTTTGATCCCCCAGCAGAAACGCGGGTATCGTGGTCGCAGTCGCACCGAAATACGCGCTGGAGATAGCCGAAGCGGTTTGCGTCTCTCCCTCAAAGAGCAGGTTTGCTGTTTCAGGTGTGATCACGATCGTCGGCAACGGCGTGGTTGCTGTTTGAGTTTGGAACTTCGCGACGACAGTCGAGCCACGCTCTACGAAGGCCTGACGACGACGCCAGTTTGTGATGTACTGAGCGTCAGGCACGTAGATCAAACCGACAACGCCTTTGCTGCGCGCGTAGTCGCTCGCGTTCATCATCTCTTCCTTGGGCTTGCCGAGGTCTGAGCGCGAGACGCCACGCGGTAGCAAGTTTGGAGTTCCGAAGATCACGGCGATGCGTCCCGCCGGATCGACGCCTTTGTACGCGTCCATGTCTTTCGACTTTACAAACCAACCGTTCCCCGCGAAGACCAGTTGACCACTGACATTGCCGGAGCCGCCCCCCGGAAGAAAATCTGTTCCCGATGCGAATGTTCGTCCGCTGAAATCGACTTTTGTTTGACCAGTGTCAGCGCGTTCGCGTCGGAGATCGATGCGTTGGAAGAAGCTGCCTTCGTCGCCCGCCGGTTTGAAACCCCAACGCGTGAGATTCATCGCGAGAAACTTCGCCGTTGTGTTGAGCCCGCGCGATGGTGTGTCGCGTCCTTCCATTTCGTCGGAGGCGATGAACGTCAGGTAGTCCCGGAGTTGATCTGCCGCGATCGTGTCAACGCCGCGTTTAGTTATTACTACCGGCGCCGCAGCTTTCTTTGTTGTTTTATGAGCAGCGCGCTGGGCGTAGCTTGTGGGAAGCGTGGTGACGAGCAAACTCGCCAACACGAAGGAGGTTAAGAATCTTCGCATTTAGTCTCCAGAAAAATGATTTCGAATCCTGTCTAAGCTGTTTACAGGATTACATGATGCTATGCGTGCTGCACGGCTTGAACCAGTCGCGTCAGCGTGTCTTTCGCGTCGCCATACAGCATGCCTGTTACCGGCTTAAAAAACAAAGGGTTCTCCAGACCGGAGAAACCTTTGCCTTGCCCGCGCTTCAAGACCACGACTGACTTCGACCGGTCGACTTCGAGAATCGGCATACCGGCGATGGGACTGCCTGGGTTGTCGCGCGCATCCGGATTGACAACGTCATTTGCTCCGATGACGACAGCGACGTCTGTGGTTGGAAATTCAGGATTGATCTGCTCGAGCTCGTACAGTGCTGAATACGGCACGTTCGCTTCGGCAAGCAGCACGTTCATGTGACCGGGCATGCGGCCCGCGACCGGATGGATTCCGTATTTGACGGTGACGCCGCGCTTCTCGAGCACGTCTGCGAGCTCGCGCACTGCGTGTTGCGCCTGAGCGGTGGCGAGTCCGTATCCGGGCACGAACACGACTTTGTTTGCGTAAGCGAGTTGTGTGGCGATGTCGTCGAGACCGACTTCGCGCATCGATCCTTGTTGCTCGCCGCTCCCGGTTGCGGCTGTTGCTGCGCTTCCGAATGCGCCAAACAAAACGTTCGTCATCGATCGGTTCATCGCGCGACACATCAGGATCGAGAGTATGAATCCGGAAAACCCGTCGAGCGTGCCGGCGATGATCAGCACCTTGTTTGAGAGCACGAATCCCGTTGCTGCGGAGGCGAGTCCGGCGTAAGAATTCAGCAGCGACATCACGACTGGCATGTCAGCGGATCCGATCGGCATTACCAGCAACAGTCCAAAGACGAACGCGAGACCCACCATCGTGAAAAACAGCGGCATCGAGCCCGGCACGACGATCAGATACACGAAGATTCCGATCGTTACCGTGAGCAGGGCCATGTTGAAGACGTTCTGGCCCTTGTAAGTCATGGGCGTGCCGCGCACCATGCCCTGAAGTTTTGCAAAGGCGAGCAGACTGCCGGTCGTCGTGAGTGCGCCGAGCATCACTTCGAAGCCGAGTGCGCCCATCATGACTCTGTTTTCGAGATGGCCGCCAAACCTGTAGAACTCCGAGATACCGACGAGCGCTGCGGCGAACGCGCCAAACGCGTGTGAGAGCGCGGTGCGTTGCGGCATCGCTGTCATCGGCACCCACAAGCCCATCGCGAGTCCGACCACAGAGCCGATCGCGAGACCTGCGAGTATCCACGTGTAAGTGATGATCTCGTGGTGGACCAGCGTGCCGATGATGGCCATCAACATGCCAAACTCGGCGAGATGCATTCCGCGCTTCGCGCTTTCGGGGTGGCTCAGCCCCTTCAATCCGAGGATGAAAAAGATTGAAGCGAGCAGGTAGCTGAATTCGATGAAGTAGAATTGCAAGGGCGGGTTTTAGTCCTTCTTCGCGATTTCCTTCCGCTTGAACATCTTCAACATGCGATCGGTGATGACGAAGCCGCCGACGACGTTCGTCGTGGAACAAACCACAGCGATGAAACCGAGGATCGTGCTGACGGTGTTGTATTGCGCACCCGCGGTGACGATCGAGCCGACGAGAGATATGCCGGAGATCGCGTTAGTCGCCGACATCAGCGGCGTATGCAGCAGCGGCGGCACTCGCGAAATCACCTGGTAACCAAGAAACGCCGCGAGCGCGAACACATAAAGCGCCGAAATCAAAAGTATCTTTTGGACTACCGGATCGTCTAAAGGCATTCGCTTGCTCCTAACCTGGTTGGGCCTGTAACGCGGCCGCGACGCGCTGGTTTACAACCTCACCGTTATGCGTAACACACGACGGTCCAACAACATCGTCCTTCATGTCTATACTTAGCTGTCCGTCTATGATCAGCAGCGAAAGGAAGGACGTGACGTTGCGCGAGTAGAGTTGACTCGCGTGGACCGGAATCGTCGCGGGCAGATTCGTCGGCGCGATGATCGTTACCCCCTCACGTTCGACAGTCACGTCTGCCTGGCTCAGCGCGCAGTTGCCGCCGGTTGAGCCGGCGAGATCGATAACGATCGAGCCACGTTTCATACCGTTGACAGCTTCTTCAGTGATTAGAAGTGGAGCGCGTCTGCCCGGCACTTGTGCGGTTGTGATAATTACATCCGCAGTCTTTGCGTGTTCGGCGATCAGCGCGCGCCCGCGGTTCATTGCTTCGTCGGAGAGCTCGACAGCGTAGCCACCTGCGTCTTCGGTCTTGATTCCGCCGAGATCGACTTCGAGAAATTTCGCGCCTAACGATTTCACCTGCTCGCCTGCGGCTGCGCGCACGTCGTAGCCTTCGACCACTGCGCCGAGACGTCTTGCGGTCGCGATCGCCTGAAGTCCGGCCACGCCCGCGCCGAGCACAAGCACGCGCGCTGGCGGCACAGTTCCGGCGGCAGTCATTAACAAGGGAAACATTCGTGGGATGTGTGTGGCTCCGATCAGGACGGCCTTGTAACCAGCGACAGTGGCCATCGACGAGAGCGCGTCCATCGCCTGCGCGCGTGTGATTCGTGGGATCAGCTCGACAGAGAAAGTCGTGACGCCGCGATCGACGGCCGGCAACAGCTCGGCGGGCTCGTCGAGCGGCCGCAGGAAGCCGATCACGACGGCGTCTTTTTTGAGTCGCGCAAAATCGTTTGCTGACGGTCGATTGACGACGGCGAGTACATCGGCGGCGGCGAGGAGCGCTTCTCGATCAGCGCTTACTTCAGCGCCTGCTTCGCGATAATCGTCGTCCGTGCGAGCGGCGTTGAGACCGGCGTGGCTTTCGATTTTTACGGAGGTTCCGAGTGCGGCGAGTTTCTTAACGGATTCGGGCATGAGCGCGACGCGTGCCTCACCCTCTTGTGTTTCCCGCAACACAACGATGTTCATAGGCAAAGGTGCATCAAGGATTAGTTAGCTCAAGCGCGAGCAGTATACAAACAAGGACAGATCCGCGTCCATAACTTGCTATCCGCGCCATCGGGCTTCTATAATCCCAAACCTCTGCGGCGCATTGGTGTAGTCGGTTAACACGCTGCCCTCTCAAGGCAGAGATCACGGGTTCGAGTCCCGTATGCGCTGCCAAATTGGACAGAGGTCGTTGGAAGAGGTTCCGGCGGCCTTTTCTCTTTGCCAAGTGGTGTTGGTAACTGCAAGAAGATCAAAGGGTTGGCGAAGGGTTGCGGTGAGTGTCTGGTCCTTCCAAACCGAGTTCGAACACACGAAATTGAGCAATTTGCGTTTTTCGCTTGGAGTTTGCTGTTTGAATAGAAAATAGGCCTTTTTTGCGAGTTCTAATAGGCGAACGCCATCAAGCACATAATCGTGAGAAGCGGTTTCATACTCGGCGATCTGATCGGCTAAACGCCTCTGAGTTTGTCGCCATTCTCTTGCCTTACGTTCAAAGAAATCAGGCTCGATGAATCCATCAAGACGATCATCGTAGAGCTTATCAAGTCGGTTTTGTATCTTGCTTTGTTCGTCTTGTAAGCGAGCAATGGCATCACGTCTAAAGTTCTTCTCGTCTGCGTGACTCTGATGCAGAGCATCGACGATCCAATCCATGACCTGATCATCAAAGACGAGTCCCTTGAGTAAGTCGGCAAAGCACGCTTCAAGCACTTCTTCGCGGGCGTAAGGTTCGGGGCATTTTCCTTTGTTGCCTGTGCAGTGATAGTAAACGTATTTACCTTTCTTCTTCTCAGCCACGAGGGCACAGCCACAGTGCCCACAGTTCACAAGCCCTGTGAACGCAAACTCGTGTTTAGTTACTTTCTCTTTGGTCGAGTAGCGGCCCTCAAGGATCTCCTGTACACGCTCAAAGAGTGCGGTTGAAATCAGCGGATCATGGCTGCCGCGATAGGTTCTGCCGTTCCAATCAAAGTCGCCGGTGTAAACGCGCTTCTGAAGTAGTCTATGCACATTCGATCTTGACATTATTTGGCCTTTACGCCGCGAAACCAAACCAGCTAAAAGAGCGCGCCTTAGAACTTCGTCTATCGAACACTGGCCCGTGGCATACCACTCAAACATCTGTTTGATGATCGGCCCTTGAATCGGATCAGGCTCGATAATTCGCTTGCCATTTGGCCCCATTACATTTCTATAACCGATAGGAGCGCAGGACGGATAGATTGACTGCTCGGCCTTTTCGAGCATCCCTTTCTTTGTTTCCTCAGAGAGATTGTCGATGTAGTTCTTCGCCATGAGGACTTTGATTCCGTGCATGAATTTCTCGGAGGATCGGGAGTCCTGCGAAAGAATCACGTTCTCTTTAACGAAATGAATTTCGAGATTGAGTTCATCGATCGTTACATAATCTTTGAGGTTGCGATAAAGACGGTCGGTCTTTTCAACCAACAGGACGCGCACGGATGAGCGTTTGAGAAACTTAATCATCTCATCAAACCCTGTCCGACCTGTCCGCTTGGCCGTTTCGGCATCGACAAACTCACGGACGATTTTCAGCCCCTGAGTTTGGGCATACTGATCGAGCAGCTTCAACTGAGCCGGAATAGAGAACCCTTCCTTCTCCTGCTCCTTCGATGAAACCCTGCCGTACTTCACGGCATCGAGCGGCGACGTTATGTGAGACTTA
>DASYFE010000090.1:0-8697 GCA_036498585.1 Pyrinomonadaceae bacterium | reverse complement strand
AACCACACTGCCGGCCATTGCCGGCATCGTCTGTCGCCTTTTTGCATATCGGGGACGGCTATCAGTTTGCAGGGAAAACAAAACCTGCTCTATCGTTTGCCTTGTCGAGAGTCCCTTAGCTAGCTCGAACAGATCACCTTTACCAACGCAGGTTGTCACTTCTGAATTGTTTCCTTGCCTAAGCTCATCGATGGTGTCTTGCAGGTAACCAGGCCTGACCGACCACTGGCAGAACAAATCCATCGAATCATTCGGATCAATTGTTTCTAAACGCGATCGGTGCGCGGGCTCAAGAAAGCGAAAATCAAAACCGAAATAGGATTCCGTGTCTATAAAAAGCGTCGCGTCCAAAACATCCGAACTTGAACTTAAATCTGCAAGCATGCAGTTTTGATGTAACCGCAGGGCTTCTTCTTCGCTCAATACCTTCGGGCCGGACCCCAATAAATCCTGCATTCTCGCCTCTCGAACAGAGGTTATTAACTGCGCCGCAGCCGAGTAGCTACTCGTAAATACGAGCAGAGTTATTTCGTTCGCTGCGTAGGATTCGAGAAGTATCCAATGCATGTTTTTGCTGCCCGCGTTTTGACGCTTGGCAACGGCATGGATGAAGCGGACCACACTCCTTAGAAGATCGGTGCCGCTACCGAGTACGAGCACATTGTTCAACTTGAGAAGCGACATCACAAACAAGGGTGGGCGCTCGTCAGTTAAAAAAGTACGTGCAGCGATACGAACTATACTGTCGTCTGGTTTGAATTGCGGGGTTGGACCAGTGATTACCTTATAGAAAAAATTCTCGCGATAGTTCTTATTTACAGCCGAAGATAACATCGGGTCGAAGGCTCGAAACGTGCGAGCCATCATCTCAAAGTCATCTACGACCGTGAGAACCGCCATATCGAAACTTCCGAACAGGTAGTATGGAACCGGCTTGTAAAAATATTCGTCAAACTCAGCATGAAAAGGAGAGGTTGATTGTGCGAAATTATTGCGCACGGCGTCCCGGTAATGCGGGAAAAGAGCGCCTGCTATTTCGTTATTATAAAATTCGAGTTCCTGCCTGAACGGCAGAGACGTGAGGCCGATTGCTATTCCCGCATCGCCTAATAGACAGTTCATTGGGGGCGTAAGGAAATTTAGGTGAAGGAATTGTTCGAAGCGCTATTTCAGTTGACCACGCATTCTCAGGTCACGCAACTCCTTACCCCGGTCGGTCCTTTCGGCATCGCTCTCCCATTTAGCGGTCTCTTTTACAAAGTGGGCCACTGCGAGATCGAGCGCGGTGTTGTTGAGTGGAAGCGTGGGAGTTGGGACTTGAACACTCAAATCTCTTCCCTGATTCCGACCAAATAACAAGGAATAGTCTTTGGTCCAAATCATCCTGACGAGAACAATAGTCAGGACCAGGCCGATCAATCCAATTACTACAATCATTCCCAAGATCGTCGTTTCCATGTCCCTTCCTGTCTATCCACTATATCGAAAACAATTTCCAGCACCGTCCCGGGGATAACAACACCTCCCGCCAGAACTAAGGAAAATACCAGAACCCTTCCCTGTGCGTCTAGCCGGGCTCCATGCAGCGCTTCCTCATGGTAGACATTCATGGCATAAAGCAATACCGAGATGATAATACAGATAAAAAAATATGCCATGAGGATCAGTCTCAAATTTGTGAAATTTTTATCTCTTGATAAAAGCTCGATTATTTCACCTAACGCGATTGAACTAATCATCAGCGAGAAAAACAGCACCTCCCCCGGACGGATGTGCCACGTTTGCGCCCCTTCTGTATACAGCACGTATACAGCCCATGAAGCAACAAATGGGACGGCGGCGACTAACACATGGACAACAAGCCAGCGTAATACTCGTATATTCGGGATAGTATTAAGCTCCTATTATTTCCAGGGTTACTTCCGGTTCCAAAGGTCATCCGATGTAGCCAACGGGCTGGTCCCTAAGTGAGTCGACCGGCTGTAGTCTGAGAAGCGCGGGCAGTCTATACAGATTCAAGCCCCGCCGTCAATCTAAACGCTTGAGTCAAACAACCATTTGTCGTGGGCATTAATCTGGTCGATGTACGGCGTTTCAGGGCGGAGGCTCGATTCAGATGGCGCGAATGGTGGTCCAGAGGAATTATTGAATATGGACAAGACTCAAGGCCGCTTTGATCTTCAATGCCTGGATCGGTCATTCAAATCCAAGACGAGCTCAAATAGCGCGGCCAGGAGAAGATAACACGTACTCTAACGCGCTAAAGGGCAGGTCGATTCATTAACTTTCCTTGCCGTCGCTGGCTTCGCAGTGGTAGTCTCCCGTCACCTTCCCGATCACTCAACCAAAAGGGGGACGCTGAGATGAAAGCCAGACTCCTGATCGCTCTTATTGTCATTCTTTTACTCTCAATCGCACTAATTGATCGTTCGCCTGCTGCGAAGGCGGCGCCGCTCGATCTGTCGGGTGAGATTCACGGTGCGCCGTACCGGATTCGTGTGCCCGAAGTTTGGAATGGGACCCTCCTCATCTTCGCGCACGGTTATCGCGACAAGGCCGATCATCCCGGCGAGATCGACAACCGCAATGCCGACGTCGCGCCAAGCCCCGCGCTCGAAGCGCCGCTGCTCGCGCAGGGTTTTGCACTCGCAGGCACCGCGTACAAAGACAACGGCTGGGCCATCGGAGACGCGATCCAGGACGTCAAGAACCTTGCCGTCTTCTTCCGCGAGAACGTCGCACAACCACAACGCACGATCATCGTCGCGGCTTCGCTCGGAACGTTTGTCGGTTACAAGAGCATGGAGCAGTTCAACGGCATCTACGACGGCGCGCTCTGCCTGTGCAGCGCCGGCGCGGGCGCAACAAGACTCTGGGACAGCGGCGTTCCCCTCTATCTCGCTTACGACGTCGTGTTTGGAATTCCGCCGTCGTGGGGAACAGTCGGCGAAGTAAGAGACGATATCGACTTCGACACGGAAGTAGTCGCGAAGCTCGGACCCGAGCTCAGCAACATCGCAAACTTTCCGAAGTTTGAATTTATTCGACTCGTCGCAAAGAACCCGGGCCGGGGCATCAATCCGCCACCGCCTCCGCAATTCTTCCCCGGCTGGGCGTTGACTGACTTCTTCTTCTTCACCGAAGCGCGCGCCGAGCTACAGAGACGCGCCGGTGGTCCAATCGTGCAGAACGTCGATCAAACTTACGATCTTCTTCCCGCCGAGAAAGCGTACCTCGCGGGTATCGGACTGCCGACGCCCGTGGTCGATGCGTGGCTCGCACAGATGAACGCGCGGCCCAAGATCGAGGCCAAACAGTCTGCACGAAACTACGTGCGCAACAACACGGATTTCAATGGCAAGATCCGCAATCCGATTCTCAGCGTGCACACGATCATCGATCCATTGCTCGTGGTTGCGAACGAGTCGGCATACGCGGAAACTAACGCGGCGGCAGGTAAACAGGATCTACTGTTTCAGACTTTCACGACTGGAATCGGGCACTGTAATTTAACGGGCCCGCAGATCCTGACTTCGATTGGCGCAATCGACGCGTGGGTGCGCACGGGCGTACGGCCGACAGCGGCGTCGTTCCCGGCGCCGTTGGGATTCAACTCGGCGTTCGTCCCACCGCCGTTCTAGGGCGGTTTTCCTGTAGAATAACGCACGAGCCCCCTCTTGCTGGTTTTGGAGAGTTTCAAAAAGGGACCGTGCGGTGAGTTATTCCCTTCCATTGACCAACGCCGTTCAAAGCGGCGACGAACAAGCTGTATCCGCAATACTGGCCAATGGCGCGGACGTAAATGAAACTACGGGCGGTGGCCAGACGGCCCTCATCCTCGCCGTCATCTTCGGCCGCACAAACCTCGTTAAACTCCTGATGAATGCGGGCGCCGATCCGCAGTTACGCGACAATCTCGGTCTCAATGCGGTCGAGTGGGCGCAACGCCGCGGACTGACGGAAGCGGTCGCTATTCTCACGAACACTCACCGGGAAAGCACTCCTCCGCGGAAGATCGTGATCCCACTCGAAGAACCGCCTCCACAGAACACCGCGGCGAAAGAACCTCCTCCACCTCCAAAACGTGTCAATGAGGAAGAAAAAGAAGGTGTCTCGGAAGCTGATAAGAGTCTTCGCTGGATCGCAGGGTTCAAACAGAGACTGAACGAGCAGGAGTTGCGGCGGCTGAATCGTAACGAGCCGCCTCCCTCAATAATTGAACCCCCGAAACCCCCTGAACCAGAGCCGCCAGCGCCGGAGCCGCCAGCGCCGGAGCCGGAACCAGAACCTTTGCGATCAGTCACTCCGCCGCCGCGAATACTAATCCCGGCGCCGACGCCGCCTGAGAAATCCAGCGCGCGCAAACGCTGTCCGCAGTGCAACGCAATCTATAACAGCGATCTGGTTAAGTACTGCGCCCATCACATCGTTCCACTCGTGCCCGCTGACGAGCCGATCATCTCCGATCCGCCAAAGTCGAACGTACCGATGTTCTGGATACTATTGATCATCACGCTCGCGGGTTCGGTCGTCCTCGGCTCACTCATCACGACTTATATCTACCGATCGCGACAAGCCACAGAGCGAGTTGCAGCCGAACAGATCAAACCACCACTGCAAAAAGGAACGGCTGAGGTTGGCGGCGATCTGGTTGGCAAAGCCGTGTCGCTGCCCGACGCTGAATGTCCGGTGAGAGGAGCAGAGCCGGTGACGGGCACTGTGACGGTGCGCGTGATGGTCGACAAGAACGGCCAGGTTTACTGGGCGCGCGGCGCGGGCGGCGACTGGCTCATGCGCGGCGCCGCCACCGAAGCGGCAATGAAATCGACCTTCTCGCCCGAGAAACTCCGCGGCCGCCAAACCGAAGGCACAATCACCTACACCTTCAAACCTTAGCCACAAAGGGCACAAAAGGCTATTCTTTCTTTATGGAATCACAGCAGACGCGCATCCTCCCCGATGAGCTACGCGCGACGACTGTCCCCGCTCCCGGCACAATCCTGCGCGAACGCTACCGGCTCGATAGTGAGATCGGTCGCGGCGGCATGGGCACAGTCTTTCGCGCCACCGATCTCGAGCTCCAGCGCGAAGTCGCAGTAAAACTCATCTCCGCTCAGAATTCCGATTCGCGCGAACGTCTGCTCCGCGAAGCACGCGCCGCCGCCGCACTCAATCATCCACACATCGTCACGATTCACGACGTCGGCGAAATAGACGGGTTTCCGTTTCTCGTGATGGAATACGTCTCCGGGCCGCGACTCTCGCAAGCTCGTCCATCTGATTTCACGCGCGTCGTCGCCATCGCCGTCCAGATCTGCGAGGCGCTCGAACACGCACACAACAATCACATCGTTCATCGCGATCTGAAACCCGATAACGTTCTGTTGTCAGGAACAAGCAGTTCGAGCACGGTGAAACTCGCGGATCTCGGACTCGCCTTGCCTGCTTACGCCGCTCGCATCTCCCGCGCCGGCATCATCGTGGGCACCGCCGCTTACATGGCGCCCGAACAGGCGTTGGGCCAAACAATCGACGGCCGCGCAGATCTCTACGCACTCGGCGTTTTGCTTTACGAGCTGACGACAGGCCGCGTGCCTTTTCACGGCGACGATCCTTTAACGATCGTTTCGCAACACGTTCACGCGCCAATCGTCCCGCCGCGCGTCCTGCGTTCCGACATCCCGCCCGTTCTCGAAACGATCATCGTGCGGCTGCTCGCGAAGGATCCGGCGCAACGATTCGCCTCCGCGGCTGAAACGCGTTCAGCATTACTGGAATCACTCAAAACCCAATCTACACCGGCTGAAGCCGCACCGGTCGCAGCGATACTCGACGCACTCGCACGCGGTCGTCTCGTCGGTCGCGGCGCGGAGCTCGCCGAAGCGCGCGAGCTCTGGCAGCGTGCGCGTGAAGGACGTGGCCACGGTGTTTTGCTTAGTGGCGAGCCGGGCGCGGGCAAGACGCGTCTGGCACGCGAGATCACGATCCAGGCGGCCGTGCATGGCGCGCTCGTCTTGTCAGGCGGTTGTTACGAGTACGAAGCCGCGACGCCTTACCTGCCTTTCGTCGAAGCATTTCGTCGCTGGGTACGCGAAGAACAGAACAACGATCGGTTGCGCGAGATCCTCGGCGACACTGCAATACAGATCGCGAAGCTCGCACCCGAGATCGAAACGCGACTCGGTCCATTCGCCGAGCGACAGCAGCTCCCACCACATGAAGAACGATTGCTCTTCTTCGACGCCGTCGCGCAAGTGTTCTCCAACATCGCACGCCGACAATCGCTGCTCTTCTACGCCGACGACCTGCACTGGGCGGATCGCGGCACGCTCTGGCTGCTGGGCCACCTTCTGCGACAACTCCGAAACGAGCGCGTGCTCATCCTTGGTGCTTATCGCGAGACTGAGCTCGACCGCGCACACCCGCTGGCCAAATCGCTCGTCGACTGGAACCGCGAGCGCTTGACCACGCGCATCGTGCTGCGTCGGTTCAACGAGTCGGAAACAAGCGATCAACTCGATGCGCTGCTCGGCGAACATGTCAGCGGCGAGTTTGCAGTCGCCGTTCATCGCGAGACTGAAGGCAATCCGTTTTTCGTCGAGGAAGTGTTGAAGGCGCTGATCGAGCGCGGCTCCGTCCGGCGCGAGAGTGGACGCTGGCGGCGCTGCGATATGGATCAGATGCTCATTCCGCAGAGCGTGAAAGAAGCTATTGGCAATCGTCTCGATCGCGTTTCTGAAAACTGCAACGACGTGCTGCGCATCTGCGCGATTCTCGGCAAGGTCTTCACGTTCGAAGAGCTCACGGCCGCGGCTGAACAAAATGAAGACACGCTACTCGATGCGCTCGACGAAGCCGTGGGCGCGCAACTGATCGCGGCGGGCTCAGGCGACTCGTTCAGCTTCACGCACGATAAGATCCGCGAAGTGCTTTACGAGGAGCTGAATCCGATCCGGCGAAGGCGCTTGCATCGTCACGTCGCCGAAGGACTCGAACAACACTGCACGCGATCTCAATGCGCCGTTGAGAAGCTGGCCCATCACTACATCCAGGCGGGCGATCACCAGCGCGGTCTCAAGTATGCCAAACAGGCTGCTGCCGAAGCGGCGCGTGTCTTCGCGTTCGACGAGGCGATTGCGGCTTACGGTCGCGCGCGCGATTGTGCCGAAGCGCTCGGTCTCACGGAAGAACAGTTGGAGCAGGAAGAAGCGATCGGCAAAGCGTTCATGCTTCACGGCGAGACGATCCTCGCCTCGGAACACTTCGAACGCGCGCTTGCTTTGGCGGTGGAACCGGCCACGCGCGTGCGTTTGCAAACGGAGGCGGCGGCGTCTCTCGTCACCACCGACGATCCGCGCGGACACGAATACCTGCACGAGGCTTTGAAGGTGCTCGATCCGGTCACAAACCCGCTCGAAACAGCAAACGCGCTCTCGACCGAAGCGCGCTTCCACCATCTCGCGGGTCGCCACAAGAAAGCGATCGAGTTGTTGATGCGTGCGATTGAGATTGTTGCGCCCACGGCGGAGAGTGAAAGTGTCAACACGTTTGCCGCGCCGATGATCTCGCAGATCTACGCTTACACGGCCGGCGGTTATCAACACTACGGACTTTACGACGAAGCGGACCGCTGGGCGCGACGCGGGATCGAGTTTGGTGAAAAGCACAACGTTCTGTTCGCGCAAGCTACGGGGTTTGAGTATCTCGGTGAAAACTCGGTTCACAAAGGTGATTACGAGGCGGGATTGAAATATGCGGAGCGCGAGATCGAGATTGTCGAGAAGCTGCACTCGCGTGAGCGCCGCGCGTGGGTACATTTTTACTCGGCGCAGTGCCGGCTTTTCATGGGTGAGGTTGATCGCGCGGAGCAGGAGCTTCTCGACGGCATCCTGCTCGGTGAAGCGATTGGGGAAAAGCGTGTCCTGGCGTTGTGCCGCCCGAGTCTCGCAGTCGTGCAGGTGATGCAGGGTCGTCGTGATGAAGCGCTACAAACGGCGCTCGCGAATCTCGAACAGTCGTCAGCGAGTTGGTTGTACACACATTTCGAGGCGCTCAGATGTTTGGCGGAAGTTCGTTTCAGACGTGATGAATTGGAAGAGGCTGAACAGGTTTGTCGCGAGGCGGATGCGCTCGTGTCGCCGACTGATTCTCGTGTGAGTCAATTGTGGCTTGGGCCGCTGTATATTGATGTGTTGATGGCGAGGGGGAAAAAGGGAGAAGCAACAGAGAGATTGGCGGTTTATAGGTTATTAGTTGCGGAGTGCCAGTCGGCGCGCTTTACGGCGGAAGTAAATCGTTTGACAAGATGAGCCTCTTGCAAAACTCGCTTTACTTTAGGAGCGATGCGTTTCTCTGAGCGCCATGATAAATGCGCTGTCGATTTCTGTTAGATCTCCCAGTTCAAAAGCAAACTTGCTTGATTCAGGGCGTGTTTCGCCCAACCGCTACGAAGTTGGTGCGCTGCTTTAGCCCCTGAATCAGATTTAGACCACTAAGCGGAGTAGCTGATCTGCGGTCAGGACCAGGATCCCGAACATCAGACTAGTCATTACCTTTGCCGGACCGCGGACCCGCACCAGGCGCCCACCAAACTCTTCCTTCAAGCGCGCGTATACTCGCTCGACTGCCGTGCGCTCCCGAAACCGTATTTCCTGATGCGGCGCCAACTCTCTTTTTTCACCCCAGCGACGGCAGTGA
>DASYFE010000089.1:0-21041 GCA_036498585.1 Pyrinomonadaceae bacterium | reverse complement strand
AAGACGGGCATGCAGCACCACTGGGTTGTCGGTCTTAGCTTGTCGCAGCGCGTCTAGCTTTTCCTACAACTTCTCAGGCCACATGCCAAGTTCCTTTTAGTTGATGACGCGGGGCGACCCGCGTCGGGTGCTGTAAGGGTTCCACGATTGGCGACCCTTTCAGGGTTAATAAATAATTTTTGCTTTCATCCCCAGGGTTCTCGTTCCTCGAACCCTGGGCTGTAATTAGCGAACGCCTTCGGCGTTAATTCAACTGCATCGCTAACCGCTAACCCCGACTAGGCGACGCCTTGTAAACGCTCGACGTCGAGGACGCCCGGGACGCCCTTGATCGAGCCGATCACGCGGTCGAGGTGCTTTACGTCGAATACTTCGACCGTCACTTCGATGTGACCGCGCTCGTCCGGTGAAACGGAGGCGCGCGCATCGCGAATGCCAGTCTTCATGTCGGAGATCGCGCCCGTGATACCCGCGATCATGCCCGTACGGTTTTCAGTGATCGCCAATAGCTTCACGGCGTAAGCAGTCTTCTCCGGCCGGCCCGCCCATTCAACGTCCACGATTCGCTCGCGATTGACCATCAACTGCATCACGTTCTTGCAGCGCGTCGTGTGTACGGCCACGCCTTTGCCGCGCGTGACGTAACCGATGATCTCCTCGCCGTGTAGCGGATTGCAGCAGCGCGCGCGCTGAACCATCAGATCGTCGATCCCGCGCACGACGATCGAGTCGTCGCCCAGACGAATGAGACGCTTGACCGCGCGTACGCCACTTCTGAGTCGAGACTCTTTCTGCTTGTCGAGCTGCTCAAACTGTTCCGGTCCGAGATACTTCGCGATGACATTCCGCGGTACGAGTTTGCCGTAACCAATTCCCGCCAGCAGATCGTCGACACGACCGTAACCGTAGTCACTGGCGACGCGCTTCATGTCCTTGTCATTGTCGCTCAACAACTTCCTGGGCGAGAGCTGAAAACGCGAAGCTTCCTTCTCGAAGAGCTTGCGCCCGATCTCGATCGACTCCGCGCGCTGTTGTTCGGCCACCCAGTGACGAACGCGATTACGCGCGCGGGAGGTAACGATGAAGTTCAGCCAATCGCGCGAAGGATGTGAATTCGTAGAGGTGATGATCTCGACGACGTCGCCATTCTGAATCTGGCTGCGCAGCGGCGCCATGCGCCCGTTGATACGAGCGCCGGTACACGTGTTCCCGACTTCAGAGTGGATCATGTAAGCAAAGTCGACCGGTGTCGCGCCGCGCGGGAGCTGAATCACCTTACCCATGGGCGTGAACGCGTAAACGTCCTTCGGATAAAGATCGAGCTTGAGCGAGTCGAGAAAATCTTTCGAGTCCTTAACTTCCTGCGTCCATTCAACGAGGGATCGCAAAGCTTGCAGCGCCTGATCGTCGTCGCGCGCGCCACGTTTCCCTTCTTTGTATTTCCAGTGCGCTGCGACACCTTCTTCCGCGACATGGTGCATCTCCTCGGTCCGGATCTGGACCTCGAACGACTGCCCGTTGGAACCGATTACTGAGGTGTGCAGCGACTGATACAGATTGTCGCGCGGTGTCGCGATCCAGTCTTTGATGCGACCCGGTACCGGCTTCCAGTTGTGATGTACTACGCCGAGCGCGGCGTAACAGTGACGGATCTCATTCGGAGTGATGATGCGCGCGGCGACAAGGTCGTAAACCTGATCCAGACCGATCTTCTGCGCGCGCAGCTTTTTCCAGATCGAATAGAGTCGCTTGACGCGTCCTTCGACGAGGACGAAAGGCACCGTCGCTTCGTTCATCTTCTCCTCGATGCGCGCGGTAACATTTTTCAGGAACGCTTCGTTCTCGGGACGCCGCTTTTCGAGTTGTTCGGCAAGCTCGCGATAGTCTTCCGGGTGAAGATGTCTAAACGCGAGATCTTCAAGCTCGCCGCGCAACTTACCCATACCGAGCCGGTGCGCGATGGGCGCAAAGATGTCCATCGTTTCCTGTGCGATGCGCTTCCGCTTTTCCGTATTCAGGTATTGCAACGTCCGCATGTTGTGCAGACGATCGGCAAGCTTAACAAGCACGACGCGCACGTCGTCGACCATCGCGAGCAACATCTTGCGCACGTTCTCCGCCTGTTGCTCCTCGCGCGAGATGTTGCTGATCTGTGCGATCTTCGTGAGACCGTCGACGAGGTGTGTGATCTCCTCACCGAAGTAACGGCGAATCGTGTCGAGATCGACGAGTGTGTCTTCAACAACGTCGTGCAGCAGTCCGGTGGCGACTGAGACTTCATCGAGCTTCATATCGGCGAGAATGTTCGCAACCTCGAGCGGGTGGACGAGGTACGACTCACCCGACGCGCGCTTCTGTCCCTTGTGTTCCTTCGCGGAAAACAGGTAGGCGCGACGCAGTAGATCGAGGTCGGCCTGCGCGTGGTTGTGAGCGACTTTCTCGACGATGTCTTCGATACGAATCATCTAGAAAAAATTATAACAAAAAGAAAACCATCCACAGATTACACAGAAAGACATCTGTGTAATCTGTGGATGGATTCGTAGTTAAATCCCGGCCTTAGCCCTTCGGTGGTGAAGCGGACTGCTTCTCCTGCTCTTCCTTGCGCTTCTGGTTCGCCACACTCAATTCGGTGGTGCGTTTCAGAGCGGCTTCGTAATCTTTCTGGTACTGAGCTTTCTGATCCGCTTTGCCGTCCATCTCGGCGAGCTTCGAAGCCTCTAGCAACAAGTTTGTCTTGTAAGACCAGGCCGATTCGTTATTCGGATCAAACTTGATCGCATTCTCGGCTTCGACCAATCCCTGCTTCACGCACATCTGGGCCATGTCGAAGTCTTTCTGATCCTTCGGTTTCTTGTAGGAAACGGTGGCCTTGTTATTGGAGGGATCGAGCGTTGTTGTCTTGTTGGTCGGCAGCTCAGTGATCTTGAAAGAGCAATCCCAATCTTTACTGGCAAGAACGACGTAAGCTTCAGCCCGCTTTTCCGCCGGCACAGCGTCGCTGGCGGCGCGCGACGAGATCCACTGTCTCAGCTTGTCGTCCTGGTGAGTCGCTTCGTAGAGGTAAGCAATTGCTTTGTACGACTCTTCATCCTGCGGGTTGTTCGCGAGCAACTGCTGGTAGGCGGTAATCGCCTCCTGCGCCTTGGCAAGATTCTCGGGAGACTGCACCCCGGGACGATATTGAGCATGGATCGTCCGAGCGATAAACATCGGCGCGGTCTTGTTATTCGGATCCAGCTCGGCAGCCCTGCGCGAGTGCTGCTCCGCTTCAGGGAAGTGGCCTTCGCGGTACGCTTTCGCGGCCTCGTTCAACTGGTTCTTGGCCCTGATTCGATTGATAACTCCGCACCCGGAGCTAGTAGCAACGAGGATCGCCAAAACGATGACGATCCCGGTCTGAGAGAGTTTCATTTATGCGTGACTCCAATTTAATAAGACCGGCGTTTGAGCTCCGACGGGGCGAGTTTCTGGGCCGGCGCTCGAAGCTCTCGCGGGGTCTCCTATTTATTACGGAAGATCGTCCACTTGTAACCCAACCGGACTCGCGCCTGCTCCCTTGATGGCGTCGATTACTTTGACAACGTCACCGTATTTCGCCGCTCTTGGCGCTTTGACGAAGACGGTCTTCTCGATGCGATCGTCTTCCTTCAGATCGGCGCGGTTTTCCATACCGATTTTGTAGGCGCGCTGGTCTTTGCGCTGTGCAAACGTCTGGGCCAGTTTCTGCGCCAGCGGCGCCGTATCGTTTACCGAGCCAAGCGAATCCTGATTCAGCTTGATCTGCAAATCCTGCGAGATGGTAACCACCAAGGTCAGCGGATTTGGCTTCAGCTTGCTCAGGTCTTCATTCGGATCGCGCTGCGTTGGAATGTCAGCTTTGAACCGGCTCGGCTTCAGCGGCGTGACGACCATGAAGATAATCAGCAACACCAGCAACACGTCAATCAACGGAGTGACGTTAATATACGGTACCGCCGTAGTGGTACTTCTATGCTCTATCTCGTTATCACTCACGGACATTTAAATATCTCCTCGTTCTTAAATGCGATTTACGAAGTCGCTTTTGCCGCAGCCGCGCCGCCCTTCTTCTTGTCAGCCACAAGTCCGATCTTATCGACGCCGAGCTTGCGGACCTCATTGATGACAGTCACCACGTCGCCATAGCTGACGTTAACGCCGCTCTTGATGTAGACGATCCGATCGTTCTCGTTCTTAATTTTCTGGAGCAACGTGTCGACCTTATCGCTCAACTGCTCTCGCGCGACGCGTTGCTTGCCAAGATAGTACTCGCCGTCGTTCGGGACCGAAATCACGATCGACGACTCCTTGATAATGTTCGGATCGACATCCGGGTTATTCATATTCTTGGGCAGCGCAACGGTGATGCCCTGCTGAAGGAACGGCGTGACCACCATGAAGATGATCAGCAACACGAGCATGATGTCGACCATCGGGGTGACGTTAATCTCGGACTGTACGCCGCCGCCACCGCCTCCACCTGACATTCCCATAACAGATCTCCTTTTACTTACGTCGAGCGGTAAACGCCCCAGTTTAAATTGGTGCGGCGCGCGGCGCCGCACCCTGGGGTTCACCATCCCTGGCGTTTCAACTACGCCTTCAACTGCTTCGTGCGGTTCTTGATGAAGTAGTCGACGAGCTCTGACGCCGAGTTGTCCATCTCGACCACAAAGCCATCAACCTTGCCCGTGAAGTAGTTGAACAACCACACGGCCGGCACTGCCACCAGCAATCCGAGCGCGGTGGTAAACAACGCTTCCGAAATACCGCCAGCCACAGCCGCGATACCCGCTGACTCCGCGTTCTTCATGCCGCGGAATGCGTTGATGATGCCGAACACCGTCCCGAACAAACCGACGAATGGCGCGGTAGAACCGATGGTCGCCAAACCCGACAGGCCGCGTTTGAATTCGGCGGTCTTGATAGCGATAGCTCGCTGCAGCGCGCGCTTCGACGCATCGATCTCGTCGCCCGAGATGTCGGTCGTGCCTTCATGCGCGCGAAACTCCTGCAAGCCGCTGCTGACGACCATCGCCAGGTGCGATTTGCGGTGCTTGTCGCTGATATTGATCGCTTCTTCGATGCGATCGTTCTTGAGCGCCTGTGCGACGCGTGGTGCAAACTCGCGCGACTGTTTCTTCGCCGCGGAGTAAGTCAGGTAACGCTCGACCATGATCGCTATTGAATAAACTGACATGATCAGCAAAACGATGACGACGGCGATCGCGACGCCACCCATGTTCTTAACCATTTCGGTCAGCGTGAAGTGATCGGCGTCGGATGCCGCTGGACTGGCTGCGGCTTCCTGCAACAGCATCAAGAAGCCGAGAAAAATACTCGTTAGAATTGTCACGGTGAACCCCTCCAAAAGGTTTTATTAGATTGATAGCAAGCAGAGAAGCCGGGACGGTCCACGATAACCGCGGCGACACGACAAATATTCTCCGCAGTTATTGCGCTACGAAGTTGTACTGGATCACTCCGGTAACTTTAACTGGCTGCCCCGAAAGCTTCGTTGGGGAGAATCTCGCTTGACGCGCAGCACCTACAGCAGCCCCCTGTAACAGAGGATGCCCGGACACGGCATGTGCAGCAATCACACTGCCGTTTTCGTCAATTGTCACTTGCACCACCACGGTGCCGGCAGCATGCGCAGCTCTGGCAATCGGTGGATACGCTGGTTTGGGTAAGCTGATGGCTTTGCCGTTAAGAACGCCGCCCGAAATGGGAGCGCGAGGCGGAGTCGGTTTTGGCGCCTCGGGTGGTGGCGGCTCGTCGGCAATCTGGACTTTGGCCGGTGTTCCCACGACATTGCCGGAACCGGGACCAGCCGGCATTGCGTTCACGGCATTGGAGTCACTAGTTCCAACTACGGTGGTCACACCGCGTCTGACTGGAGGCACGTCGCTGGCCTTGGCCGAAATCTCTTTCGGCGGGAGTCGACTTTCATCAACGCTGGCCACTAGCTCTTTACGAACGTCGACGTTCTGCTCGACCTTCTGCGGCTTGGCTTCCTGTTTTGCCTCTGGTTCTTTCTGTTGTTGCGGCACTGGCACAGGAGCGACGAGCGTGGTCAGCTCGAGTTCCATATCACCGAGACGCGCGTCATACCAGTAGATACCCGCAACGAAGAACGTCACAAGCAGCACAGCGTAGATTAGTGCGGTGATACCGACGAATGAGCCTTTTCGCGTGATGTCGTCTTTGTGCGAACTGGACTCAACAAGATTATCGAACATAGCTCTCCTCCGACTCCGGCGCCAAATGGATCAGGGGTTTACGAAAATAGTTAAGCAGTAAGTACATCGCAAACGTCGATTTAAAGTACCGCTTACGTTCCGTCAGTAATGAAGGGGATGACAGCAGCTCCTGCGATATTGAGCACACCGAATTTAGAATTTGGAAGCCGCTGCGCGAGACTACTCGCCGGCCTGCTCAACACACACCACCGCCGTACCCAACCTCTTGCTTTCAAACACAATACGGGGTCGACAACTAGGGGTATTTAATTGGCCAGCAACGCCCGCAGTCTAGTCCGCATAGTGTTTCAAAGTCAAGCGGTATTAGGACACCGGTGGCGGCCAATTTGTTCCGTCTGATTAGTAGTGGCGTAGTTAGCTTTCTCTGTGCAACCTCTGTGTTCTCTGTGTCTCTGTGGTTTGTATTGGCGGAAACCACCACAGAGACACAGAGAACACAGAGGTTGCACAGAGAAAGCTGCCTGCTTAGTGCAGAGGCTTCGAAGCATTCTTCAGACCCTGCTTCGGGCCTCGCGCCGGTTTCACCACTCTGGGCTGATTATAAGCTACTGCCGATTCGCGATTCGCTGCCTCGATTCGCTGCTCCCACCAAACCATGATCGGGCTCGCGATCGCGATCGATGAATATGTTCCAAACACGACGCCGATAAACAAGGCGAGCGAAAATGCCCGCAATACGTCGCCACCAAACAACACCAGCGCCAGCACCGATAGAAACACCAGACCGTTGGTGATCACCGTGCGCGAAAGCGTCTGATTGATCGAGTCGTTGGTGATCTTGTAAAGCGAATCGCGCCGGTGGAGCTTGCGATTTTCGCGAATACGATCGAACACCACGATCGTGTCGTTCACCGAAAATCCGACGAGTGTCAGCAGCGCCGCAATTACGTTGAGGCTGATTTCAATCTGGAAGATCGAGAAGAAACCGAGCGTCACGAGCACGTCGTGAAACACAGCGATGACGGCCGCCGCGCCATACGTCCACTCAAACCGCGCCGCGATATAGACCAGAATGCCAACGAGCGCCGCAAGTGTGACGGCGATGGCCTTGTTTCTTAACTGGGCTCCGGCGATCGCTCCGACAGCGTCCGTTCCGACGATCTTGTAAGAAGCATTGGGATCCGCTTCCAACTCAGTCTTGGCGTCCGCTTCCTTGCCGAACTCGTTCAACGCTTCTCTAACGCGCACTCGGCCGTCCTGGCCTTCGCCTTCGAGCGGCACCTTGATTAGCACGGTGTCAGGACGATCGGTAACCGGCTGCACGACCGCATCGTTGATTTTCTTATCAACGAGTGCAGCACGAATCGCGTCAT
The DNA here is from genome assembly GCA_036498585.1 of Pyrinomonadaceae bacterium. Taxonomy (GTDB): domain Bacteria; phylum Acidobacteriota; class Blastocatellia; order Pyrinomonadales; family Pyrinomonadaceae; genus PSRF01. The sequence continues at coordinate 13,444 of DASYFE010000089.1, read as the reverse complement.
CGCCCGGTCGCTGTTTGAAACGCACGGTAACTACCGTTCCGCCTTTGAAGTCGACGCCGAGGTTGAACGCCTGACGACCGGTGGCCTGCCGGAATATAGCCGATCCCATACCGAGCAGCATAAGCGCGACGGAAATGCCGATAAACCAACGGCGGTTACCCATCCAGTCAATAGTTATATCGTGAAGAACTTGAAACATGATGACTCTCTAAATACTCAACGACTCCATTTTCTTACGTGACAGCAGCCAAATAAAGATCGTGCGCGAGACGTAGACTGCCGAGAACAGGTTGACCAGCAGTCCGATAACAAGCGTGACTGCAAACCCGCGAATCGGTCCGGTACCGAACACGAACAGGAACAGAGATGAAATGATCGTGGTTACGTGAGTATCGATAATGGTGATGAAAGCACGGTTGAATCCAAGATCGACCGAGGACGGAATTGTCTTTCCTGACCGCCACTCCTCACGAATACGCTCAAAGATAAGCACGTTCGAGTCGACCGCCATACCGATCGTAAGAATGATACCGGCGATACCGGGAAGCGTCAGCGTAGCGCCAAACACGATCAATCCGGCAAGCATCAGGATCATGTTCAGCAGCAACCCGACCACTGCGTTGACGCCGGAACCGCGATAATAAAAGAGCATGAAGACAACGACGAGGGCGAGACCGACAAGCGAAGCTCTAACGCCCGCGCGAATCGAGTCCGCACCGAGGCTCGGTCCTACCGTGCGCTCTTCAAGATATTCAATCGGAGCCGGCAACGCGCCTGAACGCAAAGTGAGCGCTAAATCTTCGGCCGAATTCTTTGTAAAGCGTCCGCTGATCTGTCCTGAATCGAAGATCTGCGATTTTATGAAAGCGACTGACTTCACTTCATCGTTAAGCACGACGCCCATGTACTCGCCGATGTGCGAGCCCGTCCATGCGCCAAACTTGTCCGCGCCACTCTTCTTCAACGAGAAGTTGATCTCGAAATCGTCGGCACGGCCACCGGCCGACGGAGTCGCCGTAGCGTTTCTCAGCTCGCTGCCGTCGATGATTGCAGGAGTCTCGACTACGACCCAGCTCTTCGGTCTTTGCTGATTGGGATCTTGGGACTTTTCGATGCGCTCGCTGTACGGCAAAACCCTGCGATTCGGCGGAACCTGACCGCCGCTGTTGAGCGAAGCGATCGCTTCCTGCTCGGTAGCATAAGTCGCCGCGGGCGACGGATTTGGCGGACTGACAACGTGGACCAGCTCCAGACGTGACTCGCCTTTGAGAATATCCTTCACGCGCTCCGGATCCTGAACACCGGGCATCTGCAAAAGAAGCTGGTGCGAGCTCTGCGCGCCGTGAGTTTGGAGCGTAGGCTCTGCGATTCCGAGTGCGTTGATGCGGCTCTCGATGATGTTGAGCGCCTGTGTAGTGGCGTTGTCGGCGAGCAGACGTTCGGCTGCCGCGGTCATGCTCCAGGTGAGCGTGTCGCCCGAAGCCGAGTAATTCCAAACTGACGTATCGCCAAGTTCGACTTTCTTCTCGACGGCTGCTTTTGCGTCAGCGACCTTCGAAGGATCCGCGATTTGAAGAACTACACGGTAGTTGTTGGGACTCGTGTCCGCGCGTCCACCTTTCGGATCAAATCCCGCATCTTTCGCGGCGTTTTGAGCGGCCACGTAGTTCTCTTCGGTCAGACGCCGCAGGAATTCCTCAGTTTTCACTCGCATCACGAGGTGCGAGCCGCCCTGAAGGTCGAGTCCGAGATGAATATTGTTTTTGAGATTGGCCTTGATTCCCGACCATTTGAAGTCCTGCACAGTCGGACGCCGGCGCGGACCGATAACCAGGTAAAGGCCAATGATAGTAACAATAGCGATGATGATAACGCGGGTGAGAAGATTCTTTTTCTTCATTGCGGAAATTAACGCTCGCTTACGTACCTTTTTCGGGCTCGCGATCGATATCGGCTATTGCCGTGCGAGCTATTTCAATCATGGTCTTGTCGGCGCTGCGGATTATAAAACTCGAATCGCGCACGGTGGTTATCACGCCGAGTATGCCGCCGGTTGTAACCACACGATCGCCAATCCTCAGACTCGACACCGTTTCCTGAAGTTGTCTTTGGCGCTTCTGCTGTGGCCTTATTAATAGAAAGTAAAAGATGATGATGATCAGGAGAAAGGGCATGAGCCCCGCAAATCCACCCAAGCCACCCTGAAAGAAGATCAGTAAAGTTTGCATTTTGTTATAGGATTTGACTGCGTCCCCAAACTGAACAAAGAGACGCAACCGGCTTGCGAACTGCTATTCCCCATTCGCACCCAGCCGCTCGGTGAAATCACGCCGAAATTTCGGGAAATCGCCAGACCGGATAGATTGCCTCACGCCTCGCATGGTGTCAAGGAAGAAGGCCAGATTATGGTGGGTTAGAAGCATACTCGCCAGCATTTCGCCCGCTATATATAAATGACGGAGATAGGAGCGCGAGTGTCTTTTACAGACAGCACAGCGGCACGATTCGTCGAGCGGGCGCTGGTCGTTTATCCATTTCGCGTTCTTGATGTTCAACTTGCCGCGTGACGTGAACGCCTGTCCCGTTCGGCCGTTGCGCGTCGGCAAAACGCAGTCAAACATATCGACGCCGCGCGCCACTGCTTCGACCAGATCTGCCGGCGTGCCGACACCCATCAGGTATCGCGGCGCGTGTTTCGGCATTCTCGGCGCGATGTCTTCTATTACTTCAAACATCAGCGACTTCTCTTCTCCGACGCTCAATCCACCGATGGCGTAGCCGTCGAAGCCGATGTTTACGGTCTGTTCAACGCTGATGCGTCTGAGATCCAAATGCCCGGCGCCCTGGACGATGCCAAATAGCGCCTGCCGTCCGCTCAGGTCTTCAGATTCGCGACGTCCGGTGTCTGCGGCTTCCGATTGCAGTCGATCGAAAGCGGTTTTTGAACGTTGTGCCCAGCGGGCGGTGAGATTCAGGCTGCGCTCGGTGTCTTCGTGGCTCGCTTCACCGGGCGCGCACTCGTCGAAAACCATCACGATGTCAGAGCCGAGCGCGGCCTGGACTTCCATCGAGACTTCGGGCGATAGGAAACGTAGCGAGCCGTCGACGTGCGAGCGAAACTCTGTGCCTTCTTCTGAGATCTTGCGGAGTGCGCCGAGGCTCCAGACCTGAAAACCACCGGAATCAGTTAAGAGTGCGCGGTCCCAACTAATGAATCGGTGCAGGCCGCCGGCTTTTTTGATCACGTCGATGCCGGGTCGGAGCCAGAGGTGATACGTGTTGCCGAGGATGATCCGCGCGTCGAGATCTTCCTCGAGTTCTTCGAAGCGAATGCCTTTGACCGTGCCGGCTGTGCCGACCGGCATAAACACGGGGGTCTCAATCACGCCGCGGCGCGTGGTCAACACACCCGCCCGCGCTTCACCATCCTGCGCCTCAACTGTGAAACGAATCGCCCCTGCCGTCATAGTCTGAGGATTTCTCTGTGCAACCTCTGTGTTCTCTGTGTCCTGTGGTGGATTTTTGTATGAATCAGTTTAACCACAGAGACACAGAGAACACAGAGGTTGCACAGAGAAGCAGTTCAAGTTAGGTCACTATCGCGTTTTGTGCCTTTTTGTGGACTTATGCTTTTCTACGATGCGCAGCGGCGACGCGAAGAAATCAAACTCTTCACGCAGACGATTAAGAAGATATCGTTCGTACGAGAAGTGCAATCCCGGTTTACCGCCTGACGTGAAAACCACAAACGTCGGCGGCCGCAGACTCACCTGCGTCAAATACTGAACCTTCAGCCGCGAGAACCCGCCCTTCGCGGGCGACGGCGCCGTCCCGCCACGCGGTTGGGCAATCGCGCGCTCGAAGAAATCGTTGAGCTGCGACGTCGGAATACGCCGGTTGCGCGCTTCGTCAGCTTTCAAAACGAGCGACAGAATCCTTTCCACGCGTTGGCCACTCAGCGCCGAGATCGTGATCACAGGCGCCCATTCCAGAAACTTCATCTTATCGCGCAGGCTGCGCTCAAACTCCGCTGCCGTATTCGTCTCTTTATCCTGTATTGCGTCCCACTTGTTCACAGCGATGATGATCGAGCAGCCGGCATCGAGCGCATAACCCGCGATGTTCGCGTCGAGCGCAGTCACACCTTCAACCGCATCAACAAGCACGATCGCGACATCCGCACGTTCGAGACTCTTCCGCGCCATGATCACCGAGAGCTTCTCCGCCATCTCGTCTGTCTTGCCTTTGCGACGGATGCCTGCCGTGTCGATCAAGCGGAAGTTGCGCTCGGGTGTTTGTAGAACAGTGTCAATGGCGTCGCGAGTCGTGCCTGCAACGGGCGACACGATCACGCGATCTTCGCCGAGCAGTCGATTCAGCAGTGAAGACTTGCCGACATTCGGACGTCCGATAATGGCGAGTCGCAGCTCGCGCGTTTGAGCGGCCTCGTCTTCGGGGGTCTCTTCCTCGCCCGACTTGATTAGCTCGACGACGCTGTCGAGCAGATCGCCGATACCGATTCCCTGCTCCGCTGAAATCGGAAACACGTCGTCGAAGCCGAACTGGTAAAACTCTGTGCTTTCACTCTCGAGACGCGACGAATCGGTCTTATTCGCCGCTACGAGCACGTGTTTGCCGGTGGCTCTCAGCAGCGCGGCGAGCTCTTCATCGAGCTGGGTGATGCCGGTGCGCGCATCCACAACCCAGATCAGCACGTGCGCCTCGTCAATCGCCACTCCGGCCTGCTTGAAAATGTTTGCGGGAATTACAGCGTCGTCGTCAGGCACGATTCCGCCGGTATCGATGAGGGAAAACTTCGCGCCCGCCCACTCGACCTCACCGTAAATGCGGTCGCGTGTGATTCCCGGCTCGTCGCCGACGATGGCGCGCCGCTCCCCGATGAGACGGTTGAACAGCGTAGACTTGCCTACATTCGGACGGCCGACAATCGCGACGAGATTAGACATGGCTGGATAGCTTACAAGGCCTTAATATCTGTGTCATCCGCAGCGATCTACGGTTATAATCTGCCGTCCTTAAGTCCTGACCGAAGGGATGTCGAATATGAAACGGTTTTTGGCACTGGCCATTATCACATTAGGAATGAGTTTTCCGCTTAGCGCCCAGGAACACTCGAACCGTCCGCCCAGCACGCCCAGCAACACTCCCGCTCCCAGCAACGCCGCCGACAACGGCGGTTGGGTGAAGTTTACTTCTCCAAATGGACGCTTCTCGGTCCTGATGCCGGAGATACCACCCGAGAAGACCGAAACAACGGACAGCGCTAATGGTCCTTACACTACGCATCTGTTCGTCGTGAAAGACACAACGAGCGTCTATCTTATCGGCTGGGTTGATTACGATCCGAGTTTCAACTTCAACCGCCAGGCCGAGTTGGAAGCGAATCGCGATAACTTCGTCAAAGGCATCCAGGCGACGTTGTTGAGCAGTAAGGCAACAATGATCGACGGCTATAACGCGATCGAGTTTACCGCGGAGGCCGGGGATCGGATCTTCAAGTCGCGCGTGTTCCTGGTTGGCCGCCGGCCGTATCAGATCGTCATCGGTTCCCCGAAGGGAATGGACGACACGGCGCTGGTGGAACGGTTCTTTAACTCATTCAAAGTCGGCCGCTAATAACAGAACCGAGCGCGGTAGCGCCGGGTAATCCAAGTAACACGCCAGCAAATTGCAGTTGACCCGGCGCTACCGCGCTCGGTTCTGTTAGTATCCGTCAAAATGAAGCGTCGCCAATTTCTGCAAACAACCGCAGCCACCTACATTGCCGCAATTACTACCCCTTTACCTGAATCAATCGCAAAATCACCCCCAGCTTTCGATCTCGAAGAGCTAACGATCACGGATCTGCAGCAGGGCCTGCAGTCCGGAAAATACACTTCGCGCGAGCTGGTCGAGAAATACTCCGATCGCATCACTGACATCGACAAGAAAGGCCCCGGCCTTTACGCCGTCATCGAAATGAATCCCGACGCGGAGCGGATCGCAGTCGCACTTGATCGCGAGCGAAAAGAGAAAGGCCCGCGCAGTCCTTTGCATGGCATTCCGGTCCTGATCAAAGACAACATCGACACACAGGATCGAATGATGACCACGGCGGGCTCACTCGCGCTCGTCGGCGCGAAGCCGCAGCGTGACGCGTTCGTCGCTCAACGACTCCGCGACGCAGGCGCATTGATTCTCGGCAAGACGAACCTGAGCGAGTGGGCGAACTTCCGATCGACGAAGTCGTCTAGCGGTTGGAGCGGTCGTGGCGGACAGACGAAAAATCCTTATGTCCTCGAGCGCAATCCGTGCGGCTCGAGCTCCGGATCGGGCGCTGCCGTTGCGGCAAACCTGTGTGCTGCTGCGATCGGCACTGAGACGGACGGCTCCGTGGTGTGCCCGTCGTCAGCAAATTCGTTGGTTGGAATTAAACCGACTGTCGGCCTCGTGAGTCGCGCGGGAATCATCCCGATCTCACACAGCCAGGACACGGCTGGGCCAATGGCAAGAACAGTCAGTGACGCTGCGATACTTCTCGGCGCGATGACAGGCATCGATCCGCGCGATGAAGCAACAAACGCGAGTAGTGGAAAATCAGTTGCGGATTACACGAAGTTTCTCGACAAAAACGGATTGCGTGGCATGCGACTCGGCATCGCGCGCAAACATTTCGGTTTCAATGAGCGTGTCGACAAGCTGATGAACGACCTGCTCGCGGAGATGAAGAAACTCGGCGCGGTGCTCGTCGATCCGGCTGACATTCCGACGACGGGTAAGTTTGACGATTCCGAGTTTGAAGTTTTGTTGTATGAGTTCAAAGCGGATCTCAATACTTATCTCGCGGGACTTGGACCGACAGCGCCGGTTCGTTCGCTGAAGGACGTGATCGCGTTCAACGAAAAGAACAGCGCTCGTGAGATGCCGTACTTCGGTCAGGACATCATGACCAAGGCCGAGGCGAAGGGACCGCTCACCAGCAAGCCGTATCTCGCGGCGCTGCGTAAGAACCATTTGCTGACGCGCGCGCAGGGAATCGATGCGGTGATGAAGAAGAACCGGCTCGATGCGCTCGTGGCTCCGACTGGTGGACCACCATGGCCCACTGATTGGATCAATGGCGACCACTTCACTGGTGGATACTCGTCGGCGTCGGCAGTTGCAGGTTATCCGCATATCACCGTGCCGGCGGGTTACGTTTTTGGCTTGCCTGTCGGTGTCTCGTTTTTTGGTGGCGCGTACAGCGAGCCCAAGCTGATCAAGATTGCGTATGCGTTCGAGCAGGCGACGAAGGTGCGGCGCCCGCCGCAATTCCTCTCGACCGCCCGCTTCTCGTGAAAGGAGATCGGATGCCCGTTCCTCAAAAGAAGTCTATCTACAGCGTCCATCCCGGCGTCCTCATGATGCAGAAGTGGATCACCGAGCTCAAACAAAAGACCGGACGCTCCCTCGAAGAGTGGCTCGCCTACATCAAGAAATCCGGCCCGAAAGATGAAACGGAACGGCGCGCGTGGCTGAAGAAAGAACCCGGACTCGGCACTAACACCGCCGGGTGGCTGGCGGAACGCGCGGAAGGAAAAGGTAAAGAGTTAGGCGATCCCGATCTCTATCTCGCCGCTGCTGAAAGCGACGTCGAGAAGATGTATTCAGGCGGCAAAGCGAAACTGCGTCCGCTCTACGACGCGTTGTTAAAGCTCGGACTCAAAACCGGTAAGGAAGTGAAAGCATGTCCGTGCTCGACAATCGTGCCGCTCTACCGCAATCACGTCTTCGCGCAGATCAAACCCACCACGCAAACACGCATCGACATGGGCTTCGCCCTTGGTGACTTGAAACCTACAGGTCGGTTAATCGATACCGGCGGCTTCGTCAAGAAGGATCGCATCACTCACCGCATTCCGATCACTTCAATGGACGACATCGACGACGAGGTGAAACACTGGCTCAAAGTCGCCTACGATCGCGACGCTTAGATAGACTTAGACAGGATTTACAAGATTTTTCATGATCGACATGTTTTCTGCTTGCAAATCTTGAAAAATCTTGTAAATCCTGTCTGCAACTATGCCATCCTCACTAGGCCAGCTCGGCGAATCGTACGCCGCCGCATACCTCGATCAGCTCGGCTATCGCCTCGTCGCCGCCAACTTCACACTCGCCGTCGGGCGCAACCTGCGCGGCGCAATCATCAACGCTGAGATCGATCTGATCGCGTACGACGGCGACATTCTCTGCTTCGTCGAAGTAAAAACACGCTCCTCCGATTGGTTCGCGCCACCCGAAGTCAACGTCGATCTACGCAAGCGTCGCCAGGTAACACGCGCAGCCCGCGCCTATCGCCAAATGCTCGGCATCGAAAACGAACCGCACCGCTACGACGTCGTCACCGTTATCATCAACGACAACTCAACACCGCAAATCGAATTACTCCGAAACTTCTGGACCGAAGAATCACTCCGTAAACGACGCTGGCAATTAGATCCGCTTTATTTCACTTGAGCCGTGCTCGTGTCTTTGCTGCGCGACGGCGCGTGCTTCACGTACTTGTCAAACCAACTGATCATCTCGAACAACACGTGTTCGATGCTCTCGCGCCCCGCGTAGCCATGCGCTTCGTGCGGCAGCATCACAAGGCGAACGGTCGCGCCGTTCCCTTTCATCGCCTGGTACATGCGCTCCGATTGGATCGGGAACGTCCCTGTGTTGTCATCAGCTTCGCCGTGAATCATCAACATCGGCTCGTTGATCTTGGACGCAAACATGAACGGTGAAACTTTCAAATACAGCTCCGGCGCCTCCCAGATCGTGCGACGCTCATTCTGAAATCCAAACGGCGTCAACGTCCGGTTGTACGCGCCGCTGCGCGCGATTCCCGCACGGAACAGATCGCTATGGGCCAGCAGGTTCGCCGTCATGAACGCGCCATAACTGTGACCACCCACGCCGACGCGTTCCGGATCAGTCACTCCCATCTCCGTCGCCTTATCGATCGCGGCTTTCGCACTCATCACGATCTGTTCGACGTACGTGTTGTTAACTGTCTCCGGGCTTCCGACGACTGGCATCGTCGCGTTATCGAGTACCGCGTAACCTTCCAACAGGAAGAACAGGTGCGATGGACCAACGATCGACGTCGCTCTTTGTGTCGAGCCGGTGATCTGCCCGGCAGTGCCGGCATCCGTGAACTCGAGCGGATAGGCCCAAACAACTGTCGGCAGACGCGTGCCCTCCTTGTAATCAGGCGGCAGGTAAAGAGTAAACGAACACGGCACACCATCAGCGCGCTTGTACGTAACGAGCTGTTTCTTGATCCCGCGCAACTGCGGCGTCGGATCCGGGTATTGCGTGAGTGCGCGAGCCTGAGCGGCGCTGTTTCGCACGAAGTAGTTCGGCGCTTCAGCCGGCGATTCACGCCGCGTGATGAACTGCCCGCCATCATCACTCAACAGCGCGAGCGGGACTTCATAACGGTCAGCTTCACTGCGAAAGATCCGTTCTGAATTTAGTGTTTGCAGGTTGAAACGATCGAGGAACGGACGATCGCCTTCCGGTGAAGAGCCATTGCCGATCAGGTAGATCGAGTCGCCGCTTTGCAGCATCGCTCGTTGACCTTTCACTACCTTCATTACCGGCGTGCCCGGATCCTTGTAACGTTCCTGCTGGTTCCGGCTCCAGACCAGCTTCCCTGCGAGGTCGGCTTTGTTGGCGTTGACGAGGAACGTGCGTACCCAGCGTTTATCGCGCTCGAAATCGGAGATCAAAACCACACCGTCGCGCTCCCCCCACGTCATGCCGGAGAAACGATGCTCCGTTTTGAAAAACTCGGTGGGCTCGCCCGTGAACGGCGCCTTCAACATAACGACGCTGTCGCGATGAGGAACTTTCTTCTTCGGATCGCCGTTGTCGAGCGCTCGCACCCAGACGAGTGTGGCCGGCTCATCGGGCCGCCAGCGCACGCTGCGGGGGCCAGTGATTACGCCGTCGATCGGCACCTGATCAGCAAGCGGCAAACTCGCGACTTTGTAAACAAGCTTGCCCTTCGCGTCCCACACTTCGATGTCCTTCGGAAACGCGTTGTCAGTAAAGAGGTACGAAAACGGCTTGTGCAATTGTGTGACTAGAACGTGTTGACCGTCGGGGGCGGGATCGACGTTCTGGAAGATCGCGGGTTGGCCCAACGTAGTTGTGTGTCCGGAGGCAGAGTCGACGAGCGCTAACTGCGATGTCGCGTAATACTCGTAGAGCTTTTCATCATAAGGACTCTTCAACAGGTCCTCGAATGTCATCACCGGTCCAGGCCGGCCGGAACTCTCCTGTGTATTCGGCTCGGTTGGGACCGCCGGCTCGACTGGCGCTGCGCCGCGCGACGCGGGTACAAGTTGGACCAGCAGCGTGCGGCCGTCGGGCATCCACGTCAGCGCGTCGCCCATGACTGAGTTGACCGTGACGGTCTTGAGGTTGCGTACCTTGCCTATCGCGGCGTCGCCCACCCAAAGCTCGACGCGGTTCGCGGCTCCATTCAGAAAGGCGAAGTGTTTTCCGTCGTCGCTCCATTCGACACCCGTGATCTTCGCGCCGGGTGGCACGTCGATCTTGATTTCCGAGCCGTCGGCCACGCGTTTCAAAGTCAGTGCGACTGAATACTGGTAACGGTGTGGCGAGTTAACTGCCGGATTGATACGACGTCCGGCGAGTCGCAACATCGGTTGAGAAAGATCGGCGAGTGGCGGATAGCGCAATCCGGTGGTGAGAATAATGTTGTCGCGCGTTGGGCTAACGGAGATGCCGGGTGTGACGGGTGCGTTCAGAATGTCGAGCACTTCCTTTGGCGGCTTCTTGTAACCGTCCTGCGCAAGACCAACCTGAACAGTAATTAATATCGCTATCGCTACACGACAGGCGGTTCTATAGGCGTACATAATCAACTCCTCGGATTTGAGAATGGCGGTGTTGGGAACTTATTACGGTTAGCTTCCCTTGTCAAACAAATCCATGCCCCGGATAGTGGTCAGTTTGAAAATACGCCGAAGGCGTTGGCTAATCTCAGCCCAGGGTTGGAGCGCTAGCGACAACCCTGGGATTACAACATTAAATAGATCAAACCCTGAAAGGGTTCGCCAACCGACAAACCCTTTCAGGGTTTGAGCGTTTTTTATAACGTATCCCAGGGTTGTCGCTGACGCTCCAACCCTGGGCTGAAATTGGCGAACGCCTTCGGCGTATTTTCAAACTGAGCCACTACCAAGTGCAGGCCTCTCTAAACTTGCTTGAAAACGTAACACTCGTTACACTCAACCTCACGTTACGCATGACAAACCGAAACGGAACATCGGCGCACGAATGGGTTCTGCTGATTCACCAGCTACCGCCCAAACCGACAAATCTGCGTGTGAGGATTTGGCGCAAGCTGCAAAAGCTGGGCGCGGTGGCGATCAAGAACTCTGTCTACCTGCTACCCGCAAACGAAAAGGCACACGAAGACTTTCAATGGTTGAAACAGGAGATCGAGTCGGCCGGTGGTGAAGCGTCAGTTTTCAAGGCGGCTTCGGTCGAGGGCGCCACGGATCAAGACATTATTGCTGCATTCCGTAAAGCACGCGATGAGGAGTTTGCTGCGATCGCTGCGGAATTTGACAGGTTGACCGCATCAATTCGCGAACAGTCTCGAGGTAAACACTTGTCCGCCGGCAGACTATCAGCGCATGAAAGCGAGATCGACAGACTACACGGTGAGCTAGAACGCATCGCCGGCAATGACTTCTTTAACGCGACCGGTCGCGCTGGCGCTTTCGCCGCTTTCGAGCGATGTCAGAAGCAACTTCGAGCCGCGCAGGGACAGAAAGCAAACACATCTTCATCAGAAACCAAAGGTGGAAAACTCGATACTGCAAAGTATCAAGGCCAACGTTGGGTGACCCGCCGCAATCTCCACATCGACCGGCTCGCCTCCGCGTGGCTGATCAAACAGTTCATCGATAAACGCCCGCGCTTTTATTTCGTTGCTGAAGGCGAAACGATCGATGGCACCATTCCCTTTGACGTGTTCGGAGCTGAGTTCACTCATCACGGAGAAGACTGCACCTTCGAGACGATACTGAAGCGGTTTGGACTTGTGGAAAACAAGGGGCTGCGCGAGATCGCTGAGATCGTTCACGACATCGATTTGAAAGACGACAAGTTTCACCGTCTCGAGGCCGCGGGGCTGAACGCAATCATTGACGGACTCAGTAAAGTGCTGCGCGACGATCGCAAGTTACTGCAACAAACCGGCAGTGTTTTTGACGGGCTTCATGCGTTGCTGAGCAAGGACGCTGTGAAACCCGCAAGCAAGAAGAAACGAAATGGACGAAAGTAGCACTGCAACCGATCAAGTCTCGAGTTGGCGAGTGCGAGCTGCTAACTATCTCGGTCTCGAACACAACGTCACGATTGCATCAGCGGCAGTTTTCCTTATCGGTTTCGGCGAAGAGTTATGGAAAAAGTTTCTACCGAAATATCTGGAAGCACTTGGCGCCACTACGCCCGTCATCGGTCTCTTCGGTACAGCAGAAGATTTTTTCGACGCCTGCTATCAGTATCCCGGTGGCTTTGTCGCCGATCGTTTTGGACGCCGCCGAGCTTTCCTGATCTTTATCTCACTCGCGTCCCTCGGTTACCTCGTCTACTTTTTCAGTAACTCGTGGCCCTTTTTATTTATCGGTCTCGCCCTCGCGATGGCCTGGCAAAGCATGGCGTCGCCTGCAATCTTTGCCGTCATCGGCGACTCACTGCCGCGCGAGCGTCGAGCAATGGGTTTTACTTTGCAATCGATATTGAAGCGTGTGCCGGTAGTGATCGCGCCGATCGTCGGCGGGACTTTGATCGCCTCGGTGGGTTTGGTAAAGGGCGTGCACGTTGGGCTGCTAATCACACTTGCAATGGCAGCGCTGACGCTCGTACTCGTACTCAAAATCAGAACTCCTAACACGCCGCCACACTCGATCAACATGCGCGGTGTTTGGCGTTCCTTTCACAGCGTACTGAAGCGACTGCTGATTTCGGACATTATCATCAGAACGTGCGAGGGCATGACTGGTGTGCTCGCCATCCTCTACGTGACGAATGTTCACGGCGTCAGTGTTGCCGCTTACGGCACTCTGATCGCTGTTCAGATGATCACGTCGATCATCGTTTACATTCCGGCAGGAAGGATTGCGGATCGAATCGGACGCAAGCCTTTTGTAGTTCTGACGTTTTTGAGTTTTGCCCTGTTTCCGATCGCAATTATTCTCGCCCCAAATTATTCCTGGCTGATCGTGGCTTATGTGATCGGCGGTCTGCGAGAGATTGGCGAGCCTTCCAGAAAGGCGATGATCGTCGATCTCGCTCACGACAACATTCGCGCCAGATCAATCGGGCTCTACTATCTAGTACGTAGTCTTTCGATCACTCCGGCGGCCGCGAT
>DASYFE010000088.1:0-19531 GCA_036498585.1 Pyrinomonadaceae bacterium | reverse complement strand
AAAAAGCGGGCGTGTCGTACGACGAGTTAGTAATACCTGACGACACGCATCACTTCATGCGGCACGCGAACCTCGTTAAGGTTGACGCGGCGGTTGCGGCATTCTTCGATCGCGTGTTCGGAATGAAGGGTGTTAGTGAATGAGTTAAGTTTAGACAGGATTTACAAGATGTGAACAAGATTTACATGTCAATCATGAAAGATCTTGTAATCCATCCTGTCTAAAGCTTGCCGCCGGAAAACTTGATACGAGGACTGCTAAAGCAAGCGGGGCCGTCGAGCTGCCGCTCACACCTGTCGCATCGATCGTCAGGGTCGAAAGACCATTGAACCCGGAGAGCTAGTCGTCTCCTGAGACACTGAGTGCGCGGTATAATTTTCATGAGGAATCCTCACCGGCTCAACTCAATTACCGCTTCTGCTTTTCACTTTTGTGCTTTTTGTGCCTTTTTGTGGCTCACTTCTTGAACAGGTTTGCGAACGCCTGGCGCGCATCCGTCGGAGCGCCTGATGAGGTTTGCCGCTCGACCACCGTTCGGGTGACGAACAGCTCGCAGGTGTTGCGCGCGTTTTTGTTGACGATGCGTGCGGGAATCGATTTACTGCACTGGAAGCGCGCGCTCGGATCGAAGTACGAGCACTGGCGACACGTGTGAAGATCGGCACGGCAGTTGGGACACGTACTCTCGAGAGTGATGCTGGGCGGAGCCTTTGCGGCGCACGATGAGCACTTCACGGTTTCGCCAAACGCCATCATCTTCGGCGAGCGTGGTCCTTCACGATCGACAGGCTTCGACTGCTGCTTCGGTCGCTCGCCCTGCGGTCGCTGCGGCTCTCGATCGTTATCCATATAACCGCGGTGACGGTATTTTCGATCGCTCATGTTTGTACTCCTGAGGAAGGGATGCCGCGAATCATACGTGAATGTGACAGGTAAGACTAGTTTTTAGCCGCCCTGGTTGAGTTTTCTCTGTGCAACCGCTGTGTTCTCTGTGTCTCTGTGGTTGGTTATTACTGTGAATTAGTTAACCACAGAGACACAGAGAACACAGCGGTTGCACAGAGAAGAATTGGGTTAGAATCCTTGTTCTGAAATGAGCGTTGAAGCGAATGAGATACATCGTTATCCGTGCGCGTCGTGTGGGGCGGATTTGGTTTTTGAGCCGCGCGATGGATTTCTGACGTGCCCTTACTGCGGGCACAAGGAAGAGATTCCGGAAAGTTCAGAGCTGGTTGAGGAGCAATCTTACCAACAGCACTTCTGGATTCGTCCGGAGCAGATGGACAGGCTCGCAGACAATGCACTCGAAGTGCAATGTCAGAGCTGTGGCGCGAAGTCGATCTTCATGCCACCGCAGGTCGCGGGGAGATGCGAGTTCTGCGGCGTGCAGATTGTGGCCCAGCCAAAGTCTGCGGATCCGATTCTCACGCCCGGCGGAGTGCTGCCGTTTTCGATCACGCAACAACAAGCGAGCTCGAGTCTCAGAGAATGGCTTTCGTCGAGATGGTTTGCGCCCAACGATCTCAAACGCTTCGCGGAACATGAAGCCATTCACGGGATCTATCTTCCCTTCTGGACCTACGATACCAACACCACCACCGATTACACCGGCCAGCGCGGCGAGCATTACTACGTAACTGAAACTTATACCGACCGCGACGCGCAGGGTCGAGAGGTGCAACGCACGAGACAGGTGCGACACACGCGCTGGTATTCGGCGTCAGGCACGGTCACCGGATCTTTCGATGATGTGTTGATTCCGGCGACGACGTCGCTGCCGTCAAATCGTCTTGCAGCGTTGGAGCCCTGGGACTTCCCGCAGTTGCGGTCATACGATCCGGCATTTCTGGCGGGGTTCAAGGCGCAGCGTTATCAGATCGATCTCGAGCAGGGCTTTGAGCTCGTAAAGCAAGTCATCGCACCTGCGATCGAAGACTCTGTGAGTAACGACATCGGCGGCGACGAGCAGCGGATCGAGAGTCTTTCAACTGAATATTCCGAAATCACGTTCAAGCATTTGTTGCTGCCGGTGTACGCTGGCGCTTATCGCTACAACTCGAAGCTCTTTCAAATTCTGGTCAACGGCCGCACCGGGGAGATACAAGGCGAACGGCCGTACAGCTTCTGGAAAATCGCGCTGCTGGTGTTGACGATATTGATCCTCGTCGCGATTCTCGTGCTGGTGTTTGGTAATCGATAGATTATTTGTTCAAGAAGTGGTCCAGCTCATCACGAATGATCCGGTAGCACTCACATGAGTGAGACTCGAGTCGCATGCGATCGAGAATCGCGATCTTTCCGCGACTGTAACGAATGGCTCCATCCGTTTGCAGCGCTCCTGCCGCAACAGTCACGCCCGTTCGAGGAACTCCGAGCGCCTGAGAAATGACTTGCTGTGTAAGATAAAGAGTGCTCGAGTTGGTTTGATCCTGCACTGTGAGTAACCAGCGGCTGAGTGTTGCTTCAATCGTGTGAAAGCGATTGCATATGGACGACTGCGAGATTTGCGTGATCATCACGTTGAGATAACGCAATACGAATTCATGAAGTACCTGCCCTTTGTCAAACTCTTCCTGAAACACTTCGGCTTTGATCTTTAACGCGTCGCTGCGTAAACGGACCTTAACGTCGTAAGGGATGATACGATTCTTTAAGATGACTGGGAGTCCCACGACACCTTCTTTGCCCAGCATCGCAACTTCGATCGTGGAGCCTGTTTCGGTAGTCGAGAGTAAGGAGATCAAACCGTTCTCGGGTAAATACACGAACTCGATCGGGTCTTCGCTTAGATAGATGATTTCGTCTTTCTCAAATTTGACGGGACTCAAATGCGGCGCAATACGGGCGAGCTCTTCGTCGGGAAGAGCACCCAGGATCCGATTTCGTATAGCAAGTTGCTTCAGTGGCTGCAACAATCGACTCCTTCGCACACGTATGGGAGTCCTTTGTTCTGCTCGCATGCCTGGGCTTTTACAACCAAAGATGTGAGGCAAACTGGGCGCTGGGACGATGCAGTATGAGGCGTTTAGGGACGTGTGTCAATCAAAGTTTGCATGATCGGTCCAAATCCTGAACAATAAAAATTCGCAATCCAACAGACAATGAAAGGACAGTATGCCAACACGAAAAGCAGAAGCTGAATGGAAAGGAAATCTCGCCGAGGGTAGTGGAAGGTTGAAGGTAGGAAGCGGCGCCTTCGAAGGTCCGTATTCGTTCAAATCACGGTTTGAAGAAGGTGAAGCCGCAACTAATCCGGAGGAGTTGCTGGGCGCGGCGCACGCTGGTTGTTTCACGATGGCGCTGACGGCGGCGCTATCGCGCGCGAGTATCAAGCCGAAACGAATCCACACCGAAGCGAGAGTCAAACTCGAAAAGGTAGGCGAAGCATTCGCTATCACACAGATCGAGCTGGAGACTGAGGCTGAGGTTCCTGATCTCGACGATGCGGCGTTTCAACAGTATGCGCAGGGAGCTAAAGAAAACTGTCCGTTGTCGAAGGCGCTCGCGAGTACACCGATCAGTTTGAATGCAAAATTGGTCTAACGTGAATACTTACCGAATTGCACTGGCCAACATCCGTTTCCCGAAGTCGCGTGAGGAGTCAGTCACGCTGGCGGAAGAAGCTATCGCTGAAGCGTCGAACGAGCGTGCGGACGTGATCTGTTTTCCCGAGTGTTTTGTTCCCGGTTATCGAGGGATGAATAAGAGAGTGTTGCCGCCTGATCCTCTGTTTCTGGAACGCGCATGGTCCAGCGTACGGGCTGCCGCTGCAAGAGCGAATGTGGCTGTGATTCTCGGGACCGAACGTGTGGTTGGCGACGCGGTGTTGGCCAGTGCGCTCGTAATAAATCGAGATGGAAGCACAGGTGGTTTTCAGGACAAGGTCCAGGTCGATCCTTCTGAAGACACGATCTATTCGCCGGGTTCCGGCAGGCAGGTCTTTCAAGTCGATGGGTTGAAGTTTGGTGTAGCGATCTGTCATGAAGGCTGGCGCTATCCGGAGACGGTTCGTGTTGCCGTGCGAGGTGGTGCGCACGTCGTCTTTCATCCCCACTTTCATGAAGCCGAGCCGGGCAGTTATGCGCCGTCGAGTTTTGCGGATCCGGCTAATTCGTTTCACGAGAAAGCGGCGTTGTGTCGTGCGGCGGAGAATACGTGTTACTTCGCGACGGTGAACTACGCCGGCGCTGGATCGCCGACGACTTCCGCCGTGGTCCAACCCGACGGAACGTTACTCGCGCATCAGCCTTACGGGAAAGAAGGTTTGCTGGTCGCGGACATCGATATCACTCTAGCCACCGGTCTTTTGGCCGCGCGGTACAGATCCGTTGAATGAATCGATACGTGTGATTCAAACAAACGCCGAAGGCGTTCGCTAATTTCAGCCCAGGGTTGGAGCGCCAGCGACAACCCTGGGGCTCTCACACCAAAGGCGTTCTAACCCTGAAAGGGTTCGCCAACCGCCAAACCCTTTCAGGGTTTTGGTCCATCTATGGGACCCTTATCCCAGGGTTCTCGTTCCTCGAACCCTGGGCTGAAATTTGCGAACGCCTTCGGCGTTATTTCGAACGGCCATCGGTGTTACTGTTGTTTATGGCGCCGCCGATACATGGAATGTTAAGCTTTACTCCCCAACAAACGGTAAACGCTCGCGACGCTGAGGCGCGCCATGAATAATTCGGTCCATTATCGTAGCTGTAATCTCTGCGAGGCGATCTGTGGAATCGAGATCACGAGCGCAGGCGACCAACATCTAGACATCCGTGGCGACAAAAACGATCCGTTCAGCCGCGGCTACATCTGCCCAAAGGCCGTCGCCCTCCAGGATTTTCATTACGACAAAGATCGCCTCAAGGTCCCCGTTCGCCGGACCACGCACGGCTGGGAGCGCATCGGTTGGAACGAAGCGTTCAACGAAGTAGCACGAAACCTCAAACGCATTCGCGCCCAGCATGGCAGGAATTCGATCGCGACGTATCTCGGAAATCCGACCGTGCACAACTATGGCGCGCTTCTATTCGCCCCGCCGTTTTTGCGAAGCCTGCGGACGCGAAGCAAATTTTCTGCAACTTCGGTGGACCAACTCGCACATCACCTCGCCTCGTTTCTGATGTTTGGTCACCAACTCCTCGTGCCTATTCCCGATGTCGACCGCACGAAATATTTTCTGATCCTTGGCGCGAATCCGGCGGTGTCGAATGGAAGCATGATGACTGCTCCAGGCATGAATCGCAGGCTGGAGGAGATTCGTAAACGCGGCGGGAAAGTCGTACTCATCGATCCGCGTCACAACGAAACCGCGCGTTTTGCCGATCGCCATCTCTTCATCCGTCCAGGCGCCGATGTGCTCCTGCTACTCGCATTGCTTAACGTGATTTTCGAGGAGAAGCTGACCAAGCCGGCGCCGTTTACGAAAGGCGTGGAGACGGTGGCGAGTCTCGTGACGGAGTTTCCGCCGGAGCGAGTGGCTGAGATCACGGGCATTGAATCAGAGCAGATACGCACGATCGCGAGAGAATTTGCTACTGCGGAATCTGCGGTTTGCTACGGAAGAATCGGTCTGAGCACGCAGGAGTTCGGAGGCGTTTGCCAGTGGCTGATCAACGTTCTGAACATTGTCACCGGCAATCTCGATCGACCTGGCGGCGCGATGTTTACACTTCCTGCCTTCGATCCCGTATCGGCGCCGGAATCAGTAGCGGCGCGTGGAAGTTTTGCACGCTGGCACAGTCGCGTACGAAAGCTGCCTGAGTTTTCCGGAGAATTGCCGGTCGCCGCACTCGCTGAAGAGATCCTGACCGAAGGCGACGGGCAAGTGAAAGCGTTTGTGACACTCGCAGGTAATCCGGTGCTCTCGACGCCGAACGGCCGCGAGCTGGATCGCGCCCTCACGAGCCTCGAGTTTATGGTGTCAATCGACTGTTATATCAATGAGACAACGCGGCACGCGCACGTCATTCTGCCGCCAACGTCACCACTCGAGCGTGGACATTACGATCTCGCATTTCACCTGCTCGCGGTGCGTAACACGGCCAAGTTTTCACCTCCTCTGTTTGAGCGAAGCGCCGAAACGCGACACGACTGGGAAATCCTGCTCGAGCTCGAAACTCGCATGAAGCACGGTGGATTCGTTGGCGGCGTAAAGCGTAAGCTCGGCAAACGATTCTTCACGCCGGAGCGGATCCTCGATTTGGGTTTGCGTTTTGGACCATACGGCGCGCGGTTGAATCCTTTCTCACAAGGCCTGACGTTGCGGAAGGTCCGGAAAGCCGTGCACGGAATCGACCTTGGTCCGTTGACTCCGTGCTTGCCGGGCCGGCTCCGAACTGAAGACAAACAGATTGACGTGGCGCCGGAGGTTTTGGTCAAAGACGTCGAACGTGTGAAGACTCGATTTCTAAATGAAGCGGCAATTGACTCGAACGGTCATCTCCTCTTGATTGGACGGCGGCAACTGCGCAGCAACAATTCGTGGATGCACAACAGTGAAAGACTCGTGAAGGGAAATCCCTTGAAACCTCAATGCACAGTGCTCATGCATCCGACGGATGCTGCTAATCGCGACCTGTTGGATGGTCAGAAGGTTGTCGTGCGTTCGCGGGTGGGAGCGATCGTGTTGCCCGTTGAAATTACAGACGAGATCATGCGCGGCGTTGTAAGTATTCCTCACGGTTGGGGACACGATCGCACGGGCAATCAACTGACAGTGGCCGAACAACACGCCGGCGCAAGCATCAACGATCTAACTGACCAGCAAGCTGTCGATGCGCTTTGCGGAACGGCGGCGTTCAACGGAACTGCGGTCACGATTGCCGCCGATAACTCTTAGCCACAAAAAGGCACAAAATTCACATAAAATGAAAGCGGATCTCGTTGGGCAAAGACTTCAAAACCATAGACTGTCTGCGCCGGAGTTTCGAAAACCGGTTGACGTTGTGCGGTGGTTCGGCGCTGTACAGTCGCAGGACTTTGAAGCCGCCAAGTGGGCGCTCGCGCTCAGAATGCAAAGTGCGACGAATGCCGCGATTGAGGAGGCTTTCAATCGCGGCACAATCTTGCGCACGCATGTCATGCGTCCGACCTGGCACTTTGTTGCTCGGGAAGACATTCGCTGGCTGTTGGACTTGACCGCGCCCGGTGTAAACGTCAGGTGTGGTTCAGGCTATCGCATGTTCGAGCTCGATAGCGTGGTCTTCAAACGTTCGCGGAAAGTTTTTGAACGGGCTTTGAGAGACGGGAAACATCTATCCCGATCGGAGCTGCGACGAAGGTTGAATGAGTCAGGAGTGGGGGCGAACGATACCGTGAGAATGGGGCATATACTCATTCGCGCCGAATTGGATCGTGTGGTTTGCAGTGGTCCACGAATAGGCAAACAATTTACCTATGCGCTCTTTGACGAACGTGTCCCGACGACGAACGCGATCGATCGCGACGAGGCGCTCGCGAAACTCACTCGACTTTATTTCCGCAGTCATGGGCCCGCTACGTTAAAGGATTTTGTGTGGTGGTCGGGACTTACTACTGCCGATGCAAAACGCAGTCTGGAATTGGTCCGTCTCGAGAAACTAACTATTGGAGAGAAGGTCTATTGGAGCATTCGATCCAGTGAAGCTCCGGGATATTCCTCGTATACTGCTCACCTTCTGCCCGTTTTCGACGAGTATTTCGTTGCGTACAAAGATCGAGAAATCGTTTTTGGGTCACAAGATGGACTGTCCACATGGGACACGCTCGGTCCCGCAATTGTCATAAATGGAGTTGCAGCCGGCACGTGGAATAAGAAGTCAGTCGAAGTGAAATTTTCGAGAACGTTGAAGAAAACAGAACGCGCCGCGATTGCGCAGGCGACGACGCGGTACGCAGAGTTTCTCGGGGGTGAGAATTTATTTCGGTGAAATCTCTCGGCGCAGGTAGAAGAGCAAATCAGTAGACGGCGGCTCGATGCCGAGTTGACGAATCATTCCCACCACCTGACCGCGATGCATCGTCGCGTGATTTACAACGTGCTGCATTTGATTGATCAGCGGCATCGAGCTCGGATCTCCGCTCAGCAGCTTGAATGACAGCTCGGCCGCAAGTCTAGCTTCGTCCAACTGTGAAACACATTGCGTGCGCTGGTTGACGAGCTCGGTCCAGCGACCTTTCAAGTTAGGAAGATCGTTGCACGCGTCGGTGGACCAACGTGTCCATGCCTCAGCTTTCGTGGGTGAATTTCCGTTCCAGCGCTCCAGCCAGATCCACTCAGCACCCGCCATGTGCACCAGAGTTCCAAAGATCGACTTGTGACTGATGCCGAAGTCGCGGTGCAGACCTTCATCCGGCAGCTTCGCCGCCGCATCCATTGCCAGATCGTTGGCCCATTCGGTGTAAGTGAAAAGTTGTTGGATATCGGAAAGATTCATGCGCGAGATTCTTTACGATGTTGCAGCGAGCGTCAAGTTCAAGAAGCTTCACCGCCACTTCTTTACCCTCTTCCACTCTGCTTGCAGGTTCCACTTCAAACCTCTGCACAACAGGATCGGACGGTTTTCGTAGCGGTATGCGTAAGGATTGTTGAGGGTCGCGGCGACGGTCACTGAGTCGAACTGCTCGCGGGCTTCATTTTCCAAACCGCCGAGCAGGATAACGATGTCGCCGGTGTAGTGTCGCGGTCCCCAGAGAAAGTAGTTTTGATGTCCGCTGATGGCCTTCGGCAATCCATACTGCGGTCCGAAGAAATCGATCGCCGCGGCCTGACCGTAATTGCTGCCAAAGATCGCCGTGCGCTGTTGCTCTTCGGGCGTGAGTGAGTGATAGACGTCGGCGACAGCAGCCACCATTCCCGGCCAGGGAAACTCGTCAGCGTAATACTGCGGCAACGTCTCTCCAACAAAACTTCGCTCAGTCTTTGGCACTTCGAAAGGCAAGCGCGACTGGTAACGCAGAAATGTTTCGATCGGCAACACAGGCAACACGAGCGGCAGTAGCGGCAGCACTCCAAGCAACAACCAGATGAAACAAGCCGGCTTCAGAACCATCTGCAACTTCGGCCGCGCGGCGAGCAACGTTTCTGTCGCAACAGCGCCGGCTGCGAACAACATTACGTAAGCAGACGCTGAGTAATAATCCTTTCCATGCGTGATCATGAAAAAGGCGATCGTGATCACGAATGCGAAGCCGAAATTGCGATAGGTCTTTGCGTCGCGCGAGAAGAGATAGAACAATAGGCCGCCAAACCAAAACGGAAAACTCACCGGATTCAACATCAAGATTTGTTGTAACAGGTACTTGCCGGGCGGCAGAACTACGTCTTTTCCAGTCGCGCGTATATTGTGCATCAGCTCGAGGAAGGGCCAGCCGTGCTGAACATTCCAGATGAGATTGGGCAGGAAGATCAGAAATGCGATTGCGCCACCGGCAACGATCCACGGCGTGAACAGCACGCTGCGATCGCGACTCAACAGAACACCGCCGATTAAGGCGGAAGCGAAGAAAACCAGTGAGTATTTGTTCAGCAGTCCAACGCCCGCAATCGCACCGAACACGAGCCAGAGTTTTGTGTTCCGCGTTTTGATGATGCGCAGGACCACGTACGCGAGCCCGCCCCAGAACAAAGGCTCGAAAGCATTCATCGCAAACTGGTGATCGATCACCCACCACACGCCCGGCGTCGCTGCCAGAACTGTAGACAGCACGATTCCAAAACGCTGCGCCCCAAGCTCACGCGCGAACGCGGCAGTCAGAATTATTCGCGACGCGCCGGCGAGTGCCGGCCATAACAGCAATGCTGGTAGCGAAGTGCCGAATGTGTGCCTCGCGATCCAACCAAGTACGGCAATTAGTGGCGGCTGATCGACATAACCGAACGCGAGATGCTCTGCGCATGCGAGGTAATACAGACCATCACGAAAGTAGCCGTAGCGAGTTGAGGTCGCGAGATGCAACGTGAAGTAAACAACCGCAATCACGTACACCCACGGCGACTGAGTTGATGTGCGGCTCATAGAATCAACTGTAGGGGGTGGCCCTCCGTGGCCACCCGTTGTTCGAAATACATTATTTGTGACACACGGGCGGCCACGGAGGGCCGCCCCTACAATTACGTCAACGATTCGAATAGAAGTCTAATGTTGCTTTTGTCATTGCGATGACTTTCTCTCGAAGCGTCCGCGGCTCGATGACTTCAAGGTTTGGACCAAACGATACTGCATATTCACACGCCATCTCTTCAACATCAAAGCCAACATTGACCTTCTTCCAACCACGCTCATCAATTTCATCTGTCTCCATCACGCGCGCGAAGCGTCCCGCAAAACTCAACCGCAACACAACCGACGGCGAAACCCAAAACGATGCGAGATACTTTGGCGCGCTCGTCTTAAACGTCGATGCAGACTGTTCCCAATACTCGGCAAGATTGAAATCAACAGGAATGGGCGCCGCCGCGTCCAACACATCCACCTGCGAAATCCGCGACACGCGATACGTGCGCACATTTCCGTCTACAGCTCCGACGAGATACCACACACTACCTTTCGCCACCAATCCCAACGGATTGATCAAACGCTCGACCGGCTCAGAATTCTCGCCACGCTCATATGTGATGGCCAGCTTACGTTCCAGCCAAAGCGCTTCCTGCAAAATAGGAAGAAACGGCACAGCTTCTTCACGTCTGGACCAACCGCTCACGTCAACATAAATTCGCTGCCGTGCACGCTCCGCTCCCTGTCGAAACGTCGACGGCAACGAAGCCAACAATTTCAACAATGCACCATCCGCGGCTTTCTCAAGTCGCAAATCGGCGAGCAGCTTCGGAGGCTTCGTCAAGAACAGCGACTGGATCTCCGCTTCGTTTAGACCAGTGAGACTGGTGCGATAATCGCCGAGCAAGGACCATCCACCACCGAGTCCACGCGCGGCAGTGACAGGAATCCCGGCGCCGCTCAACGCTTCCATATCGCGATGGATCGTTCGTTCTGAAACCTCCAGACGCACTGCCAAATCTCGTGAAGTCATCTGGTGATTGGCCTGTAAGAGCAAAACTATCGAGAGTAGACGATCGGCGCGCACGTGTATCGACCTCCTCAGAACGCGCAGATTTTATCCTACAAATATGACAGGAGGTGTCATGAAGTGCGGGATAAAGTTCTCCGGAACGTAAAACTTTTAGGAGGACACCATGCGCAAAGTCATTTTTGGAGGAGCCAATAGCTTAGACAACTTCATTGCTCGGAAAGACGATGCGGTCGACTGGCTGCTCTTCAGTAAAGACGTGGAAAAGATAATGAAAGACATGTGGGAAAACATCGACACGATCGTGATGGGCCGCAAGACTTATGAGGTGGCCCAACGTATGGGTGGCGGCGGCGGTGGTGGTTATCCAGGTGTGAAGACATACGTCTTCTCACGAACAATCAAAAAACCAAACAAGAAAAAGTTATTCTTCGTCAACGAAGATGCTGCTGCGTACGTGCGACGATTGAAAGAAGAGAAAGAAGGTAAAGACATCTGTGTGCTGGGTGGTGGCGTGCTTGCGAAGTCGTTGTTTGAAGCAGATGTAATTGACGAGATCGGTTTCAACATTCATCCAGTGTTACTCGGTTCAGGTATTCCTTTGTTCCATGAGATGTCGCGACAGATCGATCTCGAGTTGAAAGAGTGTAAGCAGTTGTCGAGTGGCTGCGTGCTTTTAACTTACAAGATAAAACATGCGTAATTCCATAGAGTAAACGTGCGTAATTTCATAGAGCAAGTCAGTGAAGTTGACTTGCATAGCTAGCGTGTCTTGTGTGTAGTATAGACCACGTCCGAAGACGTCAAGGTCTATGCAGAGAAGGATATTGCCAACCGAAAATCCTCGCGCTAACCTCGCGTCTTACGAAGATGAGCTAAAAACCTCGCCTAAGCTGATGCCGGCGATACTCATATACGTGTGACAGTTGTGGACAAGTTACCTTAAGGGTGAGAGCGGTAGCCGATTCTGAAGCCGAACTACCGCCCTCGGCAGAGCGCACAGGCAACACCCACATCTTGCCTCCGGGCATGCGCTCCGAATTGATCTCAAAATGAAAAGGAGCAAATGTTGAATAAGGCACGAGGGCTAACCGGATAGTGAGTCGCGCCCGATCAAATCGGGCATTTCGGTTGTCCTCTGAGTCGGCGCGCAGTGTAAGTGAAAATACACATAAATTCAAGAGCGCATCTTCGTCAGGAGTCGTGGCCTGATGGGACGCTCGCGCCGAAACAAGCCGGTGAAGTTGAGCCATAAGCTGTTGGCGATCAGAAAACGTCTGCGGATGAGTCAGACGGAAATGGCGCGAGCGCTCGAGCTGAAGGTGCATTATTCCGCAGTTTCGAATTACGAGCTCGGAACACGCGAGCCGGATCTGATAATTGTGCTGCGTTATGCCCGACTTGCAGACGTGCCGATGGAAATTCTGGTCGATGACAAGTTGAATCTGCCAGAACGCTACGAGAATTTTTAGCCACATACAGAACCGAGCGCGGTAGCGCCGGGTCAACCTCATTCCAGAGTCGTGAGATGAAAATTGACCCGGCGCTACCGCGCTCGGTTCTGTATGTGCTAAAAGGGAGCTCTGACGGGACGACCGGGATGCAGATCTGATTGAAGTTGTCCGTCCTTAACGATCAAAACACCGTTCACCATTACAAACTTGATTCCTTCCGCATACTGAGCCGGATCCTTAAAAGTCGATTTGTCAGTTATGGAGCGTGCGTCGAAGATTGTCAGATCCGCATCAGCCCCGACTCGAATACGACCTTTATTCTTCATCGACGGAACTCGTCGTTCCAAACGTTGCGCGGGCATCAACGTCATCTTGGTCAACGCTTCGATCAACGTGAGCGCTCCTTTATCGCGGACGTAATTTCCAAGCACGCGCGAATACGTCCCCGCTGTGCGCGGATGGCCCTTCCCTCTTTCGAGTATGCCGTCACTCGCAATCATCGTCAGCGGACTCTTGATAGCAGCGTTCACGATCTCTTCCGTCATTGAAAAAACAGCGACCATGCCGCCTATCTTTCTGTATTTCTCAAACGTCTCTTTCGTAAGCCGCTCGCCGGTCGCGGCCCATTGCAGATCCTTGTAGTCAATACCAAAAACTTCCTGCCATCCTTCGTCGAAGATCGCTGACTGGATGTCAGTCATTCCGGCGATGTACGGATAACACTCCGTCGTGACGTCCAGCCCACGCGACTTCGCTTCCCCGATCATCTGGAGCAACTTCGGCGTTGCTGGTCCCCCCGTGCTATGAATGTGAACGACGTGCAATGGGGCTCCGGTAATTGTTGCGGCCGCGATCAACTCTTCCAACGCTTGAATGCTGCTGCCTGGTTCTTTGACTCCCGCGTGTCGCATGTGGACGTGGCACGACGCGCCGTAACGCGCAGCCACACGAAACATCTCGAGAATCTCCCAACGTGAAGCATTGGGCGTGTACTGGATTCCGAATCCCACTGCAATTGCTCCGCGCTTCAATCCATCTTCGAGACGGTGCTTCATGTCGGCAATCTCGGCGTCTGTCGCCCCTCGATGTGCAGCTTCGCCTGTTGGCAGAAACGTAGCGGACTCGTGCATCGCGGCCATGCGCGCGGCGAGATGCCCCGCGCTCACGCCGTAGTTGATCAGAGACTTTCCATCACGCTGCGCGTACCAGGCATCAACGTCGCCTGTGCCGACTTCCAGCTCGAGCGCCGTTGTCACACCATCCATCGCTTTGAAGCGATAGTTCTCTTCATCCTGGCCGTGCTGGTGCAGATCGATAAAACCCGGAGAGACAACCAGACCACGAGCATCGATCACGGTGCGGCCGGTAAGCTTGTCGTTGCTGATCGCTTTGATTGTACCGTTTGAGATGCCGAGGTTGCGGACGGCGTCAGTGCGCGATTCAGGATCGATCACTCTGCCGTTGAGGATTGCCAGATCGTAGGAAGCCTGTGGATTGGAGAACGCCGGCATCAGGAGCGCCGAGACTACCAGCACGATAAATCCTATCGTTCTGTGCATCACCGCACCTTTCCTCGGCCCGCAACGCGCCAGATCTCTTCAACACGCTCGCCTCGCACGCCATAAATCTCATCGTGCAGGTTGACAGTCGTGCAAACATGATTGGGAATGATGCTGAGCCGATCTCCGATACGATAGCGCCGCTCGGAACGCTGAATATTCAAATGACCATGCTCTTCCGAGAACCTCGCAATCTGTGCCGCACGATCTTCTTTCACGATCCCGAAACCAGTGCCGTCGCCACCCTGAAAACGATCGTATGAGAAAGTCTTCGAGCCACCATCAACCACCGCATGTCCGGAAACTGCCGTGCTGACCACGGTGACTATCACCGACAGTGCGCAATCTTCGAGCTCACACGCCGAAACAGCCACTGTGGTTCGATCGTTGAAGATGTACGTGCCGGGTCTGACCTCATTAACGCCATGAAAGTATCCGCCTTCATACGCAGTGGGTGTAGAGCCTCCACTCACGATCGACACCGGCAAACCAGCGTCTGAAAAAGCTTCAAGAGTTCGCTTCAGGAAATCGTTCACCTGGATCCGCAGCGCGATGCGTTCCTCGGGCGCCACCGTGAACTGACCCGGAAAGAACATCAAACCGCGGAACTCCAGTCCGGGCAGCTCAGCAATCTGTTTTCCCAACGCGAGGAGATCGGCTTCGTCGCTGAATCCACAACGCTCAAAACCGACGTCCATTTCGATCAGAATCCCGATCGTTGTTCCGTGGCTTGCGGCAACTTCAGAAAGACCACGCGCCACTTCCTCGGAATCGAGTGAGACGCCGATCTGCGCTTGTTCGGCTAAGCGCGCGAGTTGCGCCGTCTTCGTTGGGCCGACGATCGGATAGGCGATCAAAATGTCACTGATGCCGGCGTCAAGCATCACTTCAGCTTCACTAATTTTGGCGACAGTGATTCCCGTGGCGCCGCTGGCGATCTGGCGTTTCGCGAGCTCTGGTATTTTGTGAGTCTTGGTGTGTGGCCGTAGCAGGAGTTGATGCTCGCGACAATAGTCACTCATGCGCGAGATATTTCGCTCCATGACGTCGAGATCGACGATCACAGCAGGTGTATCGAGATCAGAAATCAACATGGGTTCGAATCGGCTCAGTGAGTTGTTAGACAGGATTTACATGTTAATCCCGAAGAATCTTGTTAATCCTGTCTAATGATTTAGGGCACGATCTCGAATGGCGCTTCCTGCTTCGAAGACTTGCGCGTCACCATGTCCTTCGTTTCGATTACCGCCTGGTAACGGCCTGGTGCGAGACCCGCCAGCTTCAGGTATTCCGCGAAGGTCAGGTGCGGCACCGGCTGCGCCTGAACATCCGTCAACACGAAATCAAAAAACTTCGTCGCCGGCTGCCCATCTTTCATCAACCGCACCGATACGCGCACCATTGGCTTGCCCGTATCAGGACTATTCGCCGGATTGTAAACAGCCATGAACATGATCAAGTTGTCGCTCGCCTTGAACTGCCGTCCCGACGACGGACGAATCAATTGCTTTCCATGCACGAACACGTCCGGAAAGTCTGCCGGATTCGGCGGCAGTTGGCTCGCAGACTCCACGTAACGACTCAGCACCACAGGCGTCGTCGCAAACTCCGCATCCGGCTCTGTCAACACAAAATGTTCTCGACGTGCTGCAACCTTGCCTGACTGCTTGTCTCTCACGATCAGATCGATCGTGTATTCGCCTGAAGTGAGCTGCAGATCCTGTCGATAGAAAATGTTGTTGCTGAGAATCTGGTTATAATCGTCCGCTGAAAGACTCACGTCGAAGTTGCCACCCAGACGCGAAAGCATCCGCTCGGGTGTCGCCTTCAAAACTCCGAGCACTTCCAACTGCATCGACTCCTTGTCTGCTTTGCGCTCAAACTTCACGGCCGACGGCGGAATCTCGATCGCGAGCGGCACTGTGTAAAGACCTTCGCGTGTCCGGAACGGACTCAGCGAAACGAAGAGCGGCAAACCCGGATTCGCTTCTGCCGCGGCGAAACCGGCCATCAGTTTCTTGTCACCAGGCGACAACAAAACGATCTCTTCCGGCGGGATTGCGTAGTAACCCGAACGTGAAATGATCTGCGTATCAGGCCGCTTCACTTCGATTTTTACTTTGCGAAACGTGCCGTCGAAATTCTGATTCGAGCTGCGATATGCGAGCGTGTAGCGCGCCTGGATCTCCTGATTGATTCGTTCGAGACCCTGGCCGATGTCGTTGTTGCCTTTGAGAAACTTGCCGCCCGTGTCGCCCGAGAGGCGATAGAGAATGTCGTACTCGCGCGATTGCCCTTCCTGTCTCACGTTATCGAAAACAGTTTCGCCTCCGACTGCGCGAATACGTTGTTCCTGATTCGTGATCGCCGACACACCCGCTAGCGGCGAACCCGGCACCAAGGCCCCCGAAGCCGGAGCGCCAGCGCGCAATCCGGCGGAGTCGATGATGTAGATCGCAGTGTTCGCACGATTGGCGATGTCGATCGTGCTCTGCACTTGCCAGTCGAGCACTGCGGGCGTGACGAAGCCCTGCGAAAACAGCACGACGGTCTTCTTGCCGGGAATCGGTCTCAGCCCTTCCGCAATGGCAGCCAGCGCCGCGAGCACTGGACGCGCCTGTTGCACGCTAAGCGCCGTGCGCAGCCGAATGAATTGGGCCAGCACGGCTTGCGCGACCATGACCTGCGCCATTTGAGAACCACCGGCGTTGGTCGTGACGCCAGCCGCTGACGTTGGCGCGTTGTTCAGGAAGTCACGCAGGCTCGCGATGTTCTCAGCGATGTCTTTTTGTTCGAAGCTCTTGGAATCCGGACTGCCGATTTTTTCGAGTGAAGCGATCAGCTTTGACTTGTCTTGCGTGAACGGTTGCAGCATCTTCAAACCGTTTGTGACCGAGAGCACGGCGACTGCATCGGCATCGCTTATCTGCTCGCGAATGTACTTGATCATGCCATCGCGAACCGGTTTGAGATTCGTGATGTCTGTGCTTTGTAAGTCGATGACAAGGGCGACGTAGTTGCGAGTGGCAGTCGCAGGTCCGGGCGCCGGCGCCGGCGCTGAAGGTGCGGCAGCAACCGTGTCACCGGGTTTGTGAACTTCGATTCGCACAATTGGTGCGTCGAAGAATTCGACTTTCTGCGCTTTGCCGTCTTCAGTGATCGTGAAGTCTTCGGGCTTCAGATCCGAAATGTATTTGCCTTTTTTGTCTTTGACGATGACGTCGATGCTGACGAGGTTTGATTTAACTTTGACGACGTCTTCCTGGTCCTGTGCTTGAGCCAGCGCAGCTTGCGAGAGCAGCAGCAGAAAAGCAAGAACACAGATTTGCGCGGATAAACGCAGATTAGAAAAAAGCATATTACTACCCTCTTCCAACACCCAACGCATCAGCAACTCTATTGATGTAATTGAACCACGAAGCGATCAATGTTATTTGGAGAATCGCCTTATCGTCAAAACCTGTCGCGCGCAGGCGCTCGTGATCGGCAGGCGAGATGTGCGTCGCGTCGCGCGTGATCTGCACGACGTAATCCAACATCACTTTCTCCTGCTCGGAGATCGGCGCCTTCCGGTAGTCGTCTTCGAGAGCAGCGACCAGCTCCTTATCAAGTGTAACGCGACGCAGAAACTCTGCGTGAGACTCGATTCAATAATGACAGCGATTCGTGACCGACACCACGGTCGTGATCATCTCGTGCTGTCTTCGATCGAGCGGCAGGTCAGGCGACATCAACGATCCAAACGTCGCGAATGCGTGAAAGAGCGCGTTGGGAATCAAACTGTGAGACGCCACGATGCCCGCGGTTTCGCCGTCCGGAGTCGGATGTACAGGCGTCGCGTACTCAATCGGATAAAGCTCACGCTGCGCTTCGACCACCTTTCGCACTTCGTCACTCTCGTCAACAGTAACCGTTTTGATCCACGTCATTGCGTAGTCTCTCTTTCAACCAAACGCTTGTTACGATAAAGAAACAGGTACACGGGCAGGCCCAGCGAGACGACTGCGACACCGAGCAACGCCTGCGTAGGATTGTTACCAAGGAGCAGGAGAAGCAGAGCAACAATCATAACGAGAAATACGATCGGCGTGACCGGATAACCGGGCGTAAGAAACCGAACGCCGTTCGCATCTTCGCGTCGAAGCTTGAACAGCGCGGCCACACTTAATCCGATAAAGATAACCACGACGAATATAAAGTACGAAACGATCTCGTTGAAGCTGCCGGCGGCGACCAGCAACGTCGCCAGCACCGCCTGGAGCGCGATCGCGCGCGCGGGAGTCTCATAGCGAGGGTGAAGCACTGCGACTGACGGAACGAATAGTCCGTCGCGCGCCATCGCAAAGTAGACTCGCGGCGCCGACATTACGACTGCAGTAATACTTCCCAGCACGGCAACGACGACGATGAGCGAAAAGATCAATCCACCGGCGCGTCCGAAAAGCACTTCGCCCGCCTGCGCTGCGAAAGTCTCACCTGACGTCACCTGATCCAACGGCACAAGGTAAACGAAGTTGAGACTCGTGAGCACGTAAACAATCGTGATGATGATCACGCCGTAAGTTAACGCGCGTGGCAACGTTCGCGCAGGATTTTTCACTTCACCAGCAAGCTTGCCGAGGTCCCACCAACCCGCAAACGAAAAGAACGCTCCAACCATTCCGCCCGCGAGTGCGCCAATCAACGGAATTGAATTTGTGCTGCGCGAGACAAACGGAGTGAAGTTTGACCAGTTGCCGAGTTGAAACCCGACACCCCACAGAAATACGAACGCCAGCAAGCCCAGCTTCAGGAACGCGAGCGTTCGAATGAATCCAGCGCCAAGCCTCACGCCGCGTATGTTAATGAGAGCGACGACGAAAATTGTCGCCACAGCAACGACCTTGATTCCCAGTGGTGA
Source organism: Pyrinomonadaceae bacterium (assembly GCA_036498585.1). Taxonomy (GTDB): domain Bacteria; phylum Acidobacteriota; class Blastocatellia; order Pyrinomonadales; family Pyrinomonadaceae; genus PSRF01. The sequence continues at coordinate 623 of DASYFE010000088.1, read as the reverse complement.
GAGCCCCAGACCGTAACCGGCGTAAGTCGCGAGGCCGACGGCGAGCGCGGCCGTCAAACCCGGATCCATCACGAGAAAAGCCATCCAGCCGAACATGAAAGCGACCGCGGGTCCATAAGCTTCTCGCAGGTAGACGTAGCCGCCGCCCGCTTCGGGGTAACGCGCAGACAGCTCGCCATAGCAGAGTGCGCCACACAACGCCATCGCTCCCATCGTGAGCCACACAATCAGCAACCACATCGGCGAGCCGAGCGCTTTCGCCATGCCCGCGGGCGTCAGAAAAATCCCGACAGCGATGACCTCGCCAATCACAAGCGCCGTCGCCGTCCGAACCCCGATCTGTCTTCTTAATGTGGTCAAGTCCGTGTAATCGCTCTTCTCTGTGCAACCTCTGTGTTCTCTGTGTCTCTGTGGTTAAACTAATTTACAGCAATAACCAACCACAGAGACACAGAGAACACAGAGGTTGCACAGAGAAATCAGAATGTCACGCGCGCCGCAAACTGAAATGCCCGTGGTCCACCCGATCCAAACACACCACCCGCCGTCGTCACCGGCTGCCCAAAACTGGACGATCTCAGGAACCCAGGACTCGTCGGATCGTTACTATCTCTCACGAGCAC
>DASYFE010000087.1:0-2679 GCA_036498585.1 Pyrinomonadaceae bacterium | reverse complement strand
CCTCCGTGGCCACCCGTTCGGTGAATAACGCGCGGGTGGCCACGGAGGGCCACCCCTACAGTTGCTTCTCACATTCTTAGTGCTTTTTGTGCTTCTTTGTGGCTAAATTCTGCCCGGAGGTGAATGACTATGGAGACACTGATCAAAGATCTTCGCTTCGGCATTCGCAGTCTTGCAAAACGTCCCGGCTTCACCGCCATCGCAGTCCTGACACTTTCTCTCGGCATCGGCGCTTCGACCGCGATCTTCAGCGTCGTCGATGGCGTGCTGTTGCGCTCCCTGCCTTATCCCGAGCCCGATCAGATCGTCCAGCTTCGCGAAGTCAATCAGCGCGGCGTGCGAATAGCTTTTGCTGAGCCAAACTTTTTAGACGTTCGCGCTCGCAGTCATTCGTTTCAAGGCGTCGCGCAATACAGTGGCCAGCTCGCCACCATAACCGGCGGCAGCGAGCCGGTACGCGCTTCCGCCTACACAGTTTCTGCCGACTTCTTCAACGTGCTCGGCGTCAAGCCCATTGTCGGTCGGACCTTTGCTCCTGAAGAAACCAAAGCCGGCGGCGCGCCGGTCGCAGTTGTTAGTTATGGTTTCTGGCAGAGATTGCTTGGTGGAAAACCGGATCTAACCGGAACGTCTTTGCGTGTGTCGGACCAGAGCCTCAATGTCATCGGCGTGATGCCCGCGGAATTTGCATTTCCCCGCAACGCGGAGATTTGGGTGCCGCGAGAAATGTTCCCCGGAGAGATTTCGCGCTCCGCTCATAACTGGAGCGTCGTGGCGCGCATCCGGCCGGACGTCACAGCCCAACAGGCTTACGCAGACGTGAGCGCGATCGCTAAACAACTCAAACAGGAATTCGGCAAAGACATGGACGGCGTTGACTTCGCCGTCGTGCCGCAACAAGAGTACATGGTCGGAAACGTGCGCGGTGCACTACTGATGATCTTCGCAGCCGTCGGGTTCCTGCTGCTCGTCGCGTGTGCAAACGTTGCGAACCTGCTGCTGGCCCAGGTCACCACGCGCCAACGTGAGTTTTCGGTACGGGCAGCCCTTGGAGCAACTCGCTCCCGACTCGCGCGACAGTTCATCACCGAGAACCTTTTGCTCGTACTCATCGCGGGCGCGCTCGGAGTGCTATTTGCGTTTTGGGGAGTCAACCTGTTACTCGGTCTAAATCAGCAAGCGTTGCCGCGCATGAGTGAGATCGGCGTGAATGCGCGTGTGGTTGGTTTCACGCTCGGTCTTTCGGTAGTGATCGCAGTATTGCTCGGTATCGTGCCGTTGCTTCGTTTCTCGACGAAGGATCTCGAGGCGAGTTTGCGAGAAGCGGGCGGCGCCACACTCGGATCCGCGGGCCAGCATTCGCGAAATCTTCTCGTGGTGGCGCAAATGGCGTTGACCTTGATCTTGCTCGTCGGTGCAGGTTTGCTGGGTAAGAGTTTTTATCGACTGTTGCAGATCGATCCCGGCTTCCGTACTGAGAGCGCGGTGGCGATGGAGTTGTCGCTGCCAGACCCGCGCATGGACGAGTCGCGCTACAAGAAGCTGATGGAGTCGTACGATCGTTTGCTGGAACACGGCGAAGCTCCGGCTGAAGACACTAAATTCACCGCGGAAGAAGAGCGGCAGAGACTCTTTCAGCAACAACTGCTCGAGCGTCTCGGCAACACGCCCGGCGTGATCGCAGCGGGCACGATCAACTACCTGCCGCTCGCGGGCGGTGGACCCGATGGAAATTTTCTCGTCAACAATAATCCGGCACGACAGGGCCAGGCAGAATACCGTCTGGCGAGCGCAGGTTACTTTGCGGCGATGGGAATTCCGTTGCTGCGCGGCCGCACGTTTGATGCGACCGATCAGGTCAACGCGCCGAACGCCGCGGTAGTGAGCCAGTCGTTTGTGAAGAAATACTTCGAAAACGAGGAGGTAATCGGACAAACGATCCAGTTTGGAAACATGGATGGCGATTTGCGACTGCTGCACATCGTTGGGGTTGTCGGTGACGTGCATGACTATGGTGTCGACGTTGCGGTTGGACCGACAGTTTACGGCAATGCATTGCAACGCTTGCCGTCGTCAAGCTGGAACCTCGTGGCGCGTGCCACCGTGGAGCCGGGCTCTCTCGTGCCAGTGATGCGTGAGACGGTGCGAACGCTCGACCCGCAACTGCCGCTCAAGTTTCGCACGCTTGACCAGGTGTTTTCGTCGTCACTCGATCAGCGCCGGTTTAGTCTGGTGATCTTTGGCGTGTTTGGAGTCGCGGCGTTGTTGCTGGCGGCGATGGGGATCTACGGAGTTACGGCGTACGTCGTGACGCAGCGCACGCGCGAGATCGGCATACGCATGGCGCTCGGTGCGCAGCTCGCCGACGTGTTGAAGATGGTGCTGCGATACGCGATGACGCTCGTCGTGATCGGTACGATTGTCGGCCTTGCGGGCGCTTATGCAATCACGCGCGTGATGTCCAACCTGTTATTCCAAGTGACGCCGACTGATCTCTTGACGTTCGTTGCGGTGCCGGCGGTATTGCTTCTCGTAGCCCTCGTCGCCTGTCTCATACCAGCACGACGCGCAACCAAAGTCGACCCATTGATCACTCTGCGTTACGAATAATAAGAATTGGGCGTAACTGTAGGGGTGGCCCTCTGTGGCCACCCGTTTCGCGGCAACAAACGAACGGGT